>JAFWAC010000025.1 GCA_017507805.1 Clostridia bacterium
CAGCGGTTTAGTGAAAACAGAGAAATTTTTGTAGTATTAAAACACCTAATTTCAGCCCGGCTCAAAAAAATGGCATCTAAAACACAATAGAAATATTTTACAACTTAGAAAGTCTGTTTTTGGTATTGTATTGCCTTAAACAAAGAAAATTTTGCATTTTGCCATTCGTCAAAATGACGAGTCACCAAAGATTTCGAATATTTAAAATGCTGGTATTTTGGGTAGTCTTATGGTATAATTTGAGTATGGAAAATATAAATAAAAACACTCAAAACAACACAACAAAAAATACTAATAACATGAACGAAACCGTTACAATTTCACGTGCAGAGTATGAGAAATTAAAGGGACTGGAATCAAAGGTTGACGAACTGACCAGAATGAACGAATGGTTTTTAGAACAGATAAAACTACTTAATAAATCCAAATACAGTTCTAAAACGGATTGTGTATCAGGAGAAACTCACGACCAGTTAAGCCTTCTTTTTGATGAAGCGGAAACTATCACTTGGATAGAAAAGGCTACTGAAGAAATTGAAGTTTCGGTAGCACCCCACACAAGAACAAGAAAAAGCCGTTCGCTTGTCGATGTTGTTCCAAAGGATATTCCTGTAGAGATAGAAGAACACCGTTTAAGCAGCGAAGAGCTTAATTGTGAAATATGTGGAAGTGAAATGATCGAAATCGGCAAAACAGTCCGCAAGACATTGAAGTTCATTCCGTCACAGGTAATAGTTCATGAAGATTGGTATTATACATACGCTTGTAAAGCCTGTGAAAAAGAAAGTGATGAAGCACAGATAGTAAAAACCGTGAAGGATAAATCCGTATTGCCGAGTAGTTATGCTTCTGCCGAAGCAGTTGCACATATAATGACCCAAAAATATGTTATGGGTGTACCGCTATACCGCCAGGAGCAGGAACTGAAAAGAAAACAGATAAATCTTTCAAGGCAGACTATGTCAAATTGGGTAATAGAAAGTTCAGAGAGATGGCTTATGCCCATTTATGAAGAACTGCATAAGAAACTCTTAAAAGAAGATATTATCCATGCGGACGAAACCGAACTGCAGGTATTACACGAACCCGGTAAGAAAGCACAAAGCACAAGCTTTATGTGGTTATACAGAACGGGTAAATATGCAGAAAATCCAGTAGTTCTTTACGAGTACAAGGACAACCGTCGGCAAGAAAATCCTGCTATGTTTTTAAAAGGATTTAACGGTTATCTTCAAACTGACGGGTACACAGGCTACAATACTGTTGAGAATGTAGTCCGTGTAGGCCGCCTTGCACATTTACGCAGGAAGTTTACCGATGCAGAAAAAGCATCTCCGAATGGTAAAGCAAGTCCAACCGTAACTACAGCATTAGCTTACTGCAATAAGCTATTTGCAATAGAAAAAGAGCTTGCGGATTTACCGCATCAAGAACGCTTCAGGCTAAGAAAAATAAAAGCAGAACCTTTAATTGCAGAATTTTCAGCCTGGGCAAAAACAAGGATGGCTTCACAAAAGAGCAAGCTCGGAATGGCATTGACATATTTGAACAATCAACTACCCGTCATCCAAAATTACTTGCTTGACGGGCGATTGGAATGCAGTAATAATCTTGCAGAAAGAAGTATAAAGCCTTTTGTTATTGACAGAAAGAATTTTCTATTTGCCAATACACCTAAAGGCGCTAAAAACAGTGCGGTAACATTTAGCTTGATAGAGACTGCAAAAGCATCAGGCATAGACCCGTATAAATATCTTGTTTATATTTTTAAGACTGCACCTATGCTCAGCAGCACAGACGAAAACTGGGCTAAAAAACTCTTGCCTGAGAATTTTAAAACTGCATATTGATATATACAAGATTGCTATATACCCGACAAGACTGTGACTAAAAAATCACAGTCTTGTTTTTTATGCTACCGCCTATCTATTTGACGCTTACGATCGGTCTAACCGTATCCGTTTTGCAAGACTTTATAATATTACTATTTAGCCTATCTGTTTAGAAAAATAAGCTGTCATATCTCAAATTTGTAGAAGCCCTTGCTAAGTTCTTTGATTTCACCGTTTAAAATCAGGGTTGCTTTATTAGGTACATTAAATTCATAAAAGGTTTTACCATTTTTAATTTCCCATTTGGAAGTAATGGTTCCATAAGCTGTCTCAACAATCGCTTCGGCAAAGGTAAGGCGGTCATCCGTCACAGGGCAGAGAATGACATTATTGAAACCGGGATTATTTTCATCAATCTGTATACCTGCTACAACTTTGTACATCCAAGCCGCTACCGAGCCATAAGCATAATGATTAAAGGAGTTCATTTCGGTATTCCACATAGAGCCGTCTGATTTTAGGCTATCCCAATGTTCCCAAACGGTGGTAGCGCCCATATTTACTGAGAATAGCCATGATGGAAACTCTTCTTGTAAAAGAAGTGTGTAAGCCAAATCGGAGTATCCATTTTGCGATAATGCGTGTAGCAAATAAGGTGTCCCAACAAAACCTGTTGTAAGCTTGTTTTCGTTTTGTTTTACAAGCTCGGCTAGTTTTGCCGCGGTTTTGTCTCTATCCAAAGTTAAGTTGAAATATAGAGCAACGGCACATTCGGTTTGGGTGTTAAAATGGTTGTCATATCTATTTTGGAAAGCCTTTACTACATTTTTATGGAGCTTTTCATAATAAGTGGCATCTTTACCGAGAACCTTCAATGCCTTTACAACAATTCCTGTGGAATAAGCATAATAAGCGGAGGCAATTAAATCCTGATCGGATGCGCCTTTAAAGCTTCCGTTTGCAGCATCCATACCAAGCCAATCACCAAACTGAACGTCTTCAACCCATAAAAATTCTTCCGGTCCGCGATGATGCATATATTCTATCCATGCAATCATACTGTTTAATTGCTCCTCTAAGACCTCTTTATCATTATAGGTAAGATATATTTGCCATGGACAAATTACTGCCGCATCTCCCCAAGCAGCACTGGGGAGAATGGTGGTGGTATCTATAGTTATCGGTACAATAACAGGAACGCCGCCTTTACCATCTTGACCTGCAGCTAAATCACGGAGCCATTTTTTAAAGAATTTTTGTACATCAAAGTTATAGGAGGCGGTTTCGATAAATACTTGAGCGTCTCCTGTCCAACCCATACGTTCGTCTCTTTGAGGACAATCGGTAGGAATATCAAGGAAATTACCTTTTTGTCCCCAAATGATATTAGAAAAGAGCTTATTAACCTTTTCGTTGGAGCATTTAAAGTAACCGGTACGTTTCATATCAGAATGAACAACAATAGCCTTGAAGTTCTCTTTCTGTATATTAGCCGGTGCTTCATCAAGACGGATATATCTAAAACCCATGAATGTATGATGGGGTTTAAATGTTTGCTTACCATCCTTGCAGATATATTCAACCTTTTGCTTAGCAGTTCTGAGATTTTCAGTGTAGAAATTACCGTTGCTGTCTAAAACCTCGGCATGTGAATAAACAAGGCGTTCTCCCGCTTCTGCATCAATCTCAAATGAAATATATCCCGTCATATTTTGGCCAAAATCTATTACAAGCTCGCCCTTTGGAGTTCGGAACATATTTATCGGTAAAAGTGTTTCCTGTTCGGTCACAGTACAACCGTCTTGCAAAATAAGATTAGATTTAGGAGCTTGAAGAATAACTATTTCATCCCAATTTTTAGGGATGAATGTAGCGTCATAAGTTTCCCCATCATAAATCTCGCTGAAGCGTATGGCACTTTCGGTAACTTTCCAACTCTTATCAGTTGTAATAATATTAGTTCTACCGTTGGTGTATTCAATTTCAATTGCGGCAATAACTGCAGATAAACCACCGTAAATATCCTTTTCACGCCAACCAATAAATTCGCCTCTGTACCAACCTTTTCCAACTGTTATATTAAGTGTATTTTCATTTCTTAGAAGTGCGGTGATGTCATAAATTTGATATTGATGGCGTTTATCATACTGAGTCCAACCTGGAGCCATAATGAAATCACCTACACGCTTGTCGTTAAGTGTTGCTTCGTAAACACCCATCGCGGTTATGTAAAGAGAAGCTTTTTTTATATCACCTGAACAATTAAAATGTTTCTGAAAAATGGGACAAATATCTCCATAATCCTTTTTAGCTCTTATCCAATAAGCACTGTTTAAAAAATCCATAGCCTTTAATCCTTTCATTTTCTGTGATTATATCATTTTCTCCTCTTCTTGTAAAGAAAAAACATAACGATTACATATATTTTCACATAAACAACGAAAAAGTTGCTTTGTTTTTTCAAGATTACTAAAAAAATGTTACATTGCAAGATATAGTATGTGTTATTATAATATAAAAGAGATGACTGATTGGTTATAGAATAATGACGGAGATAGAAGATTTAATATCTGTCATTTCAAAACTTTAGATACAAGAAAATGGGTTGAAGAATTAGGTGTTACTGAACATTATATTGAGAAGTATGATATACAGAAAATTACTTTTTAATGTTTATAAAATAGTTAGGATGGGTGAATGATATGAATATTCAACAGATTGATAAGAATTTTGCTGTAAATATAAATTTTACAGAGCCTGATATGGTTTGGTATAATGTAAGGGAAGTACCGTTCTCGATACATGGTATTGTTTACAGTGAGAATTTAAATAGATATCTTAGATTCCCTCAAGAAAATGCCGAAAAAGTTTCAAAAGAGGTTGAGTTTTTAAATACTAATACATCGGGAGGAAGAGTTCGTTTTAAAACTGATTCTTCGTATATCGCTATACATGCAGTGATGGACCCTCAAGATTTATTTCCGCATATGCCTATTACAGGTAAGTCGGGATTTGATATTTATAGCATGACGGATGGCAGAGAAGCTTATTTTAAAACCTTTGTGCCTCCTACATACTGGGAAGATGGATATACATTAGGTACAAAAACTTTTGGCGAGTTTACTGATTATACAATTAATTTTCCACTTTATCACGGTGTTAAGGAATTATATATAGGACTTAAAAAAGATGCTGTATTAGGAGCACCCGAGCCATATAAAAATAATGTTCCCGTTGTGTTTTACGGCAACTCAATTACCCAGGGTGGATGTGCATCCCGTCCGGGAAACAGTTATCAAGGCTTTTTATCACGCAGATTATCTATGGATTTTGTGAATCTTGGTTTTTCAGGCAGCGGTAAAGGTGAGCCGGAAATGGCAGAATATATTGCTAATATGAATATGTCTGTACTTGTTATGGATTATGATTCAAATGCTCCAACAGAAGAACATTTGAAAGCAACACACTATCCTTTTTATAAAACAGTCAGGGATAAAAATCCTGATTTGCCGATAATTGTTATCAGTCATCCATCTGAATTACATGGTGTATTTTATAAAACTACGGTATCTGAAAATTGGGGAACTTTTGAAGCAAGAAGAAAAATAATAAAGGAAACCTATGACCGAGCTATAGCAGAGGGAGATAAAAACATTTATTTTATCGACGGCAGAGAAATCTTTAAAGGCGAAGAATGCGACGCTGTTACAGTAGACGGTACTCACCCAAATGATTTTGGTTTTTATAGATTCGCTCAATATCTTGAGAAATATTTAAAACCTTTGTTGAATTAAGGATTTAGGCGATTCGATTTTTAAAGTATATCACTGTTACATAAGTTTTGATAATGCTAATTTATTTATTGTAATGTATGTGAATATTTAGGAGGAATTCTTTATGAAATTAGCTACGACTACAGGAGATTTTTTCGAGTATACTTATTTGCAAGATGATGCAATCAAGTATATTAAAAAAGCGGGGTTTAAATACATAGATTATTCTTTTGGTTTTGATTACAGAAACAATAGCGGTATATTCGGTGAGGATTTCTATAAATATATAGATTACATTAACCGTTTTGCTAATGAGCAGGAAATAAAATTTATCCAAGCTCATTCACCAATGGGTACTCCCATTGTAAAAAATAACAATTACAGACCTTTTATTGATGCCACAAATAAATGTATTGAAGCTTGTGGGGCGTTAGGAATTAAAAATATTGTTGTGCATTCAGGGTATGAAGGCGGACTTACGAAAGAACAAACTTTTGAGAGAAATAAAGAATTTTATTATGAACTTCTTCCCACTGCAGAAAAATATGGTGTAAATATTCTTACAGAAAATTTTAATAAAATGTGCATTCCAAATCTTTTTTGGATTGATAATGCTCAGAATATGCGTGAACTTATTGATTTTGTAGATCATCCGTTATTTCACTGTTGTTGGGATACGGGTCACGCAAATATGCAAGAAATGCCTCAGCATGAGGAGCTGAAAATTCTTGGTAACGATGTATGTGCTCTTCATGTTCAGGATAATTTTGGAAATAATGATAACCATATAGCACCTTTTTTTGGTACTATGAATATTGATTCACTGATGCATGGCCTAGCAGATATAGGCTATGATGGATATTTCACATTTGAATCTGATTGTATATTCTGCCCTAGTTATAATAAACGTACATTTAAAAAGGATTCAAAACTTCTTTTGCCTCCTATCGAGATTAAAGAAAAAGCTGAAAGTATGCTATATGATATTGGAAAGCACATTTTGACTTCTTATGATTGCTTTGAAGAATAATTTGTTGGTTTTTCCTTATTAAAATCAAATAATATTAATAAGTACCCTTGAAATATGATTTTATATAACTTGTTTTGGAATTGGATTTCTCAAAAGTAAAAAATGGTGGGTGATTACGGACTTCGTGACGATATAAACCAAATCTCGAATTTTGATTGCAATTATAAACCTAATAGTGAAATTGAAATAGGTTTCTCTTTTGATGAACACGCTTTTATTATCAAAAAAGGAGAGAAACTGCGTATAGATTTTTCATCCTCCGCTTTTCCTTTGTATGTAAGGCATACAAATAATAGGGGATTGTTTTCCAAACAAATAACCACAAAAATCGCAGTTAATACAGTCATTTTAGATGATTCATATATAGAATTACCAATTAACTAATCTGAAAATAAGAGGCGAAAAAATGAAAGTTATTATTGCAATAGATTCTTTTAAGGGTAGTTTATCTTCTATACAAGCAGGAAATGCTGTTAAAGATGCTATTCTTAGGGTGGACAATAATGCAAATGTTATAGTGAAACCTTTAGCTGATGGCGGAGAGGGTACTGTAGATGCTCTGTCTTCGGGGTTTGATTCGGAGATTATTGAATTAGCAGTAAATGGACCGCTTTTAAAATCTGTAAATGCAAAGTATTGTATTTTGAAAGATACAAATACTGCTGTAATTGAGATGGCAGCCGCATCGGGTATAACCCTTATTTCTGACGAGGAACGCAATCCTTTATTTACTACAACCTACGGTGTAGGAGAGCTTATTAAGGATGCAATTAAACGAGGTTGCCGACGTTTTATTGTTGGAATAGGCGGTAGTGCTACCAATGACGGCGGAACAGGAATGCTTAATGCTTTAGGGTTTGAATTTTTAGATAAAAACAATAATCCTATTGCTTACGGTGCGATAGGGCTTAAAGATTTATTTATAATAAAAACAGATAATGTTATCTCGGAGTTTAAAGAATGTATTTTTAATATAGCCTGTGATGTAACAAATCCGCTTTGCGGTGAAAAGGGCTGTAGTGCTGTCTTTGCTCCTCAAAAAGGTGCAACTCCTGAAATGATTAAGGATATGGATGCTTGGCTCAGCAATTATGCCGAAATAGCAAAAACCATATCAAGTAATGCGGATAAAGATTATAAGGGCGCAGGTGCGGCTGGTGGTTTAGGATTCGCTTTTTTATCATTCACAAATGCAACTTTAAAATCGGGAATTGAAATAGTTTTAGAGGAAACTAAAATAGAAAACGATATTAAAGAAGCGGATATAGTTGTAACAGGTGAGGGTAGGCTTGATTCTCAAACTGTTATGGGTAAAGCACCGATTGGTGTCGCCCGACTTGCTAAAAAATACGGTAAAAAAGTTATTGCTTTTTCGGGCTGTGTAACAGAAGATGCAGAGGCTTGCAATGAACACGGCATTGATGCTTATTTCCCAATAGTACGAGGAATTACCGCATTAGAAGAAGCATTGAATACGGATAACGCATACAAAAACCTTGTGGCTACTGCATATCAGGTTTTTAGGATTATTACAAGTGAAAAGGAATAAAAAATGATAGCTAAACTTTTATTATATAAGATTCTGCAATTATTCTTGATGATGGTAATAGGGTTTGTATTAGCTAAATTCAAAGTAATCAAGAATGAAGAAAATGGTATATTATCTAAAATTTCTTTGTATTTATTGATGCCTTCTGCAATAATAAATGCCTTTGATTTTGAAAGAACAAGCAAAAAGACAGAAGGCTTACTTTTAGCTTTTATAGCAGCTTTTGTCATACATATAGCTTTTTTGATTTTAGATATAGGTTATAGTAAGCTTTCAAAAATCAGTCCTGTATCAAGAGCATCGGTTATGTACTCGAATGCAGGGAACTTGATAATTCCTATTGTGACTTTTATTTTAGGTGAAGAATGGGTAGTATACAGCACAGCATTTTTATCGGTTCAATTAGTATTTTTATGGACACACGGAATACGAATGTTTTCTCCTGACACAAAAATCAACATTAAAAAGATAATGTTTAATCCAAACATTATTGCAATAGCTTTGGGGTTGATTTTACTTTTTGCAAATGTCCGGTTGCCGGTATTTGTAAAAGAAGTTACATCCTCTTTTAGTGGTATGCTTGGACCGGTTGCAATGTTGACAGCGGGAATACTTGCAACTAAAATTGATTTCAAAAAAGCATTAAAAAACAAGAGTATGTATATGATTTCGTTTATAAGAACTGTAGTATACCCAACCATAACCTTTTTGATAGTCAAATTACTGTCTTTTATATCGGTTGAGAATGGCAAACAAATTCTTTTGATTTCGTTTTTAGCAGGTATAACCCCTGTGGCTTCTACTGTAATGCAATTCGCTCAAATTAAGCGTTCTGATACCGACTTGGCTGTACAAATAAATATCTTTTCAACAGTTTTAAGTGTTGTAACTATGCCGCTATGGATAGCATTATACAGTAATTTGGTATAATAAAGTTGGGTGATTATAATGGAAAAAATTATAAACATTGATAATTTAAGAAGCTTTGCATATTGCAATAATGAAATTTGCAAAAAGCCGATTAAGGGTATAGCAATTTCGTTCTTTGGTTTGGGTGGTGCTGCTATGTTCGGTGAAGATACTGAAGATGGTATCAGGTTTGCCGAAAACGGAATACTTTATGTGGTGCCTTACCAAAATCCTTGGGCTTGGCAAAATAAACAGAATATATCATTTACTGATGAAATAATAGATGTTTTATTTAAGGAATATAATTTGCCTGAAAATTTGCCTATTGTCTCAACAGGCGGCAGTATGGGCGGACTTTCTGCACTTGTTTATACGGCGTATGCAAAAAGAACTCCTGTAGCATGTGTTGCTAACTGCCCTGTATGTGATTTACCGTATCATTTTACTGAACGTCCCGATTTGCCGAGAACATTATATAGTGCATTTTATAATTACGTTTGTAGTTTGCAAGAAGCATTAGAGTCTGCTTCGCCTTTGCATCTTGTAAATAAAATGCCAATAAATTCTAAATATTACATATTCCATTGTGAAGAAGATAAGTCTGTAAACAAACAAAAACACAGCGACCGTTTTGTTGAAAAAATGAATGAATTACATACGATTTCGTATTATGCTGTACCACATAGAGGACATTGTGATTTAACTGAAGAAATGTGGAAGTTGTATAATGATTGTATAGTGAAATCTATGTGTATAACATCAATATTTTAGATTGGATGGGTGAATGGATTATGAGTTTTAATGGTTTAAATAAAGCGATTACTTTTAGTTATGATGATGGTGTAACACAAGATATAAGATTAATTGAGTTATTAAATAAGTATAATTTGAAATGTACATTCAATATAAACTCTGAATTATTATCGCAAAAAGGTATTCTAATACGAAACGATAATAAGATATCTCATTATAAAATTAATGTTGATGATGTAAAGTATGTTTATGATGGTCACGAAATCGCTGCGCATACGCTAACGCATCCTAATCTTACCGAATGCGATATTCAAGAGATAGTGCGCCAAGTCGAAACCGATAGACTTAATTTGTCGGAGCTTGCGGGGTATGAGGTTATTGGTATGGCATATCCTTGCGGCGGTGTGAATAATGGGGTTGCGGATATTATAAAGAAAAATACTGGTATCAAATACAGTCGTACAGTTACCCAAAATGAAAGTTTTGATTTGCAAGATAATCTTTTTCGCTTTAATCCCACAGTTTATCATTTAGATTTTGAAAATATGATGAGGTTGGGACAAAAATTTATAGAGTTGAAAACTGAAACCCCTAAAATTTTTTATATTTGGGGACATTCTTATGAAATGGATTTTGAATCGGATTATTGGATTAAGTTAGAAGAGTTTTTTAAATATATAAGTAATAAAGAAGATATTTTTTATGGTACAAACAAGGAGGTTTTGCTTTGAAATTTTAGCGTATTATTTTATTGCGAAGAAGTTAAGTCTGCAAACAAATAAAAACATATTGACCGGTTTGTGAAAAAAAGAATGAAACGCACGCAGTTTCGTATTATACGGTTCAAGAAAGAGGATGTTGTAAGTTAACAGATGGAATGAGAAAATTTTATAATGATTGTATTGTAAATTCTATCTTTAGAAAATAATAAAAAATATAGGTTATGAGGTTGAATATGTACCCACTATTATTACAACCACCCATTAAAGATTATTTATGGGGTGGCACAAAATTAAAAATAGATTTTGGCTTTGAAACTAAAAAAGATATTGCTGCAGAGGCTTGGATGTTGTCAGCTCATAAGGACGGAATGAATATTGTTCTTAACGGCGAATTTAAGGGCAAAGCCATAAATGAAGTTTTAGAAATATGGGGTAAATCTGCACTTGGCAAGAACGCAAAAAAATTCTCATGTTTTCCGATACTTATAAAACTTATTGATGCCAAGCAAAAGCTGTCTGTTCAAGTACATCCTGATGATAGTTATGCATTGTCAGTTGAGGGTGAATACGGCAAAACCGAAATGTGGTATGTTGTGGACTGTGAAGATGGCGCAGAACTTGTTTACGGTTTTAAATCTAATATTTCTAAAGAAGAATTTGTAAGACGAATAAAGGACAATACCTTAACAGATGTTTGCAACTCTGTACCTGTAAATAAAGGCGATGTTTTCTTTATATCTGAAGGAACGCTTCATGCGATAGGAGAGGGAATACTTATAGCAGAGGTTCAGCAGAATTCAAATACCACATACAGAGTGTCAGATTATGGCAGACTTGGCGCTGACGGTAAACCAAGAGAATTACATATAGATAAGGCTTTAGAGGTTACCAAATGCGAAAGATCTGTTCTTCCATACGGCAACATCGGCAAAGTCGCAGCGAATGGTAAGAATACCATAAGAGAATTAGCTGTATGCGATAAGTTTTCTGCAAAACTTTTAACTCTTAACGCGACGATGGATATGTATTTGGAAGATAGCTTTATATCTCTTATCTTACTTGATGGAAATGCTATCTTGAAGTGGAATGATGAGGAATTTAATATTAAAAAAGGAGATAGCATTTTCATTCCTGCAGGCTTAAAAATAAAACTAATCGGCAATGCGGAAATATTATACAGTCATATATAACAATATTTTATTAAATATGGAGAATGATGTTTGAGCCTCCTAAAAATTTGAATGTCACTCTCCGTATTATAAATAAGGCACTCGATAACATTAGTTATTCGGGTGCCTTAAAATATTTTTTTAAAAAATATACTTTTACTCTTGACAAAACGATATTTATGTGTTATATTAAATTAAAATTGAAGTAATTTACCGTTTCTTGTGGTTGATTAGGAATATATGTTTTATGCATATATGTGTGTTTAGGGAGCAAGAAAAATTCCGAAGCATAGTGCATAAATTATGTATTGTAATTATCACAAGACATAAAGGGGATTTAAGCATCTATCTTCGGATAGGTGCTTTTTTTGTTATGTAGGGGACGTAATAATAAGGCACAAATAAAAGATTATTTCAAAATAATTTATAAAGAGAGGTTTTTCTATACGGAAAATAACAAACAATTAAATAATGAATTAAATTATATTGCATCATATATTTTAGCTAAAAGAATGCTGAAGGCTGGACTTATCAGCTTTGAAGTGTTCAAAAAAATAAACCTTGCTAATGCCTGTTGCTTTGGCGTTGCACCTATCTTATATAATCCGCACATTTGTAAATAAGTGTTTTCTTTTGTAGAATTAGGTCATCAACTACGAAAGAGGTTTTTAAATGGAAGATTTAAGACAGGTATTTGTTATCAAAGCAACAAAGGATATTTCGCCTGACGATAAAATTAAGGTTGCTGCATACTGTAGAGTAAGTACAGATTCCGACGACCAGCTTAATTCATTTATCGAACAGGTAAGGTACTATACAGATTTTATAAACCAAAATCCTAATATGAAGCTTGTGGATATTTATGCCGATGAGGGTGTTACCGGAACGAGTATTGCCAAACGTGATGAATTTAACCGAATGATGTCGGACGCTAAAAAGGGGAAAATAGATAAAATCTATGTTAAAAGCGTCTCACGTTTCGCAAGAAATTCTAAGGAATGTTTGGAAAATATCAGACTGCTTAAAAGCTATGGAATATCTGTGTTTTTTGAGAATGACGGTATAGATACCAAGATACTTAACCACGAAATCATTCTGTATATCAAAAGTGCTTTTGCTGAGGCAGAATCCAGGAATGCATCAAAAAGAATGTCACGCTCCAATCAAATGCGAATGGAATTAGGTGAGTTTGCTTTTGTTACAGCTCCTTTTGGATATAAGATTGAGAATAGAACACTTGTGCCTATACCTGAAGAAGCAGAGGTTGTTAAAAAGATTTTTAAATACTATTTAAGCGGTATGGGATTCGGTAATATAGCACAGACACTCAATAATGATAACGAAGTGGGTAAGCCTTGGGCTAAGGATACAATAAGATATATGTTATCAAATGAGAAATATAAAGGGGATACACTTCACCAAAAAACATATACACCGCCTGTTTTGCCGCTAAAACAGGTTGAAAATAAAGGTCAGGTTCCAAAATACTATGTTACTAATACACATGAGCCAATTATAGATAAAGAAACCTTTAATGCCGTAAAGGAAATGTTTGACCGCAACCATAATTTGAATAAGGAAAGATCTAAAATTAAAAAGTATCAGTTTACAGGATATCTGTATTGCGGGGACTGCGGTTGGGTGTTTAAGAAAAGGAAACTGAATAATCGTGTATATTGGCAATGCACTAAAGACGGACAGGCAGGACAACGGTGTTATTCGCATCAGATTAGTGAAGAGGTTATTAAAAGGACTTTTTGCAGGTTCTATAACCGTTTAAGGTATTATGAAAATGAGATTTTAAGGTCTACTTTGTTTAAGCTTGTAGAACTAAAGAAAACATTAACAAAAGTCAATTCAGGTATATCTGAAATAGATGCAGAAATGTTACTGCTTAACGATAAATTAAAGTATTGTTATAAGCTACTTGAATCCAATACAATCAATAACGAAGCTTTTCTGAGCCGAGAAACAGAGATTAAGAATAAAATGGCAAGGCTTCGTAATAAGCGCCTGAAATTGCTTTCGGAAGATGACGATGAAGTGTGTATTGATGAATTAAGAAATTTGATTCATAATCTTGAAAAAAGACCAAAGGCAATCATAACCTTTGATTACAGTATCTTTAAGGAAATTCTTAATAGGATAATAGTTGAAGATAATCATTTCGTGTTTGAACTTAAAGGCGGATTATCTCTTCGTGAGGTGATAGCATGGAATTAAGAAGAATACTTTACGGATATAAAAAAGAACAGTTTGAATACCAAATAGAGCCATATGAAGCAGAGATTGTAAAAGGTATTTTTAATGATTATGTTTCGGGTAAGACACTTCTTGCTATTGCCGAAGATTTAACTTTAAATAATGTTGTGTATTTTAAAGATAAAACTGTATGGACCAAAAATGCTGTTAAACGAATCCTTGAAAACGAGCATTATATGGGAGATGCCGAGTATCCTAAAATTATCGAAAGAGAAACTTTTTTAAGTGCCGAAAAGGTTAAATTGGGTAAGGGCGGAGGCAACAGACCTACAGATACAGAGGAAAATAAATATCTTAAGCAATACTGTGTATGTAACAAATGCGGTAAAAGATTTACCAGAAAAGCAAAGCATAAATTAAGAGAACGGTGGTACTGTTCCAACGGTTGCTCTTATACAGAAAAGTATCTTGATGATAAAGAACTTAAAAATATGATATATACAGTATTTTCAAAGATCAAAGCAATGCCTGAAATCTTAAACATAGATGAAGAAAAAACTGTTGATTTGCCGCAGGAATTGTTGCGTAAAGATAGAAACATAAAAAACCTAATGCTCCAACCTGATGCTTCATTTATGCCTGTAAAGAAGTTGTTATTTGATTTTGTCAAGCAAGAATTTGATGCTATGCAGTCAGAATTTTCTTTGGGTATTACTTCGGAACTTACAAGATATATATGCGAAACAGAAATCAGTCAGGATTGCTTGAATGTTGAATTTATGAAGAATACAGTATCTAAAATCATAGTATTGTCAGACGGTAATATTAATGTAAGGTTTATAAACGGAAAAGAAATCTCTAATACAAGTGAGGAATTAAAATGATGCAAAATAATGAAAGGACAATAACAAAAATAGAAGCCAATCCCTTGTTGGATATAAGAAAATGCGAGGACAGACCGTTAAGGGTTGCGGCATACTGCCGTGTTTCTACTGATTCAGAGGACCAGATAAACAGCTATAACGCTCAAAAGAAATATTATACCGATTTTATTAAATCTAATCCCAAATGGAGATTTGTGGATGTATACGCAGATGAAGGCTTATCCGGTACCCGCGTTAAAAAGCGTGAAAACTTTATGCGTATGATAAGAGACTGCGAAAAGGGAAAGATAGATTTAATTTTAATAAAATCAGTATCAAGATATTCGAGAAATACCTTAGACAGTATTTCATATCTGCGCCGACTTAAAAGACTTGGAATCGCTATATATTTTGATGAACAGAATTTAGATACTCAAAAAGAAGAAAGTGAAATAACTATGGCGCTCCATAGCGCTATGGCACAGGCTGAAAGTGAGAACATTAGTGCTAATGTTAAATGGGGAATAAATAAACGAATGCAAAACGGTACATACCGCTGTAATATGAATATGTACGGTTACAGGAGAGATAAGGAAACTAAAGCAATTATCGTAATCCCCGAAGAAGCAGAGATTGTCAAAAAAGTTTTTTCTATGTTTCTTGACGGCAATAGCACCCATCAGATAAAAAAGTATCTTGAAGAAAATAATATTAAAACCTTTGCAGGAAAAGATACCTGGAGTCATTCTACAATAAATAAAATGCTGCAAAATGAAAAGTATGTAGGGGATATAATATATCAAAAGACATATTGTGAAGACTGTATTTCCAAGATCATTAAAGTCAATAACGGACAGAAAGACAAATATTATGTTAAAAACAATCATCCGGCGATTATTGACAGGGATACCTTTCAGCGTGCTCAGGCAGAAATGGTAAAGCGAACTGCAAGGAATATAGCATCCGAAAGCTCCATTACCGGAATAGGACGGTATAGCAGTACTTATGTTTTATCTCAACTGCTTGTTTGTGATGACTGCGGTGGAATATACCGAAGAAAGTATAAAAAGAAAAAAGACGGGGTATTCCATTATTGGCGTTGTAACAGCCGATTGGAAAGCGGAGATAAGTATTGCGATAACTCTAAAGGTCTTGAAGAGAAACAGCTTCAGAGAGCAATTTGCGGTGCTCTTTCTAAAGTTATAGCACAACAGGAAGAGGGTTATGCTGTAATGAGAAGTCATCTTTTGTATGCAGTAACAGGGGATAAAAGCACTGAAGAACTTTACGCTATTGAAAAATCTATAAGAGATGAAGAAAATCATATGAATGAGCTTATAGATTTAGCCGTGTCAAGTGAAGGCAACTCTGATAAATATGAATTAGCCATAAAGGATTCCAATAATAAAATTTCCGTTTTGAAAGAAGAACGGAATAAACTTATGGAGTTAATACAGGATAATAAGAAAGCTAAACTCGAACTTGAAAGACTCCAAAACTTTTTGTCTGAAAATAGGGCAGTGGTAGATGAGTTTGACGAGGCTACTATTTACCGTGCAATAGAGTGCATCCGTGTAACCAAAGATATGAAATTAATTATATCTATTAAAGGAAATATTAAGGTTACAGAGGATTATTCTTTGTATGCTGAAACTTCAAAAACCGCATAAAAATGAAGCTGTTTTTCAATTATTTATATTGAAAAACCGGCTTTTTTATGGTATAATATACTCATAATAAAAATTCAGGGTATATTTTGAACTGTTCTGAATGGTTCGCTTTTGGCTATGAATCACAAAACGCAAAAGAACCGCTATTTTATGCGGTTCTTTCGCTTTTTTATTACACGAATTATTAATCTTTTCTTGAACACTTTTCTGCATCAATTGCAAGAACAAGCATAAGCACATAAATCGCATCCGAGGGGTCGACAATGTCGATTGCGTATGTGTCGGTCCAATTCCATAATTCCTTTGAAACACTTGCAATACAGTTGCCGTTGGGGCTTAGAATGGTGTAATCCCATTCTAACCAATCACCGTCAACCTGCCAGCCGTTGCAATCAATGCTGAATTTTGGCTTAAAGAACGTGAATTCTTTAGAGATGCAACCAATGTATTGGTCCCTCAAATACATTTCGAATTTCGGAAGCCATGTAAAAATTTTTTCCTTAACGGTTCCGATTGCATTGCCATTGGCATCATAAATTCTAAGCGAATGTCCCCAGGCAAGCTCGCCCTTTACCGTGTAGACGGTTTCACCGGCTTCGTTATAAATGTCATAACTGTCAAACCAAGAAAAGAGCTTTTGTTTAAATAAAAGCTTCATAAAATCCCAACCTTGAAAAAAATCAACCAAAAACGAGCAAAGGACTTTTAATTATATGGGTTCTAATTTATTCGTTATTCTGTTTTTTGATTTCTGAAAGAATTTCGGCAAGTAGCTCTTCTGTGGTGGGAGCCTTAACCTCCTCAACAACAGCCTCTTCCTCTTTCTGCTTCTTAAGCTTTGCTTCGGCAATTTCACGGGTTTTGTTAAACACCTTGATCATAAGGAAAATAAAGAAAGCAATCAAAACAAAATCGATTATTGTTGCCAACAGTGAGCCAAATCCGATAACAACTGCTTCCTTTGTGATTTCTCCGGCGGCATCTTTAACCACAGGAATCATTGTCCAATTAAGCATTGTGAGGTCAATCTCACCGATAATACCGCCCAAGAAAGGCATAAGCACATCGTTTACGAGACTTGTGGTAATTTTTCCGAACGAAGTTGCAACGATAACACCGATAGCCATATCAAGCACATTACCGCGCATTATAAAGTCTCTGAATTCTGCTAAAAAACCTTTTTTATCCTTTTTCATTTTAAAATCCTCCTCAAGATTTATTGTATATAATTTTACAAAAAAAGTTAAAGCTTGTCAATACAAATCTTACCATTTAATAAAGCCGGATGATTAAAGTTTTCATCCGGCTGAAATTTAATTTTCGCTGTAAATAACGGTAACATCAGGATGCAGTTGTAAAATAGAAGCCGGCACCATTGGGGTGATAGGCCCGAAAAATGCTTTTTCGAGAATTCCCTTTTTGGCGGCACCGTTGGCTATGAGTAATATCTTTTTTGCCTGCATGATGGATGCCATACCCATTGTGATTGCCTGCTTGGGCACCTCGTTCTCATTGGCAAAAAACCTTGAATTTGCTTTGATTGTAGATTCGTGCAAATCAACAACATGGGTGCTCTTAACAAAAACACTGTCAGGCTCGTTAAATCCGATGTGACCGTCAAGTCCGATGCCTAAAAGCTGTAAATCTATACCGCCCAAGCTCTT
Organism: Clostridia bacterium; assembly: GCA_017507805.1. Taxonomy (GTDB): domain Bacteria; phylum Bacillota; class Clostridia; order Oscillospirales; family Acutalibacteraceae; genus UBA737. The sequence goes on from JAFWAC010000025.1 coordinate 18,137, forward strand.
GATGTGCATATCATAGCCATCACCCTCAGCGGTTAAATCTTTGGCACAGCCGTCGGGAACAAAGGTGTTTTCCTTTTTGATATTTATGTGGTTAAAGAAATTGTTGTCCATAAAATAACGATAGCTTTGATCGTTAGTGCCGTCAAGCCCTACATATTCATCAAGATTTACAGATGTAACCTGAGAAAAATCAATATCGCCTTTTTCGTACCATTCAATCAACTGCTTGTAGGTGCCGAGGGGAGAGGAGCCGGTTGCAAGACCTAAAACACTGTCAGGCTTTAAAATGACCTGTGCAGAAATTATATTTGCCGCTTGGCGGCTAAGCTTATCATAAGTATCAACAGTAATGAATTTCATTTTTAAACCCCTTAAATTCCTTCATAAAGTCCGTCATTGATCATCTTACCGATAGCATCAACAACCATTTGTTTGTCTTCTTTATATGTAACACCGTACCACTTGTCCTCGGCAACAAGCATTTTAACCTGCTTTTCACCCTTTTCAATGAGCTCGGAAACAACACTCGGCAGATAATACTCCGACTTCGGTGTGTAAATTTTTTCGTCCAAAAAGGCTTTAAAGCCTTTTTCAATGTAACCGAAGAAATCGGTGTTAAAGCCCCAGAGATTCATTGAAACTATTGTATCGGGAGCAAGCTCTGTCCAGGTTTTACCGTCATCCTCGGTATATTTGCAGTCAGAAATCTTTGTGCGTTCGGTTACGGATTTTAAAATACCGTTTTCGGTTTCACAAATACCGCGGGAAACATATCCGTTTTCAGTCAGTGTGTTAATCAGACGGAAGCCTACCATACAGTAGTCCTCAGGGTCACTTTGCAGAAATTTTGCAATCTCAACAAATGCAGAACGACCGTAGTAATCATCGGCATTAACAACCGCAAAGGGCTCTTTAACAGCATCGCGGCAACAAAGAATGGCGTGGGCTGTACCCCAAGGCTTTGTACGGTCGGGAGGGCAGATGTACCCGTCAGGGAGTGAGTCGGTTTCCTGGAAAACATAGTCAACCTTAATCCTTTTGGCAATTCTTTTGCCAACCATTTCTTTAAAGTCCGCCTCAATCGCATGCTTTATTACAAACACAACCTTGGTAAAGCCTGCCTTAACAGCATCGTATACGGAGAAATCAAGTAATACTTCGCCGTTAGGACCAATCGGCTCCATTTGCTTAAGACCGCCGAAGCGGCTTCCCATACCTGCCGCCATAACTACCAATGTAATATCCTTACTCATTACAAATTACCCCTTGCAGTATTCTTTAACAATATTTTTAAGCTCGTCCCAATGAGCCTCCATGTCAGCGACCAATTTAAACTGTGTACGGCAACGGTCAAGATTATGCTCCGGATATGCCGTTTTAAAATACACATCTCCTTCAAGATAATCCGCAAGAAAACGCATACCGCATTCAATGGTCATCATTTTGGAGCCCTCAGGCAGAAGCATGATTTCATCGTCCTGAAGCTGACCTTTGCAACCGTCCAAGAAGCCCTTGGTATAGATTTTAAACATTTCTATGTCAAGATTAACCTTTGAAAGGTCTTTCTCGTCCTCGGAAGCGGTGCTTGCACCGAAGCGAATAGCATCGCCGAAGTCGGTAACCGAGAATCCGGGCATAATAGTATCAAGGTCAATAACGCAAAGTGCCTTGTGGGTTGCGGCATCAAGCATTACATTGTTGGATTTTGTGTCATTATGACTAACTCTTAAGGGAAGCTTGCCCGCTTTATGACTGTCAAGTAAAACACTGTAAAAATCACAGCGCTTTTTAACAAACTCTATTTCCTCAGCCACGGCTGCCGCCCTGCCGCATTTGTCCTGCTCCAATGCCTTAAGGAAATTTTCGTATCTCTTAGGTGTGTTATGAAAGTCCGGTATGGTTTCATAAAGAGTATCGGCAGGGAAATCGGTTAAATAGCGCTGGAATTTTCCGAAAGCATAGGCACACTGATAAAAATCATCGGGGTTTTCAGGGCGCTCAAGACAAATGGAATCGTCTACGAAATCGTACATCCGCCAGCAATAACCGTCTTTGTCCTTGTAATATGTAGTATCAGAAAAGGTTTTCACAAGTGTTAAAACCTCGCGCGGATTGTTCACAACGCCTCTTAAATATTCCGTAACCTTTTCAATGTTTTCCATAACCTGCTCAGGTTGCTTGAAAACATTGCAGTTTACCGACTGCAGTACATATTTGTGTTCGCTGCCGTCAGGTTCATTGCATATTACCATAAAGGTATCGTTAATATGACCGTTGCCATAGGGGATACAGCCTCTTGTTTTACCGCTGAGATTAAAGTTTTTCACTGCATTTGATATTTGTTCCAAATCAGCCTTCCTCATTTCCGGACCGCCTTTCACAAAAAAAGTTTATTTAATAATAACTTTTCTACTTGACGGCTTCTATAAAAAATAGTATTATTATTAGTATAATCTGATAAAATATCAAATTGTACCAACAGCAAGGGGATTGTTATGCGAGAAGTTGTTGAAATACATTCCATTCTTAAAGATTTTCATATGATATCGGGGACTCGAATTTCCATTCACGATACCGAGTTTAATGAGATATATTCATACCCAAAAGAGCCAACGGCATTTTGCAAATGCATTCAGCAGGACGAAGGGGTGCTTTCTGATTGTATAAAAAACGATTTTGATGCCTTCTGTAAGGTAAAGGCAAGCGGCAAGGTTTATCTTTACAAGTGCCGCCGCGGACTTTATGAGGCAGTAGCTCCGCTTTACCATTACGGCACACTTTCAGGATACCTTATGATGGGGCAGATCCGTGACAACAGCCCGTCATCAATTGAATACATAGTAAAGAAAGCAACCGGAATACTAAACGATAAAGCCAAAGCGGAGGAAATTGCAAAAACCGTAAAAGCGATAGACCGCAGTTTAATAGATTCATATATTAATATAATGACCGTTCTTGCGGAATACCTCACCGAAACAAGTCGGCTTTTTGCATACAACGAAAGATTGCCAAAGCTTATAAAGGAATACATAAACAAAAACTACTCGGATAAAATCACTCTTTCTATTCTATCACAAAAATTCGGATGTTGCAATGCTACTTTGACAAAAAGTTTTAAAAATGAGTATAATTTGTCAATTATGAGCTATTTATGCGAGGTAAGACTCAAAGCTTCTTGTGAAATGATAGTAAAAACCCGAAGGTCATTCAAGGAGATAGCGGCATCCTGCGGATTTTATGACCAAAATTATTTTTCAAAGACATTTACTAAGTATTACGGCTGCTCTCCTTCCGAATACCGTTCAAAAAATGTTGTTAAAAATTAATATAAATTAAGAGAAGGGTATCTTTTTCTTGTATTTATGCCAATAATGATATATAATTAATTAAATATAACTTTATTTTGATGGGAGCTGTCCTTGTTGCTTGGATACTTACTTTCCGGCTCGGTTGAGCCGTTGCAGATTTTAATATATGTTCTTTCTTCCTTAACTGTTATTTTTTTAACATTGCCTATCCACGAATTTGCGCACGGCTGGGCTGCTGTTAAATTGGGGGATAACACACCGCGCTGGCAGGGCAGATTAACCCTTAACCCGTTTGCTCATATTGACTATATAGGTGCGGTTTGTATTTTGTTTTTCGGCTTCGGTTGGGCAAGACCTGTTCAGGTCAATCAAAACAGCTTCCGCAATCCCAAAAGGGATATGGCATTAACCGCCTTGGCGGGACCGGTGTCCAATATTATTGTGGCATTCATTGCCCTTGTTCTTGCAAATGCCTTGCAGTTGGCAGTGCTTAAAAGCGGACTTTCGTTTTTATATTATGTTTTCTTTTTCTTTTGCTACATTGCAGAGATAAATGTTTACCTTGCTGTTTTCAATCTTATACCCATTCCTCCGCTTGACGGCTCAAGACTTTTATCCGCCCTTTTACCTTATAAATATTATTACGCGCTTATGCGTTATGAAAGATATATTTTCTGGGGACTTTTGGCGCTTCTTTGGGTTGGTGTTCTTGATATTCCGCTTGATTTTCTGTCTGACAAGGTTATGAGTGCTATAAGCTTCCTTGCAAACCTACCCTTCAGTTTTATATTATAATTAAGAGTTTAAGGTGAACAAATGGAAAACAATACTTTGAGTTACAGGTTTGAGGGCTTTGAAGGTCCGCTTGACCTGCTTTTGCAGTTGATATCCCGTAACAAGCTTAATATTTATGATATACCTCTGACCGAGCTTATCGACCAATATCTTGAGCAAATAAAGCAATTCCAACAAGAGGAGCTTGAATTGGGAAGTGAGTTTCTTGAAATGGCTTCAAGACTTTTGTATATTAAAACAGTGAGCCTGTTGCCGCGTCACGATGAGATTGTAAAGCTTAAAGAGGAGCTTGTCGGAGAGCTTTTGGAGTATATGGTATGTCAGCAGGTGGCAAAAAAGCTTTCCGAAATGCAGGACGGCTTTAATAAATTTGTGAAGGCTCCCACGGAGTATGAATTTGATAAAACCTATGAGCTTGTTCATAACAGTGATGTGCTTTACCTTTCGTATCTGTCTGCGGTGGGCAGAGGTAAAAGAAAATTACCGCCCTCAACCGCACCGTTTACAAAGATAGTAGCTAAAAAAATAGTTGCTGTTTCCACAAGAATAATTTTTGTAATCCGCAATCTTTGGGGCGGTGGAAAGCAAAAATTAAGTAATCTTTATAAGACAGCGGATAGCCGTTCGGAATTGGTTGCAACATTTCTGGCAGTTTTAGAGCTGTGTAAGGCAAATCGCGTTAAAATAGACGGAGAGGCGGAAAATGCCGAAATAACGCTTGTAAGGGGGCATAAAAACAGATGAAAACGGAACAGATGGTTTCAGCCTTTGAGGCTGTGCTTTATGCTTCGGGAGAGCCGATAAGCATTGAAAGAATGTCACAGGTGTTTGAAATATCGCCTGAAAAGGTTGTAAAGGTTATGGATATGCTCTCTAAGCGCCTGAGCGAGAATAAAAGCTCCTTGGAGCTTTTGCGTTTGGAAAACACATATCAGCTTGCAACCAAGACAGAATATGCTGAGTATATAAAAAAGGCTTTTGATATAAAGCGCAGAACACCGCTTTCCTCAGCGGCGCTGGAGGTTTTGGCGGTTGTTGCATATAATCAGCCGGTCACCAAATCCTTTATAGAGCAGGTGAGAGGTGTTGACTGCTCGGGTGTTGTGACAACACTTGTCGAAAAAGGACTTATCGAGGAAAAGGGAAGGTTGGAGCTTCCGGGTAAACCCTTGCTTTACGGCACAACAAAAAACTTTTTGCGGTGCTTCAGCCTTAATGACCTTACGGAGCTTCCGCCTATTCCCAAATCAGAGCAGGACGCAGGCGATGTGGGAGAACAGCTTGAATTAGAGCAGGACGGGGAACAGGAGTAATGACCGCATTAATAATTATCGGTGTAATACTTTTGATTTTGTTGCTTATTCTTTTTTCACCTGTCAGGGTTTGGGTGAGCTATGAAGATAGCTTTCACCTAAAGCTTTACTTTGCGGGAATAAAAATTTTCAGCACCAAGTCTGATATAGGTCAAGAAAAGGAAAAAACAACCGATAAAGGCAGTGATGCCAAGTCAGAAAACACCGCCATTAAAGAAGGAAAAAGATTTTTCGGGTTCTTAAAGGAAAAATACGGCTTTTCAGGTGCGGTAAAAACCGTTTTCGGCTTTATAGGCGATGTTCTTGCACATATAAAAAAACTGTTGCGGCATATTAAGTTTAAGAGCATAATTCTTGACATTTCGGTGTCGGGTGATGATGCCGCCAAAACCGCAGTTGAATACGGCGGCGTCTGCGCGGCGGTATATCCGGTGCTTTCTGTCCTTGACACCTGCGCAGGATTTTCTTATAAGCAAATTAATATTAAAAGTGATTTTGTGTCTGAAAACTCCCGTTTCAGGTTTTCGGGATCGGTGATTTTAAGAGTTTTTTTCCTCTTGGTTGCCGCAATCAAAATTTATTCTGAATATAAAAAATTCGTTAGCAAGGAGAATTTCAATGAGCGAAAATAATATTAAAGGTATTATGGACACAACAATGGACAAGCTCAGGGCAATGGTTGATGCCGATGTTATTACCGGCACTCCCATAGTAGTCGGAGAAGTAACACTTATTCCGGTTTCTAAGGTAGCCTTCGGTCTTGCAACCGGCGGAAGCGATTTCCCGAGCAAAAGCGGAAATCAACTTTTCGGCGGAGGTGGTGGTGCAGGTGTGACTGTATCCCCGATAGCATTTATCGCAATTTCGGGTGGAAATGTAAAAATGCTGCCGGTTTATAACGAGCTCACCACCGTTGAAAAGGCAGTTTCAATGGCTCCCGAAATTATTGAGAAAGCAAAGGAGCTTTTCCCAAAAAAAGGTGAGCAAAAGGAAAATCAGTAATAAGAGCTTGCCTCATTTAATAAAATTAGATGAGGTGGTAGCTTTTGAAAAAAATAATTTGTATTATTGCGGTGCTTGCAATTTTTATATTGCCTTATAATATAAGCGCTTTGGGTACATCTGCCAGGGCGGCAATTCTCATAAACGGAGATACCGGTGAGGTAATTTACGAACAGAATGCCGATGAACAGCTACCAATGGCAAGCACTACAAAAATAATGACCGCCTTATTGCTTTGTGAAAACGGCGATTTTGACAGGGAGATTACCGTCACTGCAGAAATGCTGAGGGTGGAAGGGTCGTCAATGGGCTTGCTTGCAGGTGATACCGTTACTCTGCACGATTTGCTTTACGGCTTGCTTTTAGCTTCGGGTAACGATGCCGCTAATGTTGTGGCGTATGTTCTGGGCGGTACGGTGGACGGCTTTGCAAAGCTGATGAATAAAAAGGCGCAGGAGCTGGGACTTGCCAATACTCACTTTGTAACACCCTCCGGACTTGATGCTGAGGGGCATTTTACCACTGCACGCGATCTTGCGACATTAGCAAGATATGCCATGCAAAACGATTATTTTGCAGAAGCTGCGGCAACCCAAAAAGCAACCTTGGAATACGGTAATCCACCGTATAAGCGCTCGCTTACAAACCATAACAAGCTTTTAAAAACCTTTGATGGTGCTGTCGGGGTTAAAACAGGCTTTACAAAAAGGTCGGGCAGGTGCTTGGTCTCAGCGGCTAAGCGTGACGGGAAATATGTTATTGCCGTTACCCTGCATGATCCCAACGATTGGGATGACCATTCCTCTATGCTCGAATATGGGCTGTCAAAGCTTGAAATAACCGAAATCAAGCCGGAAAATAATTGCTGTAAAATTCCTGTTGTGGGCGGTAAGACTTCGGATTTGATGATAGAGGTTGAGCCTTTGTCGGTCTGCTTTCTTGACGCTTCAAGGCTTAGCTGTGAGATAAATTTGCCGCAGTTTGTATATGCACCGATTAATAAGGGCGATGTAATTGGAACGGCTGTGTATAAAAACGGCGATACAGTTATTGAAACAAAATCGTTGACAGCTCAAAGTGAGATAACCGCGGCAGTGTATAAAAAAAGCTTGCTTGAAGGCTTGAAGGAAAATATAAAATATATATTTATAAATATATGGGAGAAATAAATGAAAGATAATAAAATAAGGCTTCAGAAGCATCTTTCTGAGTGCGGAATAGCCTCACGCAGAAAAGCAGAGGAATTAATTGAACAGGGCAAGGTGCGTGTCAACGGCAGAGTTGCGGCTTTGGGCGCAAAGGTTGACCCAAAGCGTGATAAGGTGTCTGTTCACGGTAAAACCGTTGTGCCGCAAAATCAAAAAATGTATATAATGCTTCACAAGCCGCGCGGTTTTGTAACCACTACAAGCGATGAGCTTGACCGTAAATGCGTTACCGACCTCGTAAAGGATGCCGGCGTCAAGCTTTTTCCTGTCGGCAGACTTGACCGCAATTCCGAGGGCTTGCTTATAATGACTAATGACGGTGTTTTTGCCAATAATCTTACCCATCCATCAGCCCATGTCAATAAAACCTACCGTGTAACCGTTAAGGGCGAGGTTGATGACGAAAAGCTTATCAGGCTTCGCGAGGGTATTGTGTTGGACGGCAGAAAAACCCTGCCCTGTGATGTTTTTGTTGCCGAAAGAAAGACGGACAGAACGGTGCTTATCTTTATTATACAAGAGGGCAGAAACCGTCAGATAAGGCGTATGTGTGAGGAGGTTCAGCTTGAGGTAATGCGGCTTAAGCGCACAGAAATTGCCGGCGTTAAGCTTGGAATGTTGCCTCAAGGAAAATGGCGTCCCTTAAACGAGAGGGAAATGCGCCACCTTACAGGCGTTACAACGGGAGCAGAAAGCAAATGATTGAATTGGGTGTTTTAAAGGATAAAAACAAAACGAAACAGCTTTTTGAGCAAAATAACCTTGAGTTCGGCGGATTTTCGGTTTGTGTTTCCGCCGTCAGCGCAGGTGATGAATTGGGATATTGCCTTTTGGATATAGGTCTGGAGAAAACGGTTGTGTATTGCATCGAGCCTTTGAACGATGTTCCTTTGGCAGACGGTATTCTGCGAAGCGCGTTGCATGTTTCGGCAGAACGCGGAGTAATGAATGCCTTTTATGCCGATACCTTGTCGGAGGAATTTTTGAATAAAATCGGCTTTATAAAGAACCAAGAGGAAAAAAGACTTGATATTGACAAGCTGTTTTCAAGCTGCTGTAGCTGTAAATAATATTTTGCATTAAAAATTTCAATAAATCAAACGCGATAGAAGCAAATTAAAGCCTCTGTCGCGTTTTGTTTTGAAAATATTATTCATCAATGATTTTTTTATAAATTATAGTTTGCCGCGAGCCCGGCGGTCATCCGCCCTTTTATTCTGCAAAATCGCAACCCAATACCCCGATGGTGTAAATGTGTCTGAATTATAGTTTATCGCACTAATTTAATTGACCTTTCGTAGGGGACGATGCCCACATCGTCCCGCCAAAATTTGCAGAAACCCAACGGGACGATGTGGGCATCGTCCCCTACGAATAACCCCAATAAACTATAATTTGAAGTAATGAGTATTAGTGAATAAGTAATGTGTGCCGCAAAGCGGCACGATATATATCGGTTTGCGTAGCAAACACCAAACCTCTTACCTTTACCTCGAAAATTTGTAGGGCAGGGCATTGGTTCTGCCGATACCTCTGCGAAAGGTAAGCGCCGACCACGGCGGCAACCAAGACACCCGTACCGTTTTGTCCTTTACTTTGTTTCGGTGGGAGCAAGCCCCACCCTACGGTATACCATTTCCCACGCCAAACTATAATTTAAACGAAATATTTTATTATACAACCATAGCAATTGTGGCTCTCAAAAGGTGTACCTTTTGAGAGCCACAATTATTTTTACAAATTATACCATAAACCCTCTAAAAGCGCAATACATAAAAGTAAAAAAAGCTGTTTTTTATAAAAACAGACAATTAAAAAGGCGTACTCATACTATTGTCAAAAGGTACACCTTTTGACAATGACGATGGAGGAATATGTTATGAAAAAGCTTTTAGCAACAATATTATCAGTGGTTTTGATAATTTTGGTTTGTCCTTTGGGATTGTTTAGCATTACCGCAAGCGCAGCTACAACAACACTTAACGGTATTACGCTGACATATTCGGTATCAAACGGTAAGGCAACTATTACCGATTGTAATACATCAATAAGCGGTGATGTGACTATCCCGTCAACCTTAGGAGGATATCCTGTTACAAGTATAGGCAGTTATGCATTTGAAAATTGCAGTTCGCTGACCTCAGTAACAATCCCCGACAGCGTTACGAGCATAGGCTATCATTCGTTTTATAAATGCAGCTCACTTACCTCAATTACAATCCCCGACAGTGTTACGAGTATAGGCGGTTTTGCATTTGACATTTGCATTTCGCTTGAAACCGTTTACATAACAGATATTGCCGCTTGGTGTAATATCAGTTTTTTTGATAGTTATTCTAACCCACTATATTATGCAGAAAAGTTATATATCAATGGTGAGCTTGCAACAGATATTGTTATCCCCGACAGCGTTACAAGTATAGGTGGATTTGCATTTTATAATTGCAGTTCGTTGACATCGGTAACAATCCCTGACAGCGTTACAAGTATTGGTAATTATGCATTTCAGAATTGCAGTTCGCTGACATCGGTAATAATCGGTGACAGCGTCACAAGTATAGGTATAGGGGTATTTAGGAATTGCAGTTCGTTGACATCGGTAACCCTCCCTGACAGCGTCACAAGTATAAGTGCAGAGGTATTTAGGAATTGTAGTTCGCTGACATCAATTACAATTCCTAATAGTGTTACAAGTATAGGTAATTATGCATTTGATAATTGCAGTTCGCTGACATCGGTAACAATCCCTGACAGCGTCACAAGTATAAGTGTAGGGGTATTTAGGGATTGCAGTTCGCTGACATCAATTACAATTCCTAATAGTGTTACAAGTATAGGTAGTTATGCATTTGATAACACAGGATATTACAACAATACTAACAATTGGGAAAATTCTATTCTGTATATTGGTAATCATTTAATTAAAGCAGACGGCATTTCAGGCAGTTATACAATAAAAGAAAACACCAAAACAATTGTCGGTTATGCATTTCATGGTTGCAGTTCGCTGACATCGGTAACTATCCCCGACAGCGTTACAAGTATAGGCGCTCTAGCATTTTATAATTGCAGTTCGCTGACATCAATAACAATTCCCGACAGCGTTACAAGTATAGGATCTTTAGCATTTGGTGATACCGCATATTATAATGATGCAGAAAATTGGGATAACGGTGTTTTATATATCTGTAATCATCTTATCGAAGCTGATAACTCATTGTCCGGAGATTATAAAATTAAAAACGGTGTTAAAACTATCGCAGATTATGCGTTTTATAGCTTGCGTAATTATAAGGGCTGTTTGCTACTGACATCAATAACTATTCCCGATAGCGTCACAAGTATAGGTAGGGAGGCGTTTAGGGAGTGCAGTTCACTGACAACAGTAACCATCCCCGACAGCGTTATAAGTATAGACTATGCTGCATTTGGGTTTTGCAGTTCGCTGACATCGGTAACAATCGGTGATGGTGTTACAAGTATAGGTGGTGATGCATTTGGGGGTTGCGATTCACTGATAACGGTAATAATCGGTGACAGTGTTACAAGTATAGGTATTTATGCATTTCAGGATTGCAGTTCGTTGACATCGGTAACCATACCTGACAGTGTAACAAGTATAGGCGACTATGCATTTCGTGGTTGCAGTTCACTTGAAACTGTATATTATTGCGGAACGGCAGAGCAATGGAACGATATTAGCATAGGCTTGAATAATTCGTATTTAACAAATGCAACAAGATATTATCACGATTACAGTGCAATTGATACTGCGCCTACTTGCACGGAATATGGATATACGGTTTATACCTGTTTAATATGCAGTGATACATATACCGTAACAGACACCGAAAGCGGCTATAAAGAGCATACATACGACAATAATTGCGATACAAGCTGTAATGTTTGCGGAAATATACGAACTGTAAATCCGCACGAATACACAAACTCCTGCGATACAGAATGTAATATCTGCGGAAATATACGAGCCATAGAACACACATACGATAATTCCTGTGATACAGAGTGTAATGTTTGCGGATATATCAGAGCTTCTCTTGAACCCCACACTTTTGACGATAACAGCGATGTTGAATGTAATAACTGCCATTATTACAGATATATTACCTATACTGTATCAAATAACGAGGTAACAGTTACAGGATATACTGATGATTTTTCAGGCAAGCTTACCATACCGTCAACACTCGGCGGTTATCCCGTTATAAGCATTGGCGATTCCGCTTTTGCAAACTGCACTGCGTTGACGAATATAATTTTATCTGACGGTGTTAAAAGTATCGGCACATCGGCTTTTGCTAATTGCACAGGACTTACTGCAATAAATATTTCAGGCAGTGTAGAAACGATAGGCTCTAATGCGTTCAGCGGTTGCACAAGGCTTATAAGAGTAACACTTAACGAGGGAACAAAAAGCATAGGGGAAAATGCGTTTGCTAGCTGTGAAAACCTTGTGACGATTGCTGTTCCGAGTACAGTGACAGAAATTGGCGCAGATGCGTTCTTAAATTGCGGCGACCTTAGAATTGTTGCAATTAATGACATGACCGCTTGGTGTGAATTGTCCTTTGAAAACAAAATTTCCAATCCGTTATATTATGCAACAACGCTCAGGCTCGATAATGAAACGGTGGTTGATTTAACCGTTCCCGAAGGTACAGAATTTATCGGCGATTATGCATTTTATAATTATGCAAGGTTAAATAGCGTTACTTTGCCCGACACAGTAAAAAATATTGGTGCAAATGCATTTTACAAATGCACAGGCTTGTGTGAAATTGATTTTGGAAACAAAATAGAAAACATTGGTGTCTGTGCTTTTTACAGTTGCACATCTCTTGTGAGCGTTTATATTCCTGACAGTGTGGTTTCAATAGGATCTTTTGCATTTGGGGAGTGTACTTCACTTTCTGATTTGACAATACCTTTTGTTGGCAGAAGCGCAGAACAAGGTACTTGGCTTGACGATATATTCAGCGCTGACGGTTCTGTACCAAGATCACTTAAAAGTGTTACTGTCTCCGATAATTGCGATGAAATTAACTGGGGTGCATTTTATAACTGCCGGTATATAGAGTGCTTGACGCTTCCGTTTATAGGCGGCAGTGCAACAGAAAATACATATCTTGGTTATATTTTTGGTGATACCCATGGATTGAATGATAGTGTTCCTGAAGCACTAAGTAAAATCATAATTACAAATAATTGTTCAAAGATATATTCGGACGCTTTTCGTAATTGTCGGTATATTAAAGAAATTGTATTACCTGAAAGTATTACGAATATAGGCTGTGATGCATTTTATAATTGTGTATCGCTCGAAAAGGTTGATATAACAGATATTACCGCTTGGTGCAATATCGATTTTGTTAATGAACATTCAAACCCTGTCTGTTACGGCGATTTATATCTTAACGGTGAATTGCTTACAGATTTAACCATACCTGAAAAAATCAGCAAAATTAAAAATTATACATTTTATAACTGTTCATCGTTAAAGGATGTTACATTTGGAGAAAATGTTTCTGAAATAGGAGAATATTCATTTTATCAATGCACAGGCATTAATGAGGTTAAGCTTCCTGACGAGACTAACTCCATTGGTGTCTATGCTTTTTACGGATGTACCAATCTTTCAAGGCTTGACACAGGAAATGCTCTTGCTTTGATTGACCCTTACGCTTTTTATAATTCAGGTCTTATTGATGTGTTTATAGGCGGCAATGTTGTATATATTGATATAAATGCTTTTGATTTATGCGATTATATCGAGTGTGTATACTATGCTGCCGATAGCGATATGTGGGAGAGTATAGTCATTGAGTCAGGCAACGATGCGTTACTTAACGCAACAAAAAAATTTAATTCCTCTGGGTTGTCAGAGGTAGGTGATTTAAACGGTGACGGTGAAATAAATATTAAAGATTTGATAAGATTTAAAAAGGTTTTAGCAGGAAATGTCGAAAGCGGCAGAACAACATCCGACCTTGACCGTAACCGTGATACCAATTCAGTTGATTTGACTATTTTGACAAAGCTTATGCTTGGTATTATTGAGGATTTAAAATTATCGTCTGTTATGACAATTTAAAGGTAATATATTGGTTTTAAAATGTGATGTGAAAAAACAAATTATAGTTTAGCGGGGTGTTAATTGACAGCACAACCCCATGGCCCCCTTGCCTAAAGGGGGCTGGCAAACGCAAAGCGTTTGTCTGGGGGATACACATAAAAATTATATATTACTACCTTTTGCACGGTATCCCTCCGTCAAAACCTAACGGTTTTGCCACCTCCCTTTAGTTAAGGGAGGCATACTTACGATGCAATTCAACTCACCGCCAAACCATAATTTACAAAGCAAATTGATGAATGAAATTAACAGACCGTATTTTAGGGGAACACTCTGAAATATGGTCTGTTTTTATCTGTTCAAGCAAAAAAATGAATTTTGTTGAGAATAGTCATTAAAAAAAGTTGAAAATATTTGTATTTGGTGGTAAAATTAATTAAATATATTCTGTTTTTGGATTTGGACGGTGAAAAATGTATGGCTTTGAAAAAATGGTGTGTTGCAGAATATGATAAAGAGCTGGCAAAGGAGCTGGCAGCAACATGTGAAACAGACCCGATTGTTGCACTTATAGCATCGGCAAGAGGGTATACCGATCCAATGGATTTGGAACAGTTTTTAACCGATGAGCCTTATTTCACCGACCCTTGGGAAATGGCGGATATCAGTAAAGCGGCGGAGCTTCTGAATAATTCTGTTACCGCAGGTGAAAAAATCGCGATTTACGGGGATTATGACTGTGACGGTGTTGCCGCCACCTCGTTGCTTTACAGCTATTTAAAGAAACGCGAAGCAGATGTTGTGTATTACATTCCTGACCGTTTTGCTGAGGGCTACGGTATGAATTCTGCCGCTATTGAAAAAATAGCCCAAATGGGCGTCAAGCTTGTTATAACCGTTGATAACGGAATTACGGGGATATCCGAAACAGCCCTTGCTGTTAAGCTTGGTATGAAGGTGATAATAACGGACCACCATCTTCCCGGTGAAAGCATACCCGCGGCAGACGCAGTGGTTGACCCTCACCGCAAGGACTGCCCTTCAGAATATAAAACCGTTTGCGGAACGCAGGTGGCTTTCCGCCTTATTTGTGTTGCCGAAAACAAAGAGCCAGAGGAATTACTGCCTTATTATGCAGACCTTTTATCTCTTGCGGTTATAACTGATATTATGCCGCTTACCCTTGAAAACAGAAGCATTGTTAAATGTGGAATTGAAAAGCTGAAATCTGCACCTCTGACGGGGATTTCAGCCTTGATGAGTGTGTCCGGAATATCACAGGACAGTGTCACCGCAGGCAGAGTGGCATTTACAATTTGTCCGCGAATTAATGCGGCAGGCAGAATGGGCAAGGCGGACAGGGCGGTAGAGCTGCTTACATGTGATAATATGCTCACTGCCTTGGGGATAGCAAATGAAATTGATGAGGAAAATTCTCTTCGCCAACAGATAGAAAAGAAAATCTTTGAAGAGGCTGTCGCGCTGATTGAAAAGAACAATTATATGTATGACCGGGTTATCGTTGTGGACGGAGAGGGCTGGCACCACGGTGTTGTCGGTATAGTTGCTGCACGCATTTGTGAAAGGTACGGTGCGCCGGCGATATTGCTTTCATCCGAACAGGGTGTTGCCACAGGCTCCGGCAGAAGTATTGAGGGCTTCTCACTTTATAATGCAATTTCCTGCGCTAAGGATATTCTGATTAAATTCGGCGGTCATGAACAGGCGGCAGGCATAACACTTAAAGCTGAGGATGTTGACCAATTCAGAACAAGAATAAATGCTTATGCAGATGAAACCGAGTATATTCCGCCAACCCTTTCGCTTGATTGCAGGCTTAATCCATCGGCACTAACCCTTGATTTGGCCTTTGCATTGCAACAGCTTGAGCCCTTTGGCACAGGAAATGCCGTTCCGCTTTTCGGAATTTACGGCGTAACTCTGCAAAGAATAACACCGATAGGAAATAACAAGCATTTGCGGCTTTTGTTTTCAAAGGGCGAGTTATCGTTTCAAGCCCTGATTTTCGGTGTCAATACCGAAAGCCTTTGCTTTGAGGTGGGTGATGTTCTTGATTTGGCTGTCAATATTGAAAGCAATTATTTCAAGGGTGAATATTCTGTATCAATACAAATAAGGGCAGTCAGAATTAACGGTATTGACGATGATAAAGTATTTGAGGATTTGTCGCTTTTTAATGCCTTTTGTGCCGGCAAGGAGCTTGACACAACCCCCATTTTTCCCTCGCGCGAGGAGGTTGGCAGTATATACCGCTTTGTTTGTGAAAAAAAGGTCTTGTCAGATAGAATAAAATATATTTTTATGAATAAAATCGGTTATGGAAAGACCTGCGCCGCCATAAAGACCTTGGAGGAGTTAAAACTCATAGAAAAGGATGCTAAGGGGTTTTATAGTGCAGTAAACGGCGCACCTAAAACAAGTCTGACAGCTTCCCCTACATATAAATTACTTTCTGAAAGGAGCAGCTTTAATGAATAGTCAACAGCAAAGAGATTATAATGAGCTTTATAAATGTATGAAAGACTTTGGCGGCGGTTATGATTATGATATGGTAAAGCGCGCATTTGAGCGTTGCGTGGCTGCTCATGAGGGACAGAAGCGCTGTACTAATGAGGATTATTATATTCATCCGTATAATGTTGCTAAGATTGTCGTTTCACTTGGAATGGACAGTGAGTCTGTTGCGGCGGCGCTTTTGCACGATGTTGTTGAGGATACCGATGCCACTGTTGAGGATATTAAAAATGAGTTTGGCGCAGAGGTTGCGCTTTTGGTTGACGGTGTCACAAAAATCGGCAGACTCAGCTTTACCACCAAGGAACAGCAACAGGCAGAATCCTTGAGAAAAATGCTCATTGCAATGGGACAGGACATCAGGGTAATAATAATAAAGCTGGCAGACCGCCTTCATAATATGCGTACCATAGATGCTGTTCCTGACCAGAAGCAGAGGGATAAATCTGTTGAAACTCTGGAAATTTATGCCCCCATTGCTCACAGATTGGGTATCCGTTCGGTAAAAGAGGAGCTTGAGGACTTGGCAATCAAGCACCTTGACCCTGTGGCGTATGCTGAAATTGAGGATTCTCTTTTGCTCCACAGACAGCACCGTGAACAGATTTTGGATGAAATTAAAAACCGCATTGCCGAGCATTTGGCAGAGCAAATGCCGGGTGTGAAGCTTACCTTGCAGGGCAGAGTAAAATCCATTCACGGAATTTACCGTAAAATGTATGTTCAGGGCAAGGATTTTGACGAAATTTACGATGTTTATGCAATACGAATAATTACCGACACTGTTGCAGATTGCTATAATATACTCGGAATTATGCATGATATGTTCCGTCCCATTCCTAACAGGTTCAAGGATTATATTTCAACTCCCAAGCCTAACAGGTATCAGTCTCTGCATACAACCGTTATAAGCCGCGCGGGAATACCCTTTGAAATACAGATACGCACCTTTGAAATGCATCACACAGCCGAATTCGGTATAGCGGCGCATTGGAAATACAAGGAGGGTATTACCGATAACGATAAGAAGCTTGAGGACGGTCTTGCATGGATAAGGCAGATACTCGAAAGTCAGGCTTCAACATCGGATGCAACCGATATCGTCCGCAGTATCAAGGTTGACCTTTCTCAGGAGGATGTTTTCGCCGTTACACCCAAAGGTGATGTTATAAATCTGCCTGTGGGCTCTACCGTGGTGGATTTTGCTTTTGCAATACATTCTGCTGTCGGCACCCGTATGGTCGGCGCTAAGGTGGACGGTAAAATAGTACCGATAAACCACGAAATCAAAACCGGTGAGGTAATAGAAATCCTCACTACAAATCAGGCGGGACACGGACCGAGCAGAGATTGGCTTAACATTGCTGTTACCAATCAGGCAAAGGCAAAGATACGCTCATGGTTTAAAAAGGAAAAACGCGCAGAAAACATCGCCGCAGGTAAGCTTGATTTTGAAAAGGAATTGCGCAGAAGCGGTATTGAAATTCCGGAAGACGAGTATGACGAATTTATTGAGGAGCTTGCACGAAAGCTTCGCTTGGCAAACGGTGAGGAATTTTTTGCCGCAATAGGCTACGGTGGAATTTTGCTTTCAAAAATCATTCCCCGTATAAAGGATGATTTTACTAAAAAAGCAATTGCGGCAAAGCAGCCCGAAATAACCCCCATTTCCGAAAGCCGCGCCGCCAAGTCGACCGACAGTGTTATTGTCGAAGGTATCGATAACTGCCTGATTAAGCTTTCAAAATGCTGTGCGCCGCTTCCGGGAGATGATATTATCGGCTTTATAACAAGAGGTCACGGTGTTTCAATCCATAAAAGGGATTGCAACAATGTTCCGCACAATATTGCCGCTGCCGCAGAGCCTGACCGTTGGATTGCCGCCTATTGGGGCGGTACAAAGACCGACTCCTTCACCACAACCATTCAGGCAATGTTTATCAACAGAGACGGCATTGTTGTTGATGTGATGAATGCAATTAATAATATGCGTGTACCTGTGCATAGTATAAATGCGAGGGAAACAAAGGACGGTAACTGCTCTGTGGTTGTTACAATCAGTGCCGAAAGTGTTGAGCATTTAAGAAGTATAATTTTAAGGATAGAAAAAATTCAAGGCGCTTTCAGCGTGGAAAGGATAAATAAATAATGAAGGCTGTAATTCAAAGGGTGAGCAATGCTGAGGTCTGCGTTGACGGTCAGACGGTTGGAAGCTGTAACCAAGGCTTTTTAATACTTGTCGGTGCCGCACAGGGCGATACCGAGCAGGACGCAGAGCTTCTTGCAAGAAAAACCGCTAACCTACGCGTGTTTTGTGACGATGATGACAAAATGAATCTTTCTGTTCTTGACATTGAAGGTGAAGTTTTGGCAATTTCTCAATTTACCCTTTGTGCGGATGTGAAAAAGGGCAACCGTCCGTCCTTTATTAATGCAATGGAGCCTGTTCGCGCAAACGAGCTTTACGAGCTTTATTGCTCAAAGCTCCGTGAATACGGTGTTAAGCGTGTGGAGCAGGGTGTTTTTGGTGCCGATATGAAGGTTTCACTTTTAAATGACGGTCCCGTTACAATTATATTTGATACCGATATTTGGAGAAAAAATGGAAATTAAAGCTATACCTTTAGGACAGATTAAAACAAATTGCTATCTTGTATCCTCACAGAAAGCGGCAATAGTCATAGATCCCGGCTTTGCCGATGAACAAACCGAGAGCTTTTTGAGGGCAAATGCAGATAAGGAAAGAATGATTTTGCTCACACACGCCCATTTCGACCATATTGGAGATGCACTGCGGCTTAGCAGGGTAACACAAACCGAAATAGCAATAGGTGAGCTTGATAATCCTGCGCTTTCCGATGCAACGGTCAATCTTTCTTATATGTTTGATGTTCAAACAGAGCCTTTTTCTGCTGATTTGCTTTTTAAGGACGGCGATGAATATACCATCGGAGACCTTAAGCTCAGGGTTATTTTAACACCGGGACACACTAAGGGCGGTGTTTGCTATCTGTCGGGTGATAAGCTTTTTTCGGGTGATACGCTTTTCTTTGAATCGGTAGGCAGAACCGACCTTCCGGGTGGAGATTTTTCGGTGCTTGAAGAATCGGTTTTAAGACTTTTTGAGCTTGATGATAAAATCAAGGTGTTTCCGGGACACGGTCAGGAGACAACAATCGGTCACGAAAAGAAGTTTAACCCTTATGTAAGGGTTGGTAGAAAATTATGAAGCTTTGTTTAATTAATCACGGTTTCCGTTATGAGCTTGAAAAGCTTGTAAGAATATTTTTCCCTTTCGAGAAAATTGAAATTTCAACCTCTGCCGATAGCGAGGATAATTATGCTTTGACCGAGCTTTCCGAAACTGAAAGCGGTTGTTTTGCATTGGCACGGCTTAAAATTTTAGGTAAAAGCCTTGAAAAAAGCCTTGCTGTGGATTTGTGCGCCACCGATTATGATAAGGAATGTGAGCTTAAGCTTGCTATTGCTCTTTATGAATGCTTTGTTGAAGCAACGGGCTACACGCCCGGATGGGGAATACTTACCGGTGTGCGTCCTGCCAAGCTTTTTTCTCGCTTTTCGCACGAAATTGGTAATGAGGCGGCAGAGCAGTATTTTAAAAATATTTTCAGGGTATCGGATAAAAAGGTTTCACTTTGCAGAGCCACATTTGCAGGTGAGGACAAGATAATTTCACTGTCGGATAAAAATTCCTTCAGCCTTTATATTTCAATTCCGTTTTGTCCTACGAGATGCTCTTATTGCTCCTTTGTTTCACATTCGGTAGAGCAGGCAAAGAAATTAATACCGGCTTATGTGGATTTACTTTGTAAAGAGCTTGAGGAAACGGCAAAAATTGCAAGGGCGTTTTCTCTGAAGCTTGAAACGGTATATATCGGGGGCGGAACCCCGACCGCTGTTTCGGCAGAGCAGTTAAATAAAATAATGTCTGCTGTAGCTACATATTTTGACCTTTCGGGTGTTCGGGAATATACTGTGGAGGCAGGCAGACCTGACACTGTGACCGAGGAAAAGCTTAAGGTTATAAAGCAAAATGGTGCTACAAGAATAAGTATAAATCCACAGACCATGAATGACGGTGTTTTGCAGGCAATCGGCAGAAAGCATACCGCCGCACAAACGACAGAGGCTTTTAATCTGGCAAGAAGCCTTAGTTTTGATAATATTAATATGGATTTAATTGCAGGTCTGCCTACCGATACATTGGAAAGCTTTTCACATACCGTAGGTGATGTTTTGGCTCTTAACCCTGAAAGCGTCACTGTTCACGCGCTTTCCATGAAGCGTTCCTCAACCCTTAATTTAAAAGGGGACATACCCGAGGCAGAGATTGGAGAAATAGCCGCACAAATGGTTGATTTTGCCCGCGATAAGCTTTCGGAGGCGGGGATAGTGCCGTATTATATGTACCGTCAGAGTAAAACGGTTGGCAATCTTGAAAATGTGGGATATTCAAAGGCAGGGTATGAATGTCTTTATAATGTTTATATTATGGATGAAACTCACACTATTCTTGCCTGCGGTGCTTCGGCGGTAACAAAGCTTCGAGAACCTGACGGTGATTATATTGAAAGAATTTTCAACTTTAAATACCCTTATGAATATATAAATCAGTTTGATGAAATTTTATCCCGTAAATCAGGTGTCAGGGAATTTTACAGTAAGTACGGTAAGACTTAAAATAAATTTTTTATGGAGGTATTGTTATGGAATTTTTAGACAATGCAGTAACTAAAGCAAAAGAGGCGTTTGATATTGCCTGCAAAAAAACCAACGAGGTGGTAAGCACCCAAAAGCAGAAATTCGATATTGCGGCTATCGAGAATAAGCGCGATAAGGATTATGAGAGATTGGGAAAGCTCTATTTTGAGCTTGTAAAGAATTCTGAAATTGAAAATGCTGAAATTGAGGCAATCGTGACCGAAATCAAGGAAAAGAATGAAAAAATCAAAGCCTTGAAGGAAGAAATAAATTCTTCAAAAAATAAGCGTGTTTGCCCGCAATGCTCTGCTTGTGCCGAGGAAAGCGCGGCTTTTTGCAGTAACTGCGGTTACAAATTTTAGTTTTGGACGAAGGATGTAAAAATGATTGATTTAAAGATAGGAATTATTGTTGCCGATGAAGACGAATACAAACCCTTTGCCGCCGCTGTCCGAGAGGGCAAATATGCGGAATATTCTTTTCTGGGCAGAAAAGGGCATAAATTTTCTGTAAAAACAGAAAAAGGCGAGGCAGAGGTAATATCCTTGCTGTGCGGAATAGGTAAGGTTAATGCTACCGCCGCCACCGCACATCTTGTTGATATCGGTTGCAATGTTATTCTTAATTACGGGCTTTCCGGCGGTATAAACGGTGTGAGAAGGGGAGATATTTGCCTTTGTGACCGCTTTTTAGAACACGATTTTGACTTAACAGGAATAGGATACCGTCTGTGCGAAAAACCCGGTCAGGAATATATTTACAAGGCAAACGGGGAGCTGATAAAGCTTTTTCTTGAAACCGTTTGCGATGCGCGTGTGGGCACAGCCGTTTCCGGTGACTGCTTTGTTTGTGACGAGACCTTGCGCAACACATTAAAAAATGAATTTGGTGCGATGTCCTGTGATATGGAAACAGCCGCCATTGCCTATGTTTGCTCTTTTTCCGAGGTTCCGTTTTTAGCCTTGAGACGCATTTCCGATGACGCCGGTGCCGATGCTTCGGATAGCTACCGTGAAATGAATACCTCAAATGAAATCTTGCTGTCCGATTATGTGTTGACCTTCATTCAAAGGATAATAGACAGCGGTTTTGTCGGTAAAAGCTATGAGCAGTGCTAAAAACGGCGGTACTGTGGGCAAGGGCGCAATAATTTTATTGCTTTCCTCGGTTATAGTTAAGCTTATAGGTGCCTTTTTTAAAATTCCGCTTGCATCAGACAAAGTTTTGGGTGATTTGGGATTTGGATATTTTTCCGTTGCCTATGATATATTCACCCCAATATATACGGTTGCAACTGCCGGTTTTCCGGTGGCAATTTCAAAAATACTTTCGAATTTAGCCGCCAAAGAGTCAGACATAGCTGTCAAACCAATGTTTTTTGCGGCAAGACGGTTGTTGTTTACATCAGGAATTATTTTTTCTGCGTTATTTGCGCTTGTTGTATTGATTTTTACTTGGGCTTCTGACGGTGACGGTTACAGCTTGTATCCGGTTTTGGCGGTGGCACCCTCGGTTTTATTTTGCTTTGCCGCCTCCGCATACCGCGGTTATTATGAGGGTGTCGGCAGTATGGGAAGGGTCGCCGCTTCAAATGTTATAGAGGCGCTTGGAAAATTGATTTTAGGCTTAGGCTTTGCTTATGTTACGGTTAAGGTAACACAAAGCTTTGCTTTGGCGGCAACTGCGGCAATTTCGGGTGTTGCGGTCGGGTCGCTTTTGGCGGCAGTATATCTGCATCTAATCTTTAAATACAGACAAAAAAATAACTGCCGAACAGGAAATGTATTGTGCACACATACTGTAAAAGCACTGTCAGCTGTTTTTCTGCCCATTGCGTTGGCTTCGCTTTCGGGCTGTATCGTTTCGTTGATAGACGCGCTTACCGTGCGGTCATTGCTTTTTTCCTTGTTCAAAAGCTCACCCGGGGTTTTAAAGGATAGCTACTCACAGCTTGTTGCTGAAATGGGAATGGCTGTAACCGACAGTGAAATAGCAACCGCGCTTTACGGAATACGCAGTAAGGCGTATACATTGGTTAATTTGGTCCCCACCTTTACGGTTGCAATCGGTATAAGTGCTATACCGATTTTGTCACAGCTTTTCGCAAAAGGCGATAAATCAAATCTGATTAAGAATATTAATTCTGTTTTGAAGCTGATATCGGTTATAGCCTTTCCGGCAGGTGTTGGAATGCTTTGTATGAGCAATCGGATAATGTACCTGCTGTATGGTGTTGATGCTTCTGCCGAAATCGGCGGGGGAATACTCCGTATTTATTCGGCGGCTGTTATTTTTGCCGGTTTTACATTACCCGTGGGCTGTGCCCTGCAGGCTGTAGGTCGGCAAAGGACGGTGCTTGTCAATGTGATAATCGGTGTTGGCTTTAAGCTTGCAGGAAACATCATTCTTTGCTCTGTGCCCCAAATTAATGTTTACGGCGCGGTTTATTCGACCGTTATTTGCTACGGTGTAATGCTGGCGCTGCACCTGCTGGCGCTTTTGCGACTTACAGGCTCTTTACCCGATAAAAACAGCGTGCTCATAAAGCCGTTTGTGGCCGCCTGCCTTTGCGGTATAGCGGCATACAGCGTTGCAAAGCTTAGTGATTCTTCTGTTGTAACGGCTTTGGCAATTATCATAGCGGCGGTTGTTTATGTGGTTTGTTTGTTGCTTTTTAATACATTTAAGGATGAGGAAATTGCTGATTTTCCGTTTGGAAATCAAATTTTGCGGCTTAAAAATAAGAAAAAAATGAAAAATTTTCCAAAAATTAGATAAATTTATTGAAATTTTTTGAATTTTACTTGAAAAGCTATTGATTTTTTCTGAAAAGTGTGGTAAAAATAAATAGTACGGTTTTTCGTGCAAGGAATGTTATATAACGAAGTTTCGTTAAAATTTTAATTGGAGGTTCTCAAAATGAACAAAACAGAATTAGTTGCTTCTATTGCTGAAAAGGCAGGTATTGCTAAGAAGGATGCTGAAAAGGCTCTCGCAGCTTTTATCGACACCGTAGCTACCGAACTTAAGGACGGCGGAAAAATCCAGCTTGTTGGCTTTGGTACCTTTGAGGTTCGTGAGCGCGCAGCAAGAACAGGTGTTAATCCCAAGACAGGCGCATCTATCGCTATCGCTGCTTCCAAGAATCCTGTTTTCAAGGCTGGTAAGGCTTTAAAAGATTCTATTAAGTAATTTCTTTAAACATAAGCCGTCCGAAAAGGGCGGCTTTATTTTTGTGTTGGTGATTTTTTATGAGATTGGATAAATATTTAAAGGTTTCACGGATTATAAAAAGGCGCACTGTTGCAAACGAAGCCTGTGACGCCGGCAGAGTTGTTGTAAACGGCAAGCCTGCAAGAGCCTCTTATGATGTCAAGGTTGGGGATGTGATTGAAATCTCCTTCGGCGCAAGAGCCTTCAAGGCAGAGGTAATCACAGTTCAGGAAACGGTTAAGAAGGACGATGCCGCTTCAATGTATAGGCTGGTATAATCGGTAATTTAAGAATAAGAACGGCACCTTCAAAATATATTTTTATTAAAGATATTTTTTGGAGTGTTTGCTTTGGATGAAAATTTGCGTCAGCCTCATAATATAATAATTGAGGATAGAAAAAAATTCACATTAACGGGTATAAAGGATGTTTTATCCTTTGATGATGAAACGGTGACTCTTAATACCGTTTTGGGGAAATTGGTTTTAAAGGGTGCAGGGCTTCATATCCTGAATTTCATTAACGAAACGGGTGACCTTTCGGGTGAAGGAAAAATCTATGCAATAGCATATACAGCCGAGGAAAAAAGCGGTGGCTTTATTTCGCGGCTTTTCAGGTAGCCTATGTGGGAAATCAGTAACACACTGCAGCTTTTGGGATTTTTCAGGTCTGCACTTTTCGGTGGCGCCTTCTGTCTTTTGTATGATGTCCTGCGTGCGCACAGAAAGGTATACGCGCCGTCAGATTTCAGGGTTTTTATACAGGATGTGGCTTATTTTTCGGTTTGCGCCCCGATTACCTTCTGTTTATTTCTTTCAATCACAAACGGGGAATTAAGACTTTATGTTTTTGCCGGAATAGTGACAGGTTTTGTTTTGATGCGCTTAACCTTTTCAAGACTTTTCTTTTATGTTTTGGTTAAGCTTATTAATTTAATAAAAATTCTTTTTGAGCACTTAACCGACATTTTAAATCACTTTTTTTCGTTTTTCGAGGGTACACTCGGCGCTATTTCCGCTTTTTTCTGCAAATTTTTTAAAAAAGCCGGAAATAGTTTAAAAAAACTCTTGAAAAAGCAATAGCCTTTGTTGTATACTATCCTTGTATTTTTTCAATGTTTTTATTGATTTGACGGAGCTTTGAAAATTATGAAACAAAAACCTAAAAAACAAAAGAGTATAATTCTGCGTTTGGTTGTTTTAGGGGTGTGCGCTTATATGAGCGTTACACTGATTAACCTTTGGCAAAGCTTAAAGGAAGGCAAAGCAGAGCTTGCAATGCTTCAGGCTGAGTATGATGCTCAGGTTAATGATATAGAGGAGCTTCGCGCTTTACTTGAAGCTGAATCCAATACACAGATTATTGAAAAGGCGGCACGCGAGCGTTTGGGCTATATTTATTCCGATGAACAGGTTTTTGTTGACACATCGGGAAGCTGATTAAAAGAGTAATTATTTTTGAAATTTTGAGGAGGATTTCATCTTTTTATGGAGTTGACTGTTGGACAGATTGTCGAAGGAAAGATAACCGGCATAACAAATTTCGGTGTGTTTGTTGATCTCGGTGAAGGCAAATCGGGCTTGGTACATATTTCGGAGGTTGCCCGTTCTTATGTAAGTGATATTAAGGAATTTGTCAAGGTCGGAGATGCGGTTAAGATGAAGGTCTTAAGCATTGGTGAGGACGGAAAAATCTCCCTCAGTATAAAGCGCGCCTTGGAGCCTGAGGCACCGGCAGAACGCCGTGAGCGCCGCGAAAAGCGCCCGTCACAGCCGGCTAAAATAGACAGCTCTTATACTTGGACCCCTAAAAAAAATGAGCCTGCCAGCTTTGAAGAAATGATGAATCGCTTTAAACAAACAAGCGATGAAAAATTTTCCGATTTAAAAAGAAAAAATCCCGAGGCAAAGCGTTCTAAGCGCGGCTCGGTAAAATAAATGATTTCGGGCGGTGCTGTCTTTCGGCGGCTCCGCTTTTTAAATGGTGATTTTTATGATAAATGAAATCTCGGTCAAAAAAATTTCCGTTGCGGTGGAAAGACTTTGTATTACTGCCAATAAAAGGCTGCCGGAGGATATTGTGTGCAAAATTTCAAATTCTAAGGAATGTGAATCAAGTGCGCTTGCCTGCTCGGTGCTTTGCGACCTCGAAAAAAATATTGCGGTTGCAGAGAAATATAATCTACCCATTTGTCAGGATACAGGTATGGCGGTGATTTTTCTGGAAATCGGTCAGGATGTGCATTTCGTAGACGGTGATTTGTACGAGGCGGTAAACGAGGGCGTGCGAAACGGTTACGAAAACGGTCTTTTACGCAAGTCGGTCGTTTCTGACCCTTTGAACCGTATAAATACAGGTGATAACACACCTGCAGTTATTCATACTCAAATCGTTCCCGGCAGTAAGGTTAAAATTACTGTTGCCCCCAAGGGCTTTGGCAGTGAAAATATGAGTGGAATTAAAATGCTCACCCCTTTTGACGGTAGGACAGGCGTTATAAACGCGGTACTTGAAATTGTAAAAAAAGCTTCAAATAATCCCTGCCCGCCCATCGTGGTCGGTGTCGGTATAGGCGGCGATTTTGAGCAATGCGCGCTCCTTTCAAAAAAGGCTTTGTGCCGCAGTACCGATATTCCCAACACTAACGAATTTTACCGTGAAATGGAAAAGGAATTGCTATTCAAAATAAATGAGCTCGGTATAGGACCGCAGGGCTTTGGCGGCAAGACCACTGCGCTTGCTGTTAATATTGAAACTGCGCCCACCCATATTGCCGGTTTGCCCGTTGCTGTAAATATTGGCTGTCATGTCACACGACATGCTTCTTGTGAGGTTGAATAATGGATAAAATTAATTTAGTTGCACCATGCCTTTTTGGAATTGAAAGTGTTGCGGCGGACGAATTTCGCCGTATGGGATTTGAGGATATAGTCACCGAAAACGGCAGAGTTCTGCTTTCCGGAGCACCTAATATGCTTGCAAGAGCAAATATCTGCTCCCGCTTCGCTGAAAGAATACTTATTAATGTAGGTGAGTTCACCGCTACTACCTTTACAGAGCTTTTTGACGGTGTTAAAGCTTTACCTTGGGAAAATTATATCGGCAGGGATGATGCATTTCCCGTAAACGGCTGGAGCATTAATTCCCAATTATTCAGTATACCCGATTGTCAGTCCATCATAAAAAAAGCTGTGGTAGAGCGTTTGAAGCTTAAATATAATATATCCCGCTTTGCCGAAACCGGCCCTGAATATAAAATTCGTTTTTCAATTCATAAAAACACTGTTACTATGATGATTGATACCTCGGGTGACGGACTTCACAAACGGGGCTACAGACGCAATTCAAACGATGCACCCCTGAAAGAAACCTTGGCTGCCGCAATGTGCGACTTGGCACGCATTTATCCCGACACAGTCTTTTTTGACCCCTTTTGCGGAAGCGGCACCTTGCTTATAGAGTCGGCTTTGATGGCGGCAAATATAGCTCCCGGCTTGCGCCGTTTTTTTGCGGCTGAACGCTTTGGCTTCCTTTCGGAAAATATTTGGCGCGAGGAACGGACTCGCGCACAGGATTTAATACGCCACGGTATTGAGTTTTCGGCTCAGGGGTATGATATCGACCCTGCCTGCGTTGAGCTTACAATGCAAAACGCTAAAAAAGCAGGTGTTGAAAAATATGTCAAGGCGGCTGTCGCTGATATACACGGCTTCACATCTCCGAAACAGCGTTGCCTGACCGTTACAAATCCGCCTTACGGTGAGCGCCTGCTGGATGTCAAGGCGGCTGAGGAGCTTTACCGCGTGATGGGCAGTAGATTTGAAAGGGGAGAGGGACAGAAATATTATGTCATCAGCCCCCACGATGAGTTTGAAAAATTTTTCGGTGCTCCCGCAGATAAGCGCAGAAAGCTTTATAACGGTATGATAAAATGTCAGCTTTTTATGTATTTTAAAAAATAAATTTTGAAAATTAACAAAGGTTACTTAATTCGATTTTTTTATCTGTTAAGTAACCTTTTTTTATGCGTACAAATGACATTATTCTCAGGGCTGTCAGGGTATAATAAAACAGAAGGATTGATTGTAATGATTGTTTATGCCGATGTGCTTGTGGCTGTTAATTTAATTGTGGATTATTTTCTGCTTCTGGCAACCGATAAAATTTTGCGCTTAAGAACAAAGAGTGTGCGGCTTGTTTTGTCTGCTCTTGCGGGAGGCTTTTCCTCTATGTACATATTTTTACCTAAAGCCTCGCCTGTGGCTGAATTTTCATATAAGATAGCCTGTTGTATTATAATGTCACTCATTGCCTTTGCAGGAGGCGCAAAACGGATATTTAAGGCATCAGCAGTGCTTTTCGTGATAACCTGCGGTTATGCCGGCGGTATGATGGCAATATGGCGCATTTTCAAGCCCAACGGTATGGTTATAAACAATTCGGTGGTTTATTTCAATATTTCACCGCTTGTATTGGTTGCGGTCTCGGTGCTTTCTTACTTTGTTTTTTTATTTCTTTTCCGTTTTCTTAAAGCAACGGTAAAAACTGCAGGTGAGTGTTCAGTAACCGTATCAGTACCGGAAGGCACTACACAACTGAGAGCAATTTTGGATAGCGGTAATTCCCTTGAGGATGTGTTTGGAAAATCCGAAATAATAATAGCGGATAGAACTGCTGTGGAAGCACTTTTCGGTGTGGTTCAACCAAAGCAAAATCCCGAGCTTCAGACACGATACAGACTTATTCCCTGTAACACGGTTTCGGGAAGTGATGTGCTTGAGGGCTACCGTTGCGACAGCGCTGTAATTAAAACCGAAAGCCGTTCTGTGACTATTGAAAAACCGATACTTGCTATTTCCAAAACCCCTTTGCGTGACGGCTATAACGCTATTGTAAATCCCGAAATTTTGAATTAGGTGGAATAGAATATGAAGCTTGCGTTTTTGTTTAACAAGATTTTGATTTTTTTGAAGCCCTCAAAGCCTGTTTTTTATATAAACGGTCCCGAAACACTGCCTCCGCCGCTTGAGGCTATGGAGGAGCAGGAGCTTTTGCGCCAGAATACAGATGCCTCCCGCGACAGATTAATAGTACATAATTTAAGGCTTGTGGTTTATATCGCACGGAAATTCGATGCTTCGGGGGTCAATTTGGAGGATTTGATTTCAATCGGAACAATCGGGCTTATAAAGGCGGTAAACACCTTTTGTTGTGAACGCAATATAAAGCTTGCCACCTATGCTTCGAGATGTATTGAAAATGAAATACTTATGTACCTGCGTAAAAACTCGTCACAAAAGAATGAGATTTCTATTGATGAGCCGCTAAACATCGATTGGGACGGTAACGAGCTGCTGCTTTCGGATATTCTCGGCAGTGACGGTGACGAGGTAGGCAGGGGAATTGAGATAGAGGATGAACGCTTTCAGCTTAATAGCTTTGTAGGGAAATTGCCGGTGAGGGAAAAACAGATAATGGAAATGCGTTTCGGAATGAACGGTTACAGAGAGTATACCCAAAAAGAGGTGGCAGACACCTTGGGTATATCGCAATCATATATTTCAAGACTTGAGAAAAGAATTATAAATAAACTTAAAAAACAGATTGAAAAAGCCGTTTAGAAATGTTAAAATTTCTAAGGGTGAAATAAATGCTGTATGAGATAAGCTTTGGCTATTTATTGTTAATTAGTATTTGGTCGGTAATAGTCTGTGTGTTTGATAAGCACCGAGCAAGGGTAGGCGGCAGAAGGGTAAGAGAGAAAACTCTGCTCCTGCTTTCTGCTTTGGGCGGAGGTGCCGCAATGTATTGTACTATGCGAATAATCAGACATAAAACACGCCATAATAAGTTTATGATAGGGATACCACTGATAATTGTTGTGCAAATAACTATAATTATTCTGATTTACCTTGGATTTTCCTAAAATTTTGCAAAAAATTTAACTTTCTATTGACAATCGGCAACCTTGTTGCTATAATAGTAAAGCTGTCTGTTTGATTCATTAGCTCAGTTGGCAGAGCACTTGACTTTTAATCAAGGTGTCCGGGGTTCGAATCCCCGATGGATCACCAAAACGAAAATCCTGTCGATTATTGTCGGCAGGATTTTCGTTTTGTATTATTCGTTTTTCATTATTCAATATTCATCATTCGTTAAACGGATTTTCGAATGAATAATGAAGTCGCTTGCGCTGATGAATAATGAATAATTTAGATGTACATACAACACGAATATATAAAACAGATGTAAATAAGGCTTTGAAGCACCGCTTCAAAGCCTTATTTATCATTTTATCCATCGACTCATTTTCTTTTTGCGTTTAGCAAGGGGATTGTCTGTTGGGTTTAAGACTGCCGAATATTCGGCTCTGCAATTAGAGCAAAACGAGGTTCCCGCTTTGTTTACCGTGCCGCATTTTACACATTCCCAAGTGCCTATAGCAGCTTCTGTATGGTCGGAGGCAGGCGGTGGAGGGGGAGTAATATCATTCTGCACAGCGCGGTTTTCGTCCTCAATCAGCCTTACCTTTTCCTGCAAGCGGCGCAGACTGTACTGTAAATCCTCGAAATCATTTAAAAGACCTAATACCGCCAATGTCAGAGCAATGTTTATTATAAAGCCTATTGCGGTGGTTACTGCAAGCAAAAAGGAATTTGCTATCAGCATCAGAAATAAAATCGAGCCGCCTATAATATCTATGCATAAGCCTATGTATAAAAACACCTTAATCAATCGCATGATATGCGCCCCCTTTTTATAGATAAATAACTTATTTCTTTTATTATACAATATAAAAATGTATTTGTCTACTGTTAAAATGCAGGTATTTCAACAAAATGCACAAAAAACGGTTGTGATTTTCTTTTGCTATGTGCAAGGGGTAAAAAATTAGAAAAATCAAAATATTGGTTGCATATTTATTCAAAATATGGTATTATTTATGCATAGAAATTAATAAAAATGCATATTATGCAATTGGAGGACTAAAAAATGAATAAAAAAGACATAAAAAAGGTTGTTCTTGCATATTCCGGCGGTTTGGATACATCAATAATCATTCCATGGCTTAAGGAAAACTATAATAATCCTGAAATTATTGCCGTTTCGGGCAATGTCGGTCAGGCGAGCGAGCTTGAGGGACTTGAGGAAAAGGCTATAAAGACAGGCGCTTCTAAATGCTATATCGAGGATTTAACAGAGGAATTCCTCACCGATTATGTTTTCCCCTGTGTTCAGGCAGGTGCTCTTTATGAGGATTATATGCTGGGTACAGCATTTGCCCGTCCTCCCATTGCTAAGAGAATTGCTGAGATTGCTCTTGCAGAGGGTGCGGACGCTATCTGCCACGGCTGCACAGGTAAGGGTAATGACCAGGTGCGTTTTGAGCTTGCTATTAAAGCATTCGCTCCCGATATGCCCATAATCGCTCCTTGGAGAGAGTGGGATATCAAATCCCGTGAGGAGGAGATTGAGTACGCTGAGGCTCATAATGTTCCTCTTAAGATTAACCGCGAAACCAATTATTCAAAGGATAAGAACATCTGGCACTTGTCACACGAGGGACTTGACCTTGAGGATCCTAAAAATGAGCCTATGTATAATAAGGAGGGCTTCCTTGAAATGGGTGTTTCACCTGAAATGGCACCTGATAAGCCAACCTATGTAACAGTACATTTCGAGCAGGGTATTCCCACTGCGGTGGACGGTAGGGAAATGGGCGCAGTAGAGCTTGTTGAAACTCTTAACAAGCTTGGCGGTGAAAACGGTATCGGCCTTTTGGATATCGTTGAAAACCGTCTTGTTGGTATGAAATGCCGCGGTGTTTATGAGACTCCCGGCGGTGCTATTCTCTATAAGGCACACAATGTGCTTGAAACCATTTGTCTTGACAAGGAGACCTCACACTATAAGGCGCTCATTGCACAGAAGCTTGCTGAGCTTGTTTATAACGCACAGTGGTTTACCCCTCTCACCGAGGCTATCCTTTCATTCGTAAAAACAACTCAAAAAACCGTAACAGGTGATGTTACCCTGAAGCTTTACAAGGGTAATATGATAAATGCAGGTGTTTCGTCACCCTATTCACTCTATGACCCCGAAATCGCAACCTTTGACGAGGACGAGGTTTACGACCAAAAGGATTCTGCCGGATTTATAAATCTTTACGGCTTGCCCACAAAGGTTTATGCAAAGATGAAGGCTAAAAATAATATAAAATAAAAGTAGGTAGCTAAAATGGATAAAATGTGGGCAGGAAGATTTGAAAAGGCTTTAAATAAGGAAGCGGATGATTTTAATTCTTCCATACATTTTGACTCGAGGATGTATAAACAGGATATAATTGGCTCGATAGTTCATGCTAAAATGCTTAGCGACAGAGGTATTATCACCGAGGATGAAAAGGAACAGATAATAAACGGACTCAGCGGCATTTTGGAGGATATCGAAAACGGTAGCCTGCCCTTTGATATGGATGCTGAGGATATTCATATGTTTATTGAGTCCGAGCTCACAAAAAGAATAGGGGATGCCGGTAAAAGGCTTCACACTGCAAGAAGCCGTAATGACCAGGTTGCACTTGATATAAGACTTTATCTTGCGGCTCAGTGTGAGGAAATCGG
Source organism: Clostridia bacterium (assembly GCA_017507805.1). Lineage (GTDB taxonomy): Bacteria > Bacillota > Clostridia > Oscillospirales > Acutalibacteraceae > UBA737. Next base: position 50,951 of record JAFWAC010000025.1, read on the forward strand.
CAAGCTTTTGCTCAAGCTGATTGAAGCTATAAAGGACAAGGCATCGGAGAATACCGATGCCATAATGCCCGGTTACACTCATTTACAAAGAGCTCAACCGATTACCTTTGCCCACCACATTTTAACCTATGCCTTTATGCTTAAGCGCGACTTTGAAAGAATTAAAGATGCGGTAAGCCGAATGATGAGCGCAAGTCCGATAGGCTCATGCGCTTTGGCAGGCACTACTTATAATACCGACCGTTATTTTGAAGCCGAGCATTTAGGCTTCAGCGGTATTTCCCTTAACAGTATTGACGGTGTTTCAGATAGAGATTTTTGCTTGGAGCTGCTTTCTGCCTATTCGATTATTATGATGCACCTTTCCCGTTTTTCGGAGGAGATTATTCTTTGGTCAAGCTGGGAATTTAAGTTTGTTGAGCTTGACGATAGCTATACCACAGGCTCGAGCATTATGCCGCAAAAGAAAAACTCCGATATGGCGGAGCTTGTGCGTGGTAAAACAGGCAGGGTATACGGTGATTTGATGGCTTTACTCACCACCCTTAAGGGCTTACCTTTGGCATACAATAAGGATATGCAGGAGGATAAGGAGGCTATATTTGATGCTGTTGATACCGTTAAAAAGTGCTTAAGTATTTTTTCACCAATGGTAGCTACAATGAAGGTTTTGAAAGACAATATGTATCGTGCGGCAGGAGAAGGCTTTATAAACGCAACCGACCTTGCAGACTATCTTGTAAAAAAGGGCTTGCCTTTCAGAACGGCATATAAATGCGTTGGTGAGATTGTTGGCTTCTGCATTAAAAACGGATTTGTGCTTGAAAATATGCCCATTGAAAAATACAGGGAGTTTAACAATCTTTTTGACGGGGATTTGTATACCGAAATTTCCCTTGAGACTTGTGTTAATAAAAGAATTTCCGCAGGCGGTACAGGTCCTCAATCTGTAAAGAAGCAGATAGATTATATGACGGAGTTTTTAAAAGATGAAAAAGGTATTTATTGACGGCAGCGCAGGCACAACAGGTCTTAGAATTGCCGAAAGGCTTGAAAGCCGCAAGGATATAACTCTTATAAAATTGAGTGAGGAAAATCGCAAGGATATTGAGGCAAGACGCTCGGCGCTTAACAGCGCCGATATTGCCTTTTTGTGCTTGCCTGATGCGGCGGCAGTTGAGGCGGTTTCTTTGATAGAAAACGATAACACCGTTATTATTGATACCTCAACAGCCCATAGAGTAAACCCTGATTGGGCTTACGGTTTTCCTGAGCTTTCGGCTGATTTTGAGGAAAAAATCAAAAATTCCAAGCGTATAGCTAATCCGGGCTGCCACGCAAGCGGTTTTATTGCGCTGATTTATCCCTTGATAGAAAGCGGTATAATAAGTAAAGATACTTTGCTTTCCTGCTTTTCTTTGACAGGCTATTCAGGCGGCGGCAAGAAAATGATTGCCGAATATGAGGATATGGAAAAGGATTGGCATTTAGAGGCTCCCAGACAGTACGGAATTACACAATCACATAAGCATCTGCCCGAAATGCAAAAGGTTACAGGCATTGAAAACGCACCTGCTTTTATACCTGTTGTTTCGGATTTTTACAGCGGTATGGAGGTAACAGTTCCGATTTTTGCTTCACAGCTTAATGACGGCTTTACCGCCGATGATGTAAGAAAGACTTACCGCGAGAAATATCAAGGTTCAATTGTTAAATACACTGAGGATTTTGCTGAAAACGGTTTTGTTTCGGCAAATGCCCTTGAAATGAAGGATAGTATGGAAATTTCTGTTTCGGGCAATGAAGACAGAATTCTTTTGATTGCACGGTATGATAATCTGGGTAAGGGTGCTTCAGGTGCGGCTGTTGAATGTATGAACATAGTGCTTGGAGCTGATAAAAAAGAGGGCTTGGAGCTTTAGTGGATTATTAAGGAGGAAAAAATGAAAATAGTTTCAGGAGGAATTTGTGCCGCAAAGGGTTTTAAGGCAAATGGTATTCATTGCGGTATCCGCAAAAATCGGACAAAACGCGATTTGGCATTGATTTACAGCGAAAAAAGGGCTAACACCGCCGCCGTTTATACAACAAACCTTGTTAAAGGCGCTCCCTTAACGGTTACAAAGCAAAACATTTCGGACGGTTACGCAAGTGCTGTTATCTGTAACAGCGGAAATGCTAATACCTGCAACGCAGACGGGGTTGAGGTTGCTTCAAAAACCTGCGAGCTGTTAGCCGATAAACTTAATATTTCTCCCAAGGATGTTGTCGTGGCTTCAACGGGTGTTATCGGTCAGCCACTTGATATTACTCCCATTGCCAACGGTATTCCTGAGCTGGTTGCAGGCTTGGAGAATGACAAAAGTCAGCAGGCGGCAGAGGGAATTATGACTACCGATACTAAGCTTAAGGAGATTGCCGTAAGCTTTGAAATCGGCGGAAAAACCTGTAAAATCGGAGGTATTGCCAAGGGCTCTGGAATGATACATCCCAATATGGCTACCATGCTGGTTTTCATAACTACCGATTGTGCTATCAGCTCCGATATGCTTCAAAAGGCGCTTTCTGCTGATATTAAAAACACCTTTAATATGGTTAGTGTTGACGGTGACACCTCAACTAACGATATGGTTGTGGTAATGGCAAACGGTATGGCTGAAAACGAGGAAATAATTGCCGATGGTGCTGATTTTGAAATCTTTATGAAGGCTTTGAACACCGTAACGGTTGACCTTTGCCGTAAAATAGCAGGGGACGGAGAGGGCGCAACCAAGCTTTTGGAATGTACCGTATCGGGTGCTAAAACCGAGGATATTGGAAAAACCGTTGCAAAATCTGTCATTTGCTCAGCACTTACTAAGGCGGCAATGTTCGGCGCCGATGCCAATTGGGGCAGAGTGCTTTGTGCAATAGGCTATTCGGGCGCCGATGTGGATGTAAACAAAATCGATGTTTCATTCAAATCAGCAAAGGGTGAGATTGCGGTTTGTAAAAACGGCGCAGGTATAGATTTTTCCGAGGAAAAGGCAAAGGAGATTTTGTTGGAAAATGAAATAGAAATTAAGGTTTCCTTGAATGATGGTGAATTTTCCTCTGCGGCATGGGGATGCGACCTTACCTACGATTATGTAAAAATCAACGGTGATTACAGAACATAGGAGATTTTTTAAATGCTTAATAATATTACCAACGCTCAGCGCGCTGAGGTGCTGACACAGGCATTGCCATATATCCAAAAATACTACGGCAAAATCGTTGTTATAAAGTACGGCGGTAATGCTATGATTAACGAGGAGCTTAAACAGCAGGTAATGGAGGATATCGTCCTCTTAAGACTTATCGGTGTTAAGATTGTTCTCGTTCACGGCGGCGGTCCCGAAATTACCGATACCTTAAAGAAAATAGGTAAAGAGACGGTTTTTGTTGATGGCTTGCGTGTTACGGACAAGGAAACCGCCGAGGTTGTTCAAATGGTTTTGGCAGGAAAAATTAATAAAAGCCTTGTAAACCTTTTGGGTACTAAGGGCGGCAAGGCAATGGGAATTTCGGGTATAGATGCGCATCTTATTGAGTCCGAGGTAAAGGATGAGCGTCTCGGCTTTGTGGGCAGAATAACCAATGTTAATGTTGACCCGATTATTGACCTTTTGGCGCATGACTATATACCCGTTGTTTCAACTGTCGGTTGCGATAAGGACGGTAATGTCTACAATATAAATGCCGATACTGCCGCTGCCTTCATTGCAGGCGCTTTAAAGGCAGAAAGCCTTATTTCTATGACCGATATTGCAGGAATTTTAAAGGATAAGGATGACCCCGATTCGCTTATTCCGCTTATCGATTTAAAGGACGCTGAAAAGCTTTTTGAGGACGGTACAATCTCAGGCGGTATGATTCCGAAGGTGGAGTGTTGCATTGAAGCAATCCACAGGGGAGTTAAAAAGGTGTTTATTATGGATGGCAGAGTACCGCATTCATTACTTATAGAAACCTTAACCGATGAGGGCGCCGGCACTATGGTGACGGAGGATAAAAACGATGAGCGTTAAAGAGCTTGACAAGCAGTATATTGCCGATACCTATGCCCGCTTTCCTGTTGTGATTACGGAGGGCAAGGGCTCGATTGTTAAGGACGGGGAGGGAAATGAATATATTGACCTCGCTACCGGTATTGCGGTTAATACCTTCGGTGTTTCAGATGACGAATGGGTTGCCGCAGTAACAAAGCAGTTGCATTGCGTTCAGCACACCTCTAACCTTTATTATTCCGAGCCGTGCGCAGAGTTGGCAAAGCTTCTCTGTGAAAAAACAGGTATGAAAAAGGTTTTCTTTTCAAATTCCGGTGCCGAGGCTAACGAATGTGCCATTAAGGCGGCAAGAAAATATGCCGCGGATAAAAAGGGTGCAGAATATAATACCATAATCACCCTTAAAAACAGCTTTCACGGCAGAACGGTAACAACCCTTGCCGCAACAGGTCAGGAGGTTTTTCATAAGGATTTTTTGCCTTTGACTGAGGGATTTTGCTATGTTGAAGCCAACAATATTGCCGACCTTACCGAAAAGGTTGCTGATAACAAAATAGCAGCAATTATGTTTGAGTGTGTTCAGGGTGAGGGCGGTGTTATGCCGCTTACAAAGGAATTTGTCACAGCCATTTCCCAAATTGCTGAGAAAAACGATATTCTTATGATTGCCGATGAGGTTCAGACAGGTAACGGCAGAACAGGCAAGCTTTATGGTTATATGAATTACGGCATAACCCCCGATATTGTGTCTACTGCAAAGGGGTTGGGCGGCGGTCTGCCCTTGGGCGCTACAATGCTTGGCAGTAAGGTTGAGGATGTTTTCAAGCCCGGCTCGCACGGTTCCACCTTTGGCGGTAATCCTGTGGCTTGCGCAGGCGCGGTGAATATTTTAAGCCGTATTGATGAGGAGCTTTTGGCAGGCGTCTGCAAAAAATCCAAGTATATAGTTGACCGTCTCAAAGGCGCTGAGGGTGTCGTTTCGGTTTCGGGAATGGGACTTATGCTTGGAATTGAAACCGTTAAGGATGCAGGCGAGGTAATTGACGAATGCCGCAAAAACGGTGTGCTTGTTATCAAAGCCAAAAATAAGGTTCGCCTTTTACCGGCACTTAATATTCCTAATGAGCTTTTGGAAAAGGCTGTCAATGTAATTATTAATGCTTGTAAACAGTAAGGAGAAAAGGTTATGGATTTGAAAGGAAAGAGCTTTCTTAAATTGTTGGATTTTTCTGCCGAGGAAATTTCCTGCCTTATAGATATGGCGGCAGAATTTAAGTACAAGAAAAAAGCAGGTATACCTCACCGCATTTGCGAGGGAAAGAATATTGCTTTGATTTTTGAAAAAACCAGCACCAGAACCCGTTGCAGCTTTGAGGTTGCGGCTTATGACCTTGGTATGGGTGTTACCTATCTTGACCCAACAGGCTCGCAAATCGGCAAAAAGGAAAGCATTGCCGATACCGCACGCGTGCTCGGCAGAATTTATGACGGTATTGAATACCGCGGTCACGGTCAGGAAATTGTTGAGGAGCTTGCAAAATACGCAGGTGTTCCTGTGTGGAACGGTCTTACCAACGAATTTCACCCCACCCAAATTTTAGCCGATTTCCTTACTATTAAGGAGCGCTTCGGAAAATTAAAGGGAATAAATTTTGTTTATATGGGTGATGCCCGTTATAATATGGGTAATTCCTTAATGGTTGGTTGCGCTAAAATGGGACTTAATTTCACAGCCTGCGCACCTAAGAAATATTTTCCTGACAGTGAGCTTATCGCACAGTGCGAGGAAATTGCAAAGCAAAGCGGCGCTACCTTGAGCTTTTGCGAAAACCCGATAGAGGCTACTAAAAATGCCGATGTTATCTATACAGATGTCTGGGTTTCCATGGGTGAGCCGGAAGCTGTCTGGGAGGAACGCATCAAGGAGCTTTTGCCGTATCAGGTAAATGCTGAAATAATGAAAAACGCAGGAGAAAATGCTGTGTTTATGCATTGCTTGCCCGCTTTCCACGACCTTAACACTACCGTTGGAAAGCAAATCAGCGAAAAATTCGGTATCTCTGAGATGGAGGTAACGAACGAAGTATTTGAAAGTAAACAATCGATTGTGTTTGACGAAGCCGAAAACCGTATGCACACAATCAAGGCGGTTATGGCGGCAACGTTGTAAATAAAAACTAAAAAAGAGAGGCTGTCTCATTAAAGGTCTTTGCACAAACCCTGCCTCCCTCTGACGAGGGAGGCATAGTATGGAAAACTATTCCGTATATTTCAGTTATATAAGCATTGTGTTTCTGTTGACAATGAGGTAAGAATATTATAAAATTAATTATATATGGGAGGGAAAGAAATGAGCTTGATTTTGGAAACCTATGAGTGGGATAATACATGGATTGAAAAAACAGCAGAAAAAAATGCGAAAAGGGTTTTGTATATAGGAGATTCAATATCCTGCGGAACAAGGACAGAGGCAAATAAAATCTCTGCAGGGGAGGTTGTGATTGATGGCTTCGGTACTTCAAAGGCTCTTGATAATACCTGCTTTTTTCCGTCTGTTTCTCTTTTTGCAAAGCAGGAGCCTTACCGCAATGCCGTAATTTTTAATAATGGCTTGCACGGGTGGCATATTGATGAGAAAAAATATTCTCAACTGTATGAGGAATTTTTGGATAAGCTTATTAACGAATTTCCGTCAACACCCATAGCCGCCGTTCTCACCACCTTTGTTACAAATCCTGATTATCATAATGACCGTGTGCTGGTAAGAAATGAGCTTGCCTCAGAAATAGCTCGTAAGAAAAATATACCTGTAATTGATCTTTACTCTGTTTCTCACAAAAATAAAGACCTGCTTTTAGGCGATGGCGTTCATTTCAGTTGTGAGGGCTACGGTGAGCTTGCAAAGGCTGTTTTGGCAGAACTAAAATGCATATATTAATACAATGCGATAGAAACCTTGAATTTTGGTTTCTATCGCATTTTTTATATTGAAAAGGACAAATTTTTAGAAAAAATTTGTCACAAAATCAAAGATTTTGTGGCGAAACAGGATTGTATCGCCTAACCTATTCAATTATAACTATATTAATAAACCAAAGCTATTTGGAAATTCTCGGTACCCTTGCGGTAATTGAGCAAACAATTTCATAGTCGATGGTGTTGCAAAGCTTTGCTAAGACAGAAACGGGCAATTCTTTGCCAAACAGAATAACCTCGTCTCCCATGGAAACGGCTTCTATTTCAGAAACATCCACCGTTAGCTGATCCATGCAAACCCTGCCTACAACCGGAGCTTTTTTGCCGTTAATAATTACATACGCCTTGCCTGATAAAATCCTCGGATATCCGTCTGCGTATCCGATAGAAACAGTGGCAAGCTTCATATTTTTTTCCGCTTTGTAGGTTCTGCCGTAGCTCACGCTTTCACCCTCGGAAATTTCTTTTACCATTGTAACAACCGATTTAAGTGTCATAACAGGTATTAAGGCTTCCAAAGGGCTTACGGTCTCACTTGGCATCAGCCCGTAAAGAATAATTCCGGGGCGGTGAAGCGATTTGTCCGGATCGGTTTTTTCAATAATTCCTGCTGAGTTTGAGCAGTGACAAAGGCTCGGATTAAGTCCGCAGGCTCTGAACTGCTCTAATGATAGCTTGAAAAGTGAGTATTGCCTTTGCGTAAAAGCTATGTCCTCAGGTTTATTGCTGTCTGCAGAAGAAAAATGGGTAAAAACACCCTCAAGCACGAAACCCTTAAGCTGTGCAGAGGTTATGGCTGTTTTAATTTCCGTAAGCTCGGAATTTCGGCAGTTGAAGCCTAAACGCGACATTCCGGTGTCAAGCTTGATGTGGATTTTAATTTCAATGCCCTCAAGCACCGCTTGCCTTGATAACTGATTGGCATATTCCTCAGAATAGACGCATTGGGAAATGCCGTTTTGTGCCAATTCCTTTACGGCTGTTACAGGTGTGTAGCCGAGAATGAGAATGGGCTTTTTAATGCCAATGCTTCTTAGCTGTAACGCTTCGTCTAAATTTGAAACAGCAAAGCAGTCGGCACCGTGTTTGTCAAGAATTGGCACAACAATTTCGGCTGAATGTCCGTAAGCATCAGCCTTAACCACAGCCATAAGCGAGGCGCCATTTGCCAACTCTTTAATTTTTTCAAAATTATGTATAAGGGCAGCGGTGTCAATCTCTGCCCACGCTCTGTGCAAAAAATCCAAATTAATCACTCCTTAGAGTTATCGGCGCGTAGTGAGTTTTTTACTTACCCCACACGCCAAAGGTATACAAACAATACTTAAAAGTGTCCAAAGAAAGGAGTATGTTATGCATACCTGACCTCCGATGTTGAGGGGCATTTTACTGTAATCCCACACATTCTTTTTCAAAATAATGTTGAAAATAATACCGAAAATAAGCTCAACAGCGGTCACAATAGTTCCGCCGACTGCCGCCTTTAAAACCAAACCGGCATTTTTCATCCTTTCTCCTATGCGCGCAAAAGACATGAAGCAAATACCTCCTGCGCCGAGCATTGACCAATGTGTATATCCTCTCCACATTAATTCGATTAAGCCGTAGCCTACTGCTCCGATTGAAAAAAGCATTAATCTTATTTTGGTTTTAGCCATAATTACCACCCATAATTTTTTTAATCCAAAAATATTATGGGGAAAACAGCTTTTTTCTATTCAAACTTAAAAATGGCAATTTTAAAATTATACATTGAATCTGAAAAGAACTATGTCACCATCATTCATTACATAATCCTTACCTTCGCTTCGCACAAGACCTTTTTCCTTTGCGGTGACCATGTTTCCGCCGCAAGCCATAAAGTCGTCATAGGCAATAACCTCAGCACGGATAAAGCCGCGTTCAAAATCGGAATGAATTTTACCTGCCGCCTGAGGTGCTTTTGTGCCAGCGGTAATAGTCCAAGCCCTTACCTCGGGCTTGCCTGCTGTGAGATACGAAATGAGACCTAACAGGGAATAACACTTTTGTATCATTCGGTCAAGACCTGAACGCTCAAGCCCCAATTCCTCCAAGAACATAATTTTTTCATCAGCCTCAAGACCTGAGATTTCAGCCTCCAATGCCGCACAGATAGGTAATATTTCCGCTTTTTCTCTTGCGGCAATTTCTTTAACGGTGTTGAAATTTTTATTGCTGTCTATACCGCTGTTGAAATCAGCCTCACTCATATTGCAGGCATATATTACAGGCTTTGCAGAAAGCAGGGCGGTGGTATTAATTATTTCAATTTCGGCTTCGTCAGTAATTTCAACCGAACGCGCAGGTAATCCGTTTTCAAGATGCGCCATGAGCCTTTTTAAGAAATCAACCTCTAATTGCATGGACTTATCGCCCTTTAAAGCCTTGGTAGCTTTGTCAAGACGGCGCTGTACCATTTCAATATCTGAGAAAATCAACTCCAGATTAATGGTTTCAATATCTCGTGCAGGGTCAACCGAGCCTTCTACATGGATGATATCGTCACTTTCAAAGCAACGCACAACATGAACAACGGCATCAACCTCACGGATGTTTGCAAGGAATTTGTTACCCAAGCCTTCACCCTTTGAGGCACCCTTAACAAGACCTGCAATATCAACAAATTCAATTACTGCAGGGGTGAATTTATCGGGCGAGTAAATTTCCGCCAGTTTTTCAAGTCTTTCGTCCGGAACACTAACCATACCCACATTCGGCTCGATTGTGCAGAAGGGGTAATTTGCAGACTGTGCACCCGCATTTGTGATTGCATTAAAAAGTGTGGATTTGCCGACATTCGGCAAACCTAATAACCCAAGCTTCATAAAAATGACATCCTCTTTTTTATTGTTTTAAATAATTATATATCTTTAAACACATATTATCAAGAAAAAACTTTTATTTTACGGTAAAAACTTTAATAAAGTCTTTACAATTTAGTGGGTTTTATATTATAATAGGTAAAAATATATGTTATAAGGGAGGAAAGTGCTTTGCGAACGAATTTTAAGGTTTCGTTAGAAAAAATCATTAATGAATTTTCTCTTGAAACATTGCATATTTCAGCCTCACCCTCTGAAACGATGATTTCTTCGGCAGAGGTAAACCGTCCGGGACTTCACATGGCGGGTTATTTTGAATATTTCGACCCTGACCGCATTCAGATAATCGGTAAAAGCGAGGAAAGCTTTTTGCGCCGCTTTACCGAGGAAAAAGCCCGTCAGCGGTTGGATGAATTTTTTTCAAGAAAGCCTGCGGCAGTTGTAATCTGCCGTGACCTTCAGATACATCAGATGTATGTTGAGGGTGCCGAAAAGTACGGTGTGCCGCTTTTCAGAAGTGCTGAGTCCACATCAGATTTCACCTCTGCGCTTATCGCTTTTTTGAATTTGCATTTAGCCCCCAGAATAACCCGACACGGTGTTTTGGTTGAGGTTTACGGTGAGGGTATTTTGCTTTTGGGCGAAAGCGGTGTCGGTAAAAGTGAGACGGCAATTGAGCTTGTCAAACGCGGTCACCGCCTTATTGCAGACGATGCGGTTGAAATCAGAAGGGTGTCAAGCAAGTCACTTGTAGGAACTGCACCTGATAATATCAGGCATTTTATTGAGCTTCGCGGAATAGGTATTATAAATGCAAGCCGTATTTTCGGTGCAGGTGCCGTAAAGCTTACCGAAAAGATTGATTTGATTATTAATCTTGAGCCGTGGGATTCGGGTAAGGCTTATGACCGAATGGGCCTTGAAAATCAAACAACCGAAATTCTTGAGCTTAAGATACCCTCCCTCACAATTCCCGTAAAGCCGGGTAGAAATTTAGCGGTTATTATTGAGGTTGCGGCAATGAACAGCCGCCAGAAAAAGCTTGGTTACAATGCGGCTGAGGATTTGCTTAAGCGCCTCGGTATGACCGATGATGACCAGACACCCGTAACAGAAACACAAACGGTTAATCCGTTTTAATACAAAAAATAGGAGTGTTAATAAATGTATAAGTTAGGTATTGATTTGGGCGGAACAAACATTGTTGCAGGTGTTGTTGATGAAAATTATAAAATAATCGCAATAGCAAAAAGAAAAACCAATTGTCCCCGTCCTGCTGATGAAATAGTTGAGGATATGGCAGCGGTTGCAATTGAAGCAATTAAGAATGCGGGTCTTGAAGCATCGGATATTGAGGCTGCCGGTGTTGGTTCGCCAGGTGCTATTGACCCTGTAAACGGTGTTGTTTGCTATTCGAATAACCTCGAATTTTACGGTGTGGAAATGGCTAAAATGCTGAAAGACCGCACAGGTATAGATTTTTATATTGAAAATGATGCTAATGCCGCTGCATACGGCGAGTTTGTTGCCGGTGCAGGCAAGGGAACAAAGGATTTCATAATGATAACCCTCGGCACAGGCGTAGGCGGCGGTGTAATCATAGACGGCAAAATTTATTCAGGCTCTAACTGCGCCGGAGCAGAGCTCGGTCATACCGTTATTTGTATGGATGGTGAGATGTGTACCTGCGGCAGACAGGGCTGTTGGGAGGCTTATGCGTCAGCCACCGCTTTAATCAGGCAGACCAAACAGGCAATGATTAAATATCCAGATACCGTTATGTGGGAGCTTTGCAATAAGGATATCAATGCCGTAAGCGGCAGAACCGCGTTCGACGCAATGCGCCGCGGCGATAAGGCAGGGCAGATGGTTGTTGATAAATATACCGCGTATATTGCCGCAGGTATTGCGAACAACATCAACATATTCCAGCCGGAGGTTATTTGTATCGGCGGCGGAATTTCTAACGAGGGTGACAATATAATTGTGCCTATCAGAAATATTGTTGAGGGCGATAACTATGCTCGACATATACCCAAGAAGGCACAGATTAAAACCGCTGAGCTCGGTAACGATGCCGGAATAATCGGTGCGGCATATATTTGCGATTTGTATAAATAATTTTTTGAAACGGGGCAGCTTATGAATTACGATGCTTTTAAAGAATTTTGTTCTCTTGTCGGTATTAACTGTAAAATTAATGAGCCTATGAGTGAGCATACCAGCTTTAAAATAGGCGGTCCCGCAGATTTTTTCGTTTTACCAAAAAATAAATCGGAGCTTTCGGCGGTGCTTGAAAAGCTAAAGGAGCTTTCAATCCCGTTTTTTGTGTTGGGTAAGGGAAGTAATCTCCTGGTATCCGATAAGGGGATTGAGGGTGCGGTAATTTGCCTGCTTGGAATGGATGAGATTGAGGTTAGCGGAAATTGTATTAAGGCAGATGTCGGCGCAACACTCGCTTCGATTTGTGTTACAGCCGCCAAAAACAATCTTTCCGGACTTGAATTTGCCTACGGTATTCCCGGATGTGTCGGTGGTGCCCTTTATATGAATGCCGGTGCCTACGGCGGCGAAATGTCACAGGTGGTAAAAAGCGCTGAATATATCACTGCAGACGGTCGGACGGGAAGCCTTGAATTATCCGAAATGTATCTTGGTTACCGCACAAGCGTTTTCAAAAAAAGTGATATGATTATCACCTCTGTTACATTTGAATTAGATACCGGTAAGCAGGAGGAAATCCGTGCTTTAATGGATGATTATCTTTGCCGCCGCCGAAGCAAGCAACCGCTTGAATTTCCAAGTGCCGGTAGCACATTTAAGCGTCCTGAGGGGCATTTTGCCGGTGCACTCATCGAAAAAAATCAGCTTAAGGGCACCAAAATCGGAGGTGCAATGGTAAGCGAAAAGCATGCCGGTTTTATAATTAATTGCGGAAATGCTAAATGTGAGGATGTAAGAAAATTAATTGCTCATGTTGCCGATACGGTTTTCAAGTCTGATAATGTAATACTTGAGCCGGAGGTTATTTTTGTGGGCAGGGAATAGGACGGTGCAGTCAATGGAATTATTAATAGTTACCGGAATGTCGGGCGCGGGTAAATCTCAGGCGGCAAATGCGCTTGAGGATATCGGTTTTTACTGTGTTGATAATATTCCGCCTGCTATTATACCGTCATTTGTGGATTTGTCGGCTAAAAGCGGTAACGAGCTTAACAAAATAGCTATTGTTACCGATGCGCGCGGCGGAAATATGTTTTCTGAAATTTCGGATGTGCTTTGTGACTTGAAGGCTAAAAGCATTAATTACAGAATACTCTTTCTTGATGCTTCGGATGAAATTCTTATGCGCCGATACAAGGAAAACCGCCGTAAGCATCCGCTTGTTAATGATGATAATATCTCTCTTGCCGAGGCTGTTTCCAAAGAACGGCAAATGCTTGAAAAAATCCGTTTTACTGCCGATTTCGTAATTGACACAAGCTATATTTCAATTTCACAGCTCAAGGAAAAGCTTTCAACCATTTTTTTCGGAAGCTTGTCAAATGTGCTTAAGGTTCAATGTAAATCCTTCGGCTTCAAGTACGGCTCTGACACCGAGGCTGATTTGGTTATAGATGTTCGTTGCTTGCCTAATCCCTTCTATGTCGAGGAATTAAAGCAAAAAACAGGACTCGACAGCGATGTTCGCGAATATGTTATGGCAAGTCCGGACAGTAAAGAATTTTTTGAAAAATTGATAAGCTTTGTTGACTGTGCAGTTCCGCTTTATGCAAAAGAGGGTAAGAGTCAGCTTACAATAGCGATTGGCTGCACAGGCGGTAAACATCGCTCTGTAACCTTTGCCGAGCTTATCGGCGCACATCTTAAAGAGCAGAAATATGACTGCGTTATAGCTCACAGGGATATAAATAAAAGATAACAGAATGGAGATTAATAATGTCTTTTTGTTCTGAGGTAAAAAATGAGTTACTGCAGTTAAGACTGTCAGGCTGCTGCAAACCTGCTTTTGTGTACGGTTTTATGCTGTTTGGCAGGTCTTTTTCTTTTAAGAAAATCTCTCTGCAGACCGCCAATCACGAGGTGGCAAAGGCATACTCCGATGCGGTATTTTCCGTTTATAAAATCCGACCGCAGATTTTTTGCGGCGGCAGTAAAATACCTACATATAGGGCAGAGGTTGTTTCCGAGGCTGAAAGACTTAAAATTTTAGCTTCCTTTGATTTCGGAGTAGGTGAAAGCCTTATTGACACGGGCGTTTTTTTAAGGGAGTGCTGTGTTCACAGCTTTATAAGGGGAGCTTTTCTTGCCTGCGGAAATATCAACGATCCCGAAAAGGAATACCGCGCGGAATTTAATGTCAAAAATCCGGATTTGGCAGAGGCTTTTTCTGAGCTTCTTAAGCAAAACGGAATAACAATGCGTACAGCATTGCGCAAAAACGGAGCTCAGCTTTATACAAAGGAAAGCTCTGTTATTGAGGATTTACTCACTCTTATTGGCGCCGCAAAGCAAACGCTCAGCATTATTGATACCAAGATAATGAAAGAGGTAAAGAACAATATTAACCGTGTAGGTAATTGCGATAATGCAAATATTTCAAAAACGGTGGAGGCATCGATTAAACAGCGTACCGCAATTGAATTTTTAGAGGCGGCAGACCGACTTTACAGTCTGCCGCAAGAGCTGCTTTCTGCGGCATTGCTCAGAAAAAACAACCCGAACGCAACCCTGAAGGAGCTTTGCCGCTTGTCCGATGAACCGCTTACAATATCGGGACTTAATCATAGACTTGCTAAAATAATAAGTATTTACGAACAAATGCTTGAAAACAATTCCTGAAACTTTCATCTCTAAATAATTATACCATATCATAGCCAATAAATCAAGGCGAAGCCTTGTATATCATCCGCAACCTGCTACGGTATATTACCAACACAAAGTGTTGCATATCATCATTGCGTAAGCGATACAGCCTTCGGCTGATGATATACACGCAAAAGCGAGATGATATGCCATTGCTTTCGCAAAGGATAAAAAAAGAAGTGACTTTTGGTAAACAAAAGTCACTTCTTTTTTGGTGCCGGTGGCCGGACTCGAACCGGCACGGTGTCGCCACCGGTGGATTTTGAGTCCACTACGTCTGCCAATTCCATCACACCGGCAAAATTAAATTGCTTGACTATTATACAATAATGTTTTACGGAAATCAAGCTTTTTTTAAAAATATTTTTCAAAAAAATTACAGTTGTTTCGCCGCGCGGACAAAACAACTGTAAATCCTCTTTTATTCCCTGAAAAATGTCAGAATTAAGTGGTCCTCATCAACAGAGTAGCTGATTTTTGATTGAGTGAGCAAAGGGATATTTTGCCAATTATAGTTATCGAATAAATCCTTGCTTGCTTTTTGTAGCTCCTGCTTGGAAGCAAACTGTATACAGATAATATCAAGATTACTTTGCTTGTTGATAATATTTACAAGCTCGTTGAAGCTGTAATAATCCAATTTGTAATCATAATATTCAAAGTAATTGTATTCGGTGGCGGTGCAGGTGGGGATGTCAAAATATTCCTCGCTTATTGTGTGGGTTTTGGTAAGCTCATTTGTGGTTATGCAGAAATAATCATATTCGGCATTTCCGTCATATTTATTGTTGCCGTGATCATCAAGGTAGTCGCCGTCATCCCAGGTTGCATCTATATAGTAATTTTTTCCGTCCAGCGTTATTAAGTTCCAAGCGTGACTGCCGCCTGCGTCACCGACAATATATGTGCACGGTATACCTAATTCGTGCATAATCATCTGAAATGCAAAGGCATATCCGGCACAAACCGCCTTTTGGTCAACCAAACAGCCGTATGCAGAGTAGATGTATTCGCTGGAAGCATTGTGGAAGGTTTTCCGCGCTTCGGCTAAAGCATCGTGATCATAAATGGTGTTGCTGACAATGTAATCGTGCACATATTTAACCTTTTCAATTTCTGTAGCCTGCCTATCTGCCTTCTTTGCAATTTCCTCAACCTTGGCTTCAAGCTTATCGGTATATTTCTGAGGATCATTCGTATATTGCCAATATTGATAGCAGGTCAAAAGAATATTAATGGTGTCGCTGTTTTCGCCAAAGCCGTATTGTCCGCTATATGAGCTTCCGCTGTTTATCCAGAAAAATTCGGGATGGTCATATTTCAAAGCAATGCAGGCTCTGTTTACGGCGCCGGCGTATGTATTATAATCAATGTTGTTAATAGTGCAGGACAAACCGCCCTTTTTTAATTCGGCAAGCAAGGAATCATAAATGTGCTTTTCGGTTGAGTTGAGCTGGTCGTAATAGAAGCAGAAGGTTTCCGCGACCGGGGTGACGGTGTTATTTTTGTTTGACACCACGGTTTTATCCGAAAAATCACCCAAACCGCCGTTTATTATGAAAGATGCAATTAAAATTATAATCAGAATTATAATCAGATATTTTGAACAGCCAAGACAGCCAGAACGTTTTCTACTCATATTCATTCACCCTCGGTAGCAGTTTCGTGTAATGCGGAAGCATCAAGCTCGGTGTGCTTTCTTAACAGCCATTTATATGCGGTCTTTTCATTCGAACCATCATCCTTTGAAAGCTTATTAATTCCTATGAAGCAAACAATGTAAAGAATTATGATGAAAATATAGAATACCTTGTTAAGCCAGCCGAAAATACCCGAGCCGATGAAGCTGTAAATTCCGTGCACCAAAATCGGAAGGCAAAGGCTTGCAGTAAGCCAAAGCTTTGATTTTTTGAATTTGGTTTCGGAAAGCTTTCCGGCATCAATCAGCTCCTTTTCCTTTATCGCCGCCGTGTGGTATGCGTGCCATACGGTGTAGCAAACACCCATAAAAATCCCAAAGAAAAGATGTGAGGGGACGGTGGTGACAGAGCGCAAAAGCAGTGTGTCCCAGCCGTTTATCCACGAATAGCGTACATTTTCAACCGCGGCAAAGCCGAGCGAGATAAACGCAGAATAAATTAGTCCGTCAAACAGGGAGTTAAAGTGCTTTGATTTGTGTGTAAAAACAAAAAGACAAATCCATTTAATTGCTTCCTCAATGAGTGCAATGCCAACAAAGGAGCATAATGCCTGATGAGAAATTTTGGCAGTAACCGAAGCAAAGCTTGTAAAGCCCTCCGGACTGTAGGTCATACTTTCAGCAAATATTCTGTCAAAGGTGTTGAGGGCGAGCCTTTCACTTAAAAGGGCGGGAGCAAAAGCAATTGCTCCAATGCCGAAAAGAGCCGCCAAAAGACCGATTGGTTCTTTCTCCACACGGTCTTTTATGTAGATGTATATACACAAGACCAATGCAGGCAACAGGGCTATAACGGAAATACCAAAGGATGCATAATTCATACTTTTTCACCACTTCTGAAAAAATTTAGTTATTTTTATTATACATATCAAAAAAAATATAGCAAGAAATATTTTGCAAACCTTGCAATTTGATAAGCTTGCTTGTTGACAAAATCAGGCTTCAATAGTATAATAAAGTCTATAGTTGCTTGTTATTTTTAAGTAAAAAAGAGTAATTGAAAAGAGAGGAATTTAAAAATGATACTCAATCCTTCATTTTATGAAAGAGAAGGCAATTCCGAAAAGGGATATGATTTGTTTTCCAGGCTTTTAAAGGACAGAATTATAATCATGTTCAATGAGGTGAATGATGATTTGGCGTGCTCCATTATAGCGCAGCTGCTTTATCTGGAATCTGTTGATCCTGAAAAGGATATCTGTCTTTACATAAATTCTCCCGGAGGCTCTGTTTCTGCAGGCTTTGGTATCTATGATACCATTCGCAAACTGAAATGCGATGTTTCCACCGTTTGTGTCGGAATGGCGGCAAGTATGGGAGCGTTTTTGCTGTCTGCCGGTACTAAGGGCAAGCGTTATGCTTTGGAAAACAGCCAGATTATGATACATCAGGTGTTGGGAGGTGCCAGCGGTCAGGCTTCTGATATAATAATCGAAGCAAAACAGATGACAAGGGTTAAGGAACGCCTTAACAATATTCTGGCAAAAAATACCGGTCACACCGTTGAGGAAATCGAACGGGATACTGACAGAAATAATTGGATGTTTGCCGAGGACGCCTTGGAATACGGTATAATTGACCATATAATTTCGGATAATTAAGCGCGGGGGTAAGAGATATGATTTATAAAAGACTTTCGCTCACCTTTGAAAGCTCGTGGGTTCTCAGTAAAAAGGATGATGATGTTTTACCCGTTGAGGCACTTTTGGCGGCTTTGGGTAAAGCCTTCAATATTAAGGTTATAAACTCCAATCTTACAGAGTGCGATGTCATTATTCAGCAAGACGGGCTTAAGGTAGCGACAATTCACGAATTTTTGAATGATTTTTTAAGAGCTAATTATTCAATTGATATTTCAAGCGAAAATGTTGAGTTTTTTATTTCTAATTACGATGAAAAGGAGCAGGAGCTTGCAAAGCCTGTTGCCCAAAAACAAGAAACCGTAATTGAGGATGAAGAAGCAAAGGCAGAAAAGGTGCTGAAAAAAATCAATGCACTTATAGGCGCGGCGGAATTTAAGAAGCTTTGTAATGAAATTGCCCAAATGGCACCGAGTATTATTAAATACAAGACACTTGATGTTTTTACCCATCAAAGCTATCTTTTCTCGATTAATCCCGGTAACGGACTTTCTACCTGCCTTTGCCTTTTTGCAGAGCTGATTGAGGCTTTGGGATTGTTTAGCTTTGACGGAACAAAAAAGGTTGTTGTGGATAAAATTGCACCGCCTAACACTAAAGACGGTTCGCGTGACCCATTTGCAAATGTGGTATCGCATTTGCAGAGATACACATCTAAGGACGGGAAAATTGTTTGTATTGATATAAGCGAGTGGATGACCAAAACCAACGAAAAGGAGTTCAGGGATTTCCTTTCGCTTCTTAATGAATATATGGGTAAAAATATAATCATTTTCACCATACCCTTTGTTGAAAGAGAAATACTTAACGGCTTGAAAAAAAGCCTTAACGATATTGTCTTTATCCGCGAAATTTCCTTTGTTCCTTTTGATAATGAGGAGCTTATGCAGTATGCAAAATTTGCTTTGGATTGCTATGGCTTCACCTTGGCAGACGATGCTTGGTCTGTTTTTTCTGCAAGAATTGCCGAGGAAAAGAATGACGGCAGATTTTACGGTATTAATACTGTAAATAAGGTTGTACGCGAGATGATTTATCTCAAACAGCTTTACAATGTGCAGAATGGCATTGATAACACCTTAATAGCAAGAAATGAAATTACCGAGTTGGCAACAAGCTATGATGAGGATGAAAAATCAGGTCTTGAGATGCTGGACGGCTTTGTGGGTATGTCGGCATTAAAGCAGCGCGTTGAGGAAATTGTGGCTCAGATTGAAATGTCAATGAAAAACAGTGAGCTTGGAATGCCTTGTATACATATGCGTTTTGTCGGCAATCCCGGAACGGGTAAAACCACAGTAGCGCGTGTAATCGGCAAAATTTTGAAGGAGAGAGGCGTTTTAAGAAACGGCAGCTTCTTTGAATACTCCGGCAGAGATTTTTGTGGAAGATACATTGGTGAAACCGCCCCTAAAACTGCCGCTATGTGCCGCGATGCCTACGGTTCCGTTTTGTTTATAGACGAGGCTTACACTCTTTATAAGGGAAACGGTATGAGCAGTGCTGATTACGGCAGAGAGGCAATTGACACCCTTATTGCCGAAATGGAAAATCACCGTTCGGATTTGGTGGTTATAATGGCGGGCTATCCCGATGAAATGGACACTCTTATGAAGGGTAATGCCGGCTTGGAGAGCCGTATGCCCTATGTAATTGAGTTCCCCAACTACACAAGAGAGCAGCTTTTTGAAATTTTCATGCTTATGACGAGGAAAAGCTTTAAATATCTTGATGGCTTTGAGGAGGCTGTTAAGGATTATTTCCTTTCCTTGCCGGACGCAGTGCTTAACGCAAAGGAATTCAGCAACGCGCGTTTTGTAAGAAATCTTTTTGAAAGAACCTGGGGCAAAGCAATTTTGCGCGCTCAAATGAATAAAGAGGATGCATCCGTTTTAATTAAAGAGGATTTCCTGATGGCAAGCTCCGAAAAGGAATTTAAGAAAATCATGCAAAAACCGAACAAAACATTAGGCTTTGTTTAATGTTTAAATATTAGGAGGTATTTTTACTATGGCAGACGAAAAAATTATGAAACAGGCGCAATCGGTTTACGAAACCCTTTGCAAAACTCTGACTGCAAGAGATTGGAATTACACAAGACACGATGATGATTTAACAATCACCTGTGGCGCCAGAGGCGAGGATTTGCCTATGGATATAATTATTGCAGTAAGACCCGGTCCTCAGGTTGTTGCCCTTTATTCACCGATGCCCTTTAAGATTGCAGAGGATAAAAGGGTGGACGCAGCATTGGCTGTTTGTATTGCTAACTACGGTCTTATTAACGGCACCTTCGATTATAACATTGCTGACGGTCAAATCCGTTTCAGAATGGTATCAAGCTACCGTGAAAGTATTCTCGGCGAAGAATTGTTTAACTATATGCTTTTAGTTTCCGCTAACACAATCGATGATTACAATGATAAATTCCTTATGGTTTCCAAAGGAATGATGACGATTGAGCAGTTCATCGAATCGGAAAAACAGAACAACAGCTGAGAGTGAACTTTTTTCAAGCGCACCATTCGGTGCGCTTGCTTTAGTATGGGGGTCTATAATTGAATATTATTGTTTGCCTTGACGATAAAAACGGTATGCTTTTTAACAACCGCAGACAAAGCTCTGACAGACTGCTTCGAGAAAGAATTTTTGAAATAACAGCAGGAAAAAGGCTTTGGATGAACGGATATTCCGCAAAACAGTTTGAAGATTACGCGAGTGGATTTGTTGCCGATGAATATTTTTTGCAAAAGGCTCAAAAGGGCGATTTCTGCTTTGTGGAAAATTCGGATATTAATAGCTTTATGAGTAAGATAGAAAAAATAATTGTCTACCGTTGGAACAAGACATATCCGTCTGACCGCAAATTTCCTGCTGAATTACTTGATGACGAAAACAAGCAGCCGAATTGCTTTGAATTTGCAGGTCATTCACACGAAAAAATAACAGAGGAGATATATTGTTTATGAAGCTTAAACTTTTGAAAATTTCTGCACTTTTATCGGTATTACTATTCCTCTTTTGTGCCTGTAATTCGTCAAATGGCGGTGTTAAAGACGGAACTGTTGAAAATTCAGAAAATTATATAGCCTCTGTAAACGATGTTCCCGAATTTGACGATGAACAGCCTTTTGTTGCAATAAGGGATAATATTCCGGAATTTAGCGAGTCGGACTTGACTGCCAAATCTTATGAGTTTTATTCCGAGCTTGATTCTCTTGGTCGCTGCGGTGTGGTAATGGCTTGTATTGGAATAGATATTATGCCTGATGAGGAGCGCGGAAGTATAGGTCAGGTAAAGCCCAGCGGTTGGCACACCGTAAAGTATGATATTGTGGACGGTAAATATCTATATAACCGCTGTCACCTGATTGGCTATCAGCTTACGGGCGAGAACGCAAATAAACAGAACTTGATAACAGGAACCCGCTATCTTAATATGGACGGTATGCTGCCGTTTGAAAATATGGTGGCGGATTATGTCAAGGAAACCGAAAATCATGTTGTTTATAGGGTGACGCCGATTTTTGACGGCAACAATCTGGTTGCGAGAGGTGTTCAGCTTGAGGGATATTCTGTGGAGGACGAAGGTGAGGGCATTTGCTTTAATGTTTATGCCTATAATAACCAACCGGGAATATTGATTAATTATGCCAATGGAGAAAGCAAGCTTGATGACGGTAAGCCCTATGAGGAAAAAACAGAGTCTCAAAGCTCTGAAACGCAAGGCAAGCAGACATATATTTTAAATACAAACTCCAAAAAATTCCACAAATCCGATTGCAGATTTGCAATAGATATTAAGGAAGGCAATAAAGAGGTATCACAAAAGAGCAGGGAAAGTCTGATAGCAGACGGCTATTCGCCCTGCAAGACATGTAACCCATAAACTTATTGATTGACAAAATTGCTTTAAAAAGCTATAATTAACTATATTATTCTGGTCTGAATACGGAGGTAGTATTTTGGAAAAGGTGAGCGAATTATTCGGCATTAATGTTTTTAATGATTCGGTTATGAAGGAACGCCTTCCCGAAGAAGTGTATTTGATTCTCAAAAGCACTATTAAAGAGGGCAAGACGATAGACAGCAGTATCGCAGATACTGTTGCCAATGCTATGAAAGAGTGGGCTATCGAAAAGGGTGCCACTCATTATACCCATTGGTTTCAACCGCTTACCGGTATAACTGCAGAAAAGCATGACAGCTTCATAAGCCCTACGGATGACGGTCATATTATAATGGAATTTTCAGGCAAGGAGCTTATTAAGGGCGAGCCGGATGCTTCCTCCTTTCCGTCAGGCGGCTTGCGTGCCACCTTTGAAGCCAGAGGATATACCGCTTGGGACCCTAGCTCCTATGCCTTTATAAAGGATGAAACCCTTTGCATTCCCACAGCTTTTTGCTCTTATTGCGGTGAAGCACTTGATCAGAAAACCCCCTTGCTTCGCAGTATGGAAGCTATTAATAAGCAGGCCTTGCGAATTATAAAGCTTTTCGGTCACAATGATGTTAAAAGGGTGAATGTTACTGTCGGTCCCGAACAGGAATATTTTCTTGTTGATAAAAATATGTATGAGAAGCGTCCGGATTTGATTTTTTGCGGCAGAACTCTCATTGGCTCAATGCCGCCCAAAGGTCAGGAAATGGATGACCATTATTTCGGTGTTTTAAAACCCCGTGTGGCGGCTTTTATGCGTGAGCTTGATAACGAGCTTTGGAAGCTGGGTGTGCTTGCCAAGACCGAGCATAACGAGGCGGCTCCCGCACAGCATGAGCTGGCACCTATTTTCACTACCACCAATATTGCGGCGGACCACAATCAGCTTACAATGGAAATGATGAAAAAAACCGCACTCAAGCACGGTCTTGTTTGCCTTCTCCACGAAAAGCCTTTTGACGGCGTGAACGGTAGCGGTAAGCATAACAATTGGTCGCTCTCAACCGACACCGGTATAAACTTTTTGAAGCCGGGCAAAAATCCCGATAAAAACCCCTTGTTTTTGCTCTCCCTTGCGGCGGTTATAAAGGCTGTTGACGAGCATCAGGAGCTTTTGCGTATCTCGGTGGCAACTGCCGGTAACGATCACCGTTTGGGTGGAAACGAAGCGCCTCCTGCCATTATTTCAATCTTTTTGGGCGAGGAGCTTTTGGGAATACTTGAGGCAATTGAGCAGGGTGTTCACCATGACAGTGTTAAGGGTATAAAAATGAATATGGGGGCCGATATTATTCCGAGTATCCGCAAGGATAATACCGACCGCAACCGTACCTCACCGTTTGCCTTCACAGGTAATAAATTTGAGTTCCGTATGTTGGGCTCTGCTTCATCTATATCGGACACAAATGTTATGCTTAATACAATGGTGGCAGAGGTTTTCTCGCAGTTTGCTGAGCGCTTGGAAGCGGCAATGGATTTTGAAAAGGAAATCAACCTGATAATCAAAGAGGTTATGCAGAAGCATAAGCGAATTTTGTTCAATGGAGACGGCTATTCTGCAGAATGGCAAATTGAAGCCGAACGGAGAGGACTTTTAAATCTCCCAAGTACAGTAGATGCACTTCCGCTTCTTAAATCCGAGCAAAACATATCTATGTTTGAACGGCATAAGGTTTTCAGCCGCACAGAAATTAATTCCCGTGTGGATATAATACTTGAAAATTACTGCAAAACCATACACATAGAAGCACTGACGCTTATTGAAATGATGAACAGAGCAGTAGTTCCCGCAATCACCGCTTACACCGATAAACTTTGCGTAGCTGTGCTTCATAAGAATAATTTGGGCGGAGTTAATGCCACTGTGGAAAAAGAGCTCATTGCACGGCTTTCCGCCGCAAATAAAGAGATATATGCTCTTACAGATGAGCTTAAAATAGCGGTTGCAACAGCCGAGAGGACGGTTGATGTGACCGAAAGGGCAGAGCAGTACCGTAATATCATTTTAAGACTTATGGCGGATATAAGGCATTATACAGACAGTGCTGAGAGCGTTGTACCCTCGGAGTATTGGCCTTATCCCAGCTACGGTGAATTACTCTTTAGTATTTAACCTTAAAAAACGAGCCGGACAGTTTGTTTGTCCGGCTCGTTTTGGCTATTTTTTAAGTGTGATACCAACCTGTGAAAGGTCAATATCCGAAAATCCCATTTTGTATGCCGGAGACTCTGCCGGCATTTTGAAATCACCGTTTTCGGGGTCATTAAGCATTGGGTTTGCAAGTCTCGAATTTTCATCAAGTCCCAATTCTTGCCATTCTTGGAAGGTGTGCTTTAAGAATTTTGGCTCCTTGTCATGAAATGCAAAATAAATGTTTTCGTCCCAATAGGTGGAATAGCAATACCAATCCTC
Organism: Clostridia bacterium; assembly: GCA_017507805.1. Taxonomy (GTDB): domain Bacteria; phylum Bacillota; class Clostridia; order Oscillospirales; family Acutalibacteraceae; genus UBA737. The sequence continues at coordinate 75,356 of JAFWAC010000025.1, forward strand.
CTCATAAAAGAGAGGACCTTTATCCCAAACAACGATGTTTCTGGCAAAAATTTCTCCGTTTGGTGCAGGCTTGCCGACAGGCGGATCGCCGTAACGGGTTAATTGGAATTTTTCACCGAAGGCAAAAATGTTATTGATTATAATATTTCCAAAGCAATTAAAGTTGCTGCCGTATCCACCGGCAGAGGCATTATAGACTATATTATTTTCGATTGTAATACCGGAGCAGCCGTTATCAAGGATTATGCCTTCTCCCGCACCCCAATGCTCATTTGAATAAACATTGCGGACATAATTGTTATAAAAGCGTGTTCCCGGTTGTACGCCCAACGCATATAACGCACCGTGTGTGCCCAAAACTCCCGTACCCAATTCGTGAATAAAGTTATAGGAAATATCATTGTCCCTTGCTCTGCTTAAAGGAAATACCTTCCAATTCCAACCAACAGAAATTGCCCATTGAAATGCACCCGAAATATCGTTATGGGTAACTCGGTTATTACTGCTTCTGCCAATCCAGATTGCGGCAGAGCCCAAATAAACATTTCCGCCGTCTGTAATAAGGTTTTGAGAAACGGTGTTTCCCTTGGTCTCATCATCATCTTTTTCACAGTCATAGGTAACGCCGATTTTAATAAATCCTGCACCTGTGTTGCGGCATATATTACCTACAATTTCATTGCTTTGACAGCGGTCTGACAATTCGATGCCCCAACCGCCCAAGCAGACAAATTCACAATTCTTTATCGAGCAATTAACCGCACCGCTACCCTTAATTGCATTAGGTGCGGGTAATTCTGCTTGGGAATAGTTAAAGCCCTCTGCAGGCATATTCCAATCGGTATATGAAAATGTAATGCCCGAAAAATGTAAATTATATATTTTTTCTCCGTTTGCAGGCTCAAGCTTTAAGAGGGTACTGTTTATTGGAATTATAACTTCGGCTTCAGAAAGGTCGGTGTCGGTATGACAGTAAAGAGTTTCACTGTTTTTATCATAAAACCAGGTTTCGTTTTCGGCAAGTCCCTCGAAAACATTATCAAAATAGTAACCGAATGACCAAGCCGTGGGGCGCAAAGTCTCGCCGCTAAGCATAAAAAGATTTCGTTCCTTGTCAACAGAGGTCACACGCATTCGGCTTTCTCTCCAATATTGAAGGAGAACTAACTCGGCGTTTTCAAAATCAATGTCTGTTACAGTATCATCAGCATTATAGGTAAGTGCACGCTTTGAAAGCAACGCAGCATCTGCCGTATAATTAGAGCCCCAAGTGCTGATATCTCCTTCCGGCTTTACAGCTTTGAAAGTTCCGTCACCCAAAGGAAATCGTGCCCTTTTAATTCTTTTTCCGTTTACGAAAAGCTGTTTGTAATATCCGGTGTCATTATTCGGCCGGCAAAGCTTTGCCTGCCAAATTCCGTCCGTTATTTCCCAACCGTCAACCTTGATACCGCCGCTGAAAATAACCTTTTCGTTATTGTAGGAGCTGTATGTTACTTTGGCGGTGGGGGAGGTGTCATTTTCGTCAAAGGTTAAAGCATCATAAAGGTGATAAGTGCCCTCACGCAAATAAACCGTAATATTTTTTTCTCCGGATTTGAGGGCTTCACGCACAGCGGATTTCACCCTTTCTAAAGTAAGAAAGGGCGCCGAAAAAGAGCCGTTTTGCAGGTCGTTGCCGTTTGTTGATACATAAAATTCCATAATTTTCACCTCATAACGCACACATCACAGTGGCGAATATTATTAATAACAATGAAATAATTTGATTTACAGTTAATTGTTCTTTAAAAAACAGTTTGGATGCTATCACATTTGCGAACATCAGACAAAGGGAAGTGAATAAATTGTAAGACAATAGTGAAACAAGCGTTAATAGCGGAACGGTAAAAAGCGCGGAAACATTTGAAACCATATTTACTGCTGTAATATTCAAGGCTTGCTTAGGGGTGAACATCCTAAATAAAGCTTGGAAAGCGAGCTTGTTTCTAACAAAATAAATTCCTAAAAGACAGGTACAGATTATTAAATTATAAATATTAGTATAAAGGAAAAGGCAGTTTTCGCTAAGACTATTGGGGTTGGTTTTGTAAAACCTCAAATATATCGGAACTATGGCATCGGTTGCCTGCAAGGGTGGAAAATATCACCGAACAACAATAGGAAAGTATATATTTTGTTGATATGGTAAGATATTTAAGTGCCATTAATCGGTTTGTCAGGGCATTAATTACGACCAATGAATATCCTATTGAATATAACAAAGTGGTTGAATTAATATAGAAATCGAATTTTTGAAGTAACAGAAAATAAGCGGCACCTAATATTCCTTGCAAAAGATTATATCCGATTATATTGTGAGCTACAAGCTTAAGGCTTAATTGAAGCTTTTTTTGAAAAATTGCTGACAGTATATTCAAGAAAAGCAATGCTGTAATCGATGTGACAACCATAACAACAAATAATACTCCTTTTAAACTTTTATACGCTAATTACGGTTGCTTCCCGATGTATGCCAATATTCCGCCGTCTACATATAAAATATGTCCGTTCACAAAGTCGGAGGCTTCGGAAGCGAGAAAAACAGCAGGGCCCTCCAAGTCCTCCGGTGTTCCCCAACGGGCGGCAGGTGTTTTTGCAATGATAAACTTATCAAACGGGTGCCTTTCGCCGTTTGGTTGGATTTCACGCAAGGGGGCTGTTTGCGGTGTTGCAATGTAACCCGGACCGATGCCGTTACACTGAATGTTATATTCGCCATACTCAGAGGCAATGTTACGGGTGAGCATCTTAAGACCGCCCTTTGCTGCCGCGTAAGCGGATACAGTTTCTCTGCCAAGCTCAGACATCATAGAGCAGATGTTAATTATTTTGCCGTGGCCCTTTTTAATCATCGAAGGTATTACCGCCTTAGCCATAATAAATGGTGCATTCAGGTCAACATCAATTACCTGCCTGAATTGGGCGGCAGACATTTCATGCATGGGTATGCGCTTGATAATACCGGCATTGTTTACCAATATATCAATTATGCCTACTTCCTTTTCAATGGTTGCTATCAGGTCGTTTACGGCATTCTCGTCTGTAACATCGCAGACATAGCCGAAGGCTTTAATTCCTTCTTGCTCGTATGCTTTAATGCCTTTGCTTACAAGCTCCTCATTAATATCGTTAAAAACAACGGTAGCTCCTGCCTTTGCGTAGGCTTTGGCAATCGCAAAGCCTATACCGTAGGAAGCACCTGTAACTAATGCGATTTTTCCGGTTAAATCAAATTTAGACATATATTTCCACCCTATCTCAAATCTTTTGTTTCAACGAAATCCATATCGGTAAATTCTTGGTTTTCCCCGCACATTGCCCAGATGAATGAATAGTTTTTAGTGCCAACTCCGCTGTGTATAGACCAGCTTGGAGAAATAACAGCTTCCTCATTGTGCATAATAATGTGCCTTGTTTCAGTGGGCTCGCCCATCATGTGGAATACAGCATCGTTTTCTCCCATATCAAGGTATAGATACACTTCCATTCTCCTGTCGTGTGTGTGGCAGGGCATAGTATTCCAATTTGAGCCTACCTCTAACTGAGTAAGCCCCATTGCAAGCTGACAGCTTTGCATTACCTCAGGGTGAATGTATTGGTTGATGACGCGCTTATTACATTCCTCAATACTTCCGCAAGGAACCTTTTTGGCTTTTGTAATATCAATATGCACTGCGGGGTATGGGTGATGTGCCGGACAGGAGGATACATAAAATTTTGCAGGCTCTTTAGCATCAAGGCTTTTAAAGGTGACCTCTTTGTTACCCATACCGATGTAGATACCGTCCCTCGGGTTCATTATGTATTCCTTGCCGTCAGCTGTTATAACACCCTTACCGCCTATGTTTATGCAACCCATTTCGCGCCTTTGCAGAAAGAAATCACTTGCAAGCTCCTTTCCGCCAACAAGCTTAAGCTCGGTCTCGACAGGCATAAATCCGGCGGTTATAATACGGTCAATATGACTGTAAACCATTTTGATTTCGTCTTTACAAAATAATTTTGAAATGTGAAATTCCTCTCTGAGTCTGTCGGTTGTGTAATTTTTAACATCCTTTGGGTTTGATGCGTTTCTTATTTCCATCATAAGCTCCTCCATATTTTTTCTAAATTTTCAAAGGCTATATTTGCCTCATTTTCATTAAGCTCCTCGCAAATTATCGGTATGTCTAAATTATATTGCTTCATTTGCCTGAAAACAAGCTCGTAATTGAGTAAGCCTTTTGTTGGCATCACATTTATCAGCTTGCCGTTTTCTATAACAAAATCCTTTGCGTGAAGCACCGCAAGCTTATTGCTTAGCAGATCGAACATATCATTAATCATTTGGTCTTGGCTTCTGTAATTTTCAATGTTTATGTAATTGACAGGGTCAAAAATAACTTTGATATTGTCCGAGTTAATATCACCGATTAAACGCGCCAGCTTTTTTGGGGTGTTAATAACAAAGCAATGCACACCTTCAATTCCCACTGTTACATTTTCTTTCTCAGCCGCCTTAACCAATTTCCTTACGGTGTTCAAAACATATTGATAAGCTTCTTCGGTATCTGTCATACCGTTTTTATAAAATCCCGTCTCTGTTCCGACTACAAGTGGTTTTAACACCTTTGCATATTGAATTTTTTCCTTAAATCGGCTGATGTTATCGGATAAAATTTTAGAATCGGTTGCAGAGGGGTCTATATAACTGCCCAACACTGCAATTTTCATATCACCAAGCTGATTTTTGATTTTTTCGGCATAGCCTGCGGAAAAAATTCCGTGCTTAAATTCAGGCACACTTTTTTCTAAAACAAGCTGTAAATGGGATATACCGCAAGCCTTACATTTTTTGAAAACGGCATCGAGATTTTTTGCTCTCACATCATGCCCACGAATTCCTTTTTTCATAAAACACCTTTAATTTCTGCCCCTGTATGCTTCAACAAGCATCATAAGTGCCATTGACTGTCCGTACGGCATGGGGCATATAGGTATATCCTTATATTCCTGAATAGTGGAAAATACAGGTGTTCCGTAAGATACACCGTTCACAACGCCATCGTCCGATATTTGATTCATAACACCTTTTACTGCCTTTTCACCTACCAAAGCAAAGTGTGCAGGTAAATATCCTTTTCGTACAGCTTTTAAAATACCGTAGGCAAAGGCACAGGTTGCAGAGGTTTCAAGATAAGAGCCTTCATCATCCAGAATTGTATGCCACAAGCCGCTTTCATCCTGACATTTTGCAAGTGCCTCCACCTGTCTGTAAAGCGTGGCAAGTAAAAAGCTTTTAACTCCGTCATTGTCTTTAAGACATTCAAGGTAGTCAACCAATCCGGCGGTGTACCATGAATTTCCGCGTCCCCAGAGTGCGTTGGCAAAATGGTGATAGCCTTTAAAGCTCCAGCCGTGGAAAAAGAGACCGGTTTTAACATCGGATAAATATTTGATGTGCACCATAAACTGACGGATGCTTTCTTGAATACAGGCTTCGTTATTTAAAATATTGCCCATTTTTGCAATGAAAAGCACTGTCATATAAAGGGTATCGTCCCATAATTGTCCTTCATTTAAAATACCGCTTACAATATGCTGTAAGCCGCCTTCCTCTGTTCGAGGCAGCTTGTGCATAGCACCGTTTAACCACTCATTCAAGTAGGGGAGATACGCCTCATTTTTAGTTTCCTCATAAAGGCAAGCCAAAGTAAGCATCGGGCAAGTGGTGTTTATGTTTTGCTCGGGAAGCCCTTTTTTGAACTGTTTATCAAACCATTGCTTAAGGTATTCAAAAACGGATTTATCGCCGCTTTCCTGATAATACTGATACATTGCAAAAAGGGCAACTCCTTGTGGCCATTCCCAAGCATCCATTGAAATAATGCTTATGGGGCAGGTTTCCTCAACAGTTCCGTCAGATTGCAAATTCTTCATTTTGTTGAGAATTAATTGAATTTGGGATTTCATTTTGTCATATTCCGGTTTATCCAAGCCTAAGGCTGTACGATAGGGAACAGCATAAGTATTTGATTTAAGCTTCATCTCTCCGCACCGCGTTTCTATATAATTTATACCTTTGTTTAGTACAATTTCATCATTTTTGTGTTTGTCAGAAAGGGTATCACAGACGGTTAGCGTAAATATTCCGTAGCTGTCCTTCAGCTTTCGCATATCAAGTAGCTTTTTTTCGCCCTCATAGCCTTTGAGTATGACCGCTTTACCGTCCTCGGAAAGCGTAACCTCAGCTTCCTTACCGTCAAATATCCATTTTTCAATATGTAATTTTATTGTCAACTGCTTATCGCATATAACAAAGTCGTTACCGTTCTTTTGAATAAAAAGCTCATCGCAAGCTCCGGATAATTCAAAGCGAAAATAAAGCTTTTCGGTTTCATAAACTCCGCTTTTGTTTTTATCCAAAATATAATGAAAACTTCCTCTGTCGGTAACAAAGCCTAAATGACCTAATAGTTTATTTTTTTCCTGAACAGCATATACCATTCCCGAACAAAAATCGTAATCATTATGTATTCCTCTCAGCCTGAAGCTTTTGGGGCTTTCCTTATCCCACGAAACCATAATATTTCTCCGCTGGTTCCAACAATCACACAAAGCAAATGAGCCTAAGGAATAGCTTTTTGTTTTGTAGGAATAGGCTGTCAAATCAGGACTATCCAATTCTCTTACGATTACGGTATCCTCACTTTTTCCCCGTAAATTATTCTTTTTGTAATATGTATCTCTGTAAAAATAATTTTCTTTCGAAAAAAGCTCCAAGCACTCCTCAGGGCATTTGGATTTTAAGTATAATATTGAGGGTAAAATATCTAAGAAAACAGTTGAAGTGCGGTCATTGCAAAACATTTTTTCAAAGTCGGGCTTTTTTCCGTACAAGCCGTTTGTGCCCTGCCATATAAGCCACGAAAGATTACCGTTATCAAAGTCTGTGTAAGCTCTTGATTGGGGACCTGTTAATTGTTCGATATAAATATTGTAATGCGCCGCTAAGGTTTTCCAGGTGTATTTATTTAATTCCTCCGCGATAAAGCGACATTCCTCATCTTGAAAAAGGAGCAACATACGGGCAATTTCGTGTAAGGCGATAATGGTATAGGTGGAGCTGTTATATTCACTTAACGCGCCGTTATATTTTGTGTATTCATATAAATTCTTTAAGCGCTGTTTTCCAATGCAAAATATTTCCTTATCCTGCAAATATTCTCCGGCAGAAACTAACATCATACTGCTCATAATGCTTATGTTACTGTAATCGGTCGAAGCATTCCTTTTAACGGTACATTTAACAGCGTTGCCAATCGCAACCGCCAAACGCGATTTAAGCTCAGCCGAAAGCTTGTCATTACAAAGAATACAAAGGGTTAAAAGCTCTTTTCCGATGAAATTTGCCCAATTGTAGTCGGGCGCAAGCATTTCATCGATACTGTCCTCTAAATGGTAAGACCATAATCCAAATGTTGGACTTTCAGATCGTGTATCCTGTAAATCGCAAATGCGGTTAAGTCCTTTTATTGCGATATCATACTCCTGTGTCCGTTCTGCTATAAAGATATTTGCACAAAAATCAACCGTTGCCTTTGTTTCGTGCACAAAGCCGATGCGTTTTGTGTGATAACCCGGTCCTCCGTTGACTAATTTTTTGGCAATCATACACTCTTTTTCATCAAACATTTTTTTGGATTGTTCGAATAAATAATCAATTATCTCCTTCAAGTGATTTCCACCTCTATGAAAATTATTAGTACATAATTAAAATTCTTTTTGCAAATTTTAAAATTATATGTATAATATGAGTAGCAGCTTTAGATAGCCGTTATGTTTATGTTATAATTTTATTGTCAATTCATTCTTGAAACAAGACAAAAACTGCACGAAAGTTAGAAAATATCGGAGAATAATATGGATTTTTTTCAAAGGAATATGTTTTTAATTGAATTAAAGCGGCAATGCAGCTTGCACACAAATCCTGAAATGGAAGTTCTTTATGTCAAAAAGGGTAAGGTTTCTTTGATATGCGGAGCAGGTGAAATGTATGAGGTCACAGAAAACAGTGTTGTTTTTATTCTGCCTTATCATATACATAAATTCATTCCGTCTGAAGATATAGAAGCCACCGTTTTTATGTTTCCCTTCAGTATTCACAGGGAATTTACCGATGTAAACAAAAACCCTGATTTGGACGGCAAGATATTTAGACCGGATAAAATTTCAAGGAAATATATTGATAGACTTTTTTGCGATTATATAGCTCAGCCTACACCTTTTTTGGAAAAGGGATTGTTCTTTGCCTTTTTGAATTTGATTTCAATAAATGATTTTAAAAGCACAAGGTCATATTCCGGCGGCGATTTTATGCATTTGACTGCCAAGTATGTTTACGACCATATTGCTGAGGCGATAACAGCTTCTGATATATCAAAAAGCATTGGATATACTCCAAGAGAATTAAGCAATAAATTTAAGGAAACTTTGGGAATAAAGCTCGGTGATTTTATAGGAAGCGTGCGTATTCAAAAGGCTTGTGATTTGCTTTTAACCTCTGATATGAGTGTGACAGAAATATCGGGAATATGCGGCTTTGGCTCTTTGAGAAACTTTAACAGGATTTTTCTTTTAAAGGTAGGAGAGACCCCGTCCGAATACAGGAAAAGCTTGAAAAAAGTAATGGTTAAATAAAAGGTTGTTCGCGTATGCAGCTTCCAATAAGACAGTATGTACACATTGCTGACATAGGGTAGTTATTGTACTGAAGGCGATAAAAATTGGCGATGCCTGATTATAAAAATCAAACATCGCCAATTTTTATTTTGTTCGAAAGCTTAGATTGCGTAAATCACAATACCTGTCATTGCAGATATTACGATCAAAAGAATGGGTGATAATTTCTTTTTGGCAAAACGCTTATACCCAAGCGTCAAAGCAAACAAAAGTGCGGTAATGGCAACAGCCTGCACATTTACTCTTACAGAGGAAATCGTTTTGAAGCAGCTTCCTAAAACCATGTAAATGCCGGTAGCTAATACAATACCAATTATGCAAGGTTTTAAACCACGCATAACAGCCTGAACATATTTGTTATTTAATGCGGTTTTTTGTAATGCTGTTACCAACAGGATAATCAGAAAGGAAGGAAGCACAACCGCCAATGTTGCAATCACAGCACCAAGAAATCCCGCTTGGCTGTTTCCAATATAAGTAGCAAGATTGACCATTATCGGGCCGGGAGTGCTTTCGCTGACAGCAATCATATAGGTCAGCATTTCATCACTCAGCCATCCGTAGGACATTACTACATCACGGATCAGTGGAATGGCACCATAAGCTCCGCCAAACGCAAAGCATCCTACCTTCAGAAAGCCGAGAAATAAATCAAGAAAGATCATTTCTTAGCACCGCCTTTTTGGTTGGGAGCGCTATTGAGAACGAAGCTCACCAGGCTCACAACTGACGCAACCAGCATCAGACTGATTGAGGAAAAATCCCATGCAAAGAGATTGATGCAGAACATCACGATGCAGGAGCAAACCATAATTGTTCTTGACAGTTTCTTTTTATGCATTTTCTTAATCATGGTGATGGCGGCATCTAATATTAAGAGACCTACGGCAATTTTGATGCCCTTGAACGCATTGGCAATGATAGTCAACTCCAAAAAATTATTAAGGAACATTGAAAAGAGGTAAATAACGGCAAAGGACGGAACGATAATACCCAGCGTTGCTGCCAATGCACCGATAAAACCGGCCTTCTTATATCCGGTGAAGGTTGCGCAGTTGATGGCAATAGGGCCGGGAGTAGATTCGGCAATGACCGTCACATTCATCATTTCATCGTGGGTAATCCATCGTTTCCTTTCCACACAGTTGTTTTCAATCATTGAAAGCATGGCATAACCGCCGCCAAAGGAAAAAAAGCCAATCTTGGCAAAAGTAAGGAATAAATCAAGCAAGATATTCATCTGAGTTTACTCTCCTTCCTGTATTCGCATTGGCAGACCGTCATATCATGGGCAGCAGTGAAGGCTGCGGTTCGCATTAATTCAAGCTGTTCGGCAAGATAATCCACAGCATCCTGTGAGGGCAGATAAGTTTTCTCGCCTAATACTTTTAGTATACGATCAAGTTCCATTTTGCTCATCCTCTTATAATTAAGTATTAACTTAATTATAATGTCAAGTTTTAATTAAGTCAACGCTAAATCGAAACACTGTGCATAATCAAAACCTTGTTGGGTACCTTCTGCAAATCCGGTTATATAAAAACGGTAAGCAGCATGATCAAATCATGCTGCTTACCGTTTTTTGTTATACTGTTTTATTTGACTGCCCTCTGGGGGCAGTCTTTTTTGATAGTGCTATGGATTAGCAGCAACCACAGTTGTTGTCGCAGCCGCAACCGTTGCTTACTGCACCGGTACTGCCGCATCCGCCGCAGCAGCAGAGGATGAGGATGAGGATTATAATCCAAGTACAGTTACCACCGAAATTATTACACATATTGAAAGACCTCCTTTTTGGTTTTCATCATATACTATGCAGTTTTTAACGGGTGTGTTACAAAGCAAAGAAAAATATTTTTAAAAAAGTGTTTGACTTTTCCTGACTTTCGTGTATAATAAAAGTCAGGAAAGGTCAAAAAGAGGTGTTTGAAATGAGAATGAGCGATTTAATAACAAGGGAAATAATCAGAATGCTTAACGAATCCGGTGAAAACACGGCCGAAATTCAAAGGAACGAATTTGCGGGAATTATCGGTTGTGCGCCAAGCCAGATTAATTATGTGTTATCCTCAAGATTTACGCCTGAACACGGATATATTATCGAAAGCCGCAGGGGCGGCGGCGGATACATCAGAATTAAAAGGGTTGTTCTAAAATCATCGGCGGCACTTATGCATATAATTAACTCGATAGGTGACAGTATAGATGCCATGAGCACCCGAATTTTAATTGAAAATTGCTTGGAATCAGGGCTTGTTTCAAGGCAAGTTGCCTCATTAATGGCGGCGGCTGTTTCTGGCGCGGTAATGCAGGCAGTACCGCCAAGCCTTAAGGATGAGGTGCGCGCGGCAATTTTGAAGCAAATGCTTTTAACACAGATTTAAGCTTGAAAGGTAGGAGTTATATATGTTGTGTGAAAACTGTGGAAAGAATACTGCAACAACCCTTGTTCGCACTGTTGTAAACGGGGTTGTGAAGGAGCAAAGACTTTGCAGTAAGTGTGCGAAGGGATATACCGGCTTACCCCATGGCGGGCTTGCAAATATGCTGGCATCTATGCTTGGCGATATTACCGATACCCATTTTATCGGTGAGGAGGCAAAATGTCCGGTTTGCTCTGCCTCCTTTTCCGATATTGCCAAAACGGGCAGAGTTGGCTGCGCAGAATGCTATAAGACCTTTAGAAGCGAGCTTTTGCCTTATCTGAAGCGTGTGCATGGCAGTACCAAGCATGTTGGAAAGGTTCCCAACAGTGCGCCGCTTAGCGTTGTGCCCGAAACTGAAAATTTGGAGTCCTTGCGAAGTCAGTTGAGCAGGCTTGTAAGTGAGGAACGGTATGAGGAAGCAGCAGTTGTAAGGGATAAAATCAGAAAATTGGAGGGTGAAAATAATGGGTAATTGGTATAGCAATTCGAACGAACAGGGAATTGTTGTCAGCACAAGAATAAGACTTGCAAGAAATTTAAGCGGGATACCCTTTCCTTCAAGAATGACACAAGAACAAATTAACGGTTTAAAGCAAAAGGTGCGAAATGCAATTTTGGAAAGTAACACACCCTTTGCCAAATCACTAAAATTCATCGAAATGTCAGCCGTGCCGAAAAATGAAATTTCTGCAATGGTAGAAAGACACATCATAAGCCCTGAGTTTGCGGCAAAGGCAGATAATCGCGCTATCATACTCTCGGATGATGAAAGCATAAGTATTATGATAGGCGAGGAGGACCATATAAGGATTCAGGTGATAAAAGACGGGCTTAAGTTAGAGGAAGCCTATGATATTGCCGAAAGAATAGATACGGTTTTATTTGATAAACTTCATTTTGCATTTGACAGCGAGCTTGGATTTCTTACCGAATGTCCCACAAATTTAGGCACCGGCTTAAGAGCCTCCGTAATGCTTCATCTGCCGGTTTGTGAATCGGCAGGCGAAATTCAGGAGCTTGGCGACACAGTCGGCAAAATCGGCTTCACTGTAAGAGGAATGTACGGTGAAGGCTCTAAATCGTCAGCAGGTCTTTATCAAATTTCAAATCAGGTAACGCTTGGTATAAGCGAGAAAAACGCAATTGATAATCTTAAAATCATAACAACACAGCTAATCGAAAAAGAACGCTCTGCCGCCGCTTTGCTTGATAAAGTGCGCCTTGAGGATACTGTATACCGTGCCCTCGGAGCGCTTAAATGCTGCCGCATTTTAACCACAAAGGAAATGATGAATTTACTTTCAAGGATTAAGCTTGGTATAAATATGGGCATACTTGATAAAGAAATAAACGCAATAAAGCTGCTGGTAGAAGGTCAGCCTTATATGCTGATGAAAAAATACGGCGAAATGTCGCCCGAGGAAAGGGATATTTGCCGTGCAAGCTTTGTGCGTGAAGCTTTGATTAATGTTCCAACTTAAGGAGGTTATTTAATTTATGAAATATAATTTTAACGGATTTACGGCAAAGGCAAATCAGGCTCTTAATCAGGCAATCAATTCTGCCGAGGGCTTGGGGCACACCTATGTCGGTAGTGAGCATCTGCTTTTGGGACTTTTGCGAATCGGAAGCGGAGTGGCTTCTGCAGTGCTTAATAAAAAAGGGGTTACTGCCGAAAAAATTGAGGAGCTTATCCGCCGCGAAATCGGCTTCGGAACGCCCACAAAACTTTCTCCGGATTACTTCACCCCACGCGCCAAACGGGTTATAGAAACGGCTATAAGCGGCTGTAACAATATGGGTAAAAAATATGTTGGCACAGAGCATCTGCTTATTGGTATTTTGAGTGAGGGTGATAACTACGCTGTCCGCTTTTTAGGCGCGTTAGGGGTAGATGTTGCCTCGCTTACAGGTGAAGCCTTAAATGCTTCGGGAATTAATCCTAACGATGCCGCCAACGATAACAGACCAACTTCCGAAAAGGCAAAAACCCCCAATCTCGAAAAATATGGAATTGACCTTACTTCTCAGGCTAAAAACGGTAAGCTTGACCCCTGCCTGGGCAGGGAAACCGAAATTGAAAGGGTTATACAGATACTTTGCCGCAGAACAAAAAATAACCCTTGCCTTATCGGTGAGCCCGGTGTTGGTAAAACGGCTGTAATTGAGGGCTTGGCTCAAAAAATTGCAGAGGGAAATGTGCCTGAAATTTTACAGAATAAGCGAATTTTCACCCTCAATCTTACAGGTATGGTTGCGGGTACTAAATACCGTGGTGATTTTGAGGAGCGCATAAAATCCATTATAGACGAGGTAACTAAATCTAAAGATGTTATCCTCTTTATTGATGAGGTGCACACCATCATAGGCGCAGGCTCGGCAGAGGGCTCTACCGATGCCGCAAATATTTTAAAGCCTGCATTGGCTCGCGGTGAATTTCAGCTTATAGGCGCTACAACCATTACAGAGTATAGAAAAAATATCGAGAAGGACTCTGCTTTGGAACGCCGTTTTCAGCCTGTGAATGTGGGAGAGCCCTCTGAAAGCGATGCGATTTTAATTCTTAAGGGCTTGCGCGATAAATACGAGGCTCACCACAAGGTTAAAATCACCGATGATGCAATTGACGCGGCGGTAAAGCTTTCCGCAAGGTATATAAGCGACAGATTTTTACCTGATAAGGCAATTGACCTTGTTGACGAGGCGGCTTCAAGAGTGAGATTGGCTTCAAGCTCTGTGCCGCCCGAGCTTAAGGAGCTTGAAGCGGAGATAGCAAACACCGAGTCCGAAAAGGAGGAGGCAATTAATTCTCAGGAATTTGAGCGCGCCGCTTCGCTTCGTGACACGGAAAACAAGCTAAAAGAAAATTATAATGAAGCTAAGAAAAAATGGCAGGAAAAGAATAGCCACACAAACGGCGAGGTTACTGCCGAGAGCATCGCCGAAATTGTTTCTTTGTGGACGGGAGTCCCCGTTGCCCAATTGACAGAGGAGGAAAGCGCACGCCTTTTAAGACTTGAAGCCGAGCTTCATAATCGAATAATTGGACAACACGAAGCTGTAACAGCAGTTGCAAAGGCAATCCGCCGAGGCAGAGTGGGATTAAAGGACCCCAAAAGACCGATAGGCTCATTTATATTCTCAGGTCCGACAGGTGTTGGTAAAACCGAGCTTTGCAAGGCTTTGGCACAAACTATGTTCGGCAGTGAAAATATGATGATAAGACTCGATATGTCGGAATATATGGAAAAGCATACCGTTTCCCGTCTAGTTGGCTCGCCCCCGGGATATGTCGGCTTTGAGGAGGGCGGTCAGCTTACCGAAAAGGTGCGGAGAAATCCTTACTCGGTGGTCCTTTTTGACGAGATTGAAAAGGCTCACCCCGATGTGTTCAATATGCTTCTGCAGATATTGGAGGACGGTATTTTAACCGATTCTCAAGGTAGAAAGGTAGATTTTAAAAACACCGTAATTATTATGACCTCTAATGTCGGAGCCAGAAAAATCACCGATAAAAAGCTGACCTTCGGATTTGTTGAGGGAAGCGGCACTGATGATAATCAAAATGTCAAGGAGCAGGTTTTGGCAGAGCTTAAAAATACCTTCAGACCTGAGTTTATAAACCGTGTTGACGATATTATCGTGTTCACAAAGCTAAGCTCTGATGAGATTGAGCAAATCGCTGAAAAGATGCTTGATAATTTGAATGCAAGATTATCTGAAATGAATATCATTTTGAAGTGTGAGCCTGAGGTAAAAACCGCGCTTGCTCAAAAGGGCTTTGACCCGATTTACGGCGCAAGACCTTTAAGAAGGGAAATCCAGAATAAAATTGAGGATGCTTTGAGCGAAAAACTTCTTGACGGCAGTATCAATAAGGGCGATACAGTGGTTTGCAGCTATAAAGACGGTAGCTTTGAGTTCATGGTAGAATAGTAAAAGGTGCTGTAAAAAACAAAATCCGCAAAAATCTTGTAAAACAATAAAAATAAAAATGTGACAGAAGCGAAAAAAAGCCCTGTCACATTTTTTATCGTATCCGCTGTTAAAATACCTTGCAAATTATAGTTTGCCGCGCTAATTTAATTGACCTTTCGTAGGGGACGATGCCTACATCGTCCCGTTTGGTTTCTGCAAATTTTGGAGGGACGATGTGGGCATCGTCCCCTACGAACAACCCCAATAAACTATAATTTAGCTGTATCTACACCATTGTGGTATCGTGTTGTAATTTTGCAGAATAAAAAGGCGGACTGACCGCCGCGGCAAACTATAATTTATCCGCTATTCGTAGGGTGGGGGCTTGCTCCCACCGAAATAATGCAAGTAATCAGTTTTTTACAGCCCTTTTTCTAAAATATAGCTTAAAAGTGAATTGCAACCTTGGTCTATGTCGTGTTCTGTGCTCGCAAAATCTCCCGTATACCAAGGGTCGGCAACATCGGAAGGGCAATCTGTAAAATCCATTAAGCGGTAAACCTTTTTATCGGTGTCGTTACCTATGATATAGGAAAGATTGCGCAGATTGTTACCGTCCATGCATATCAGGTAATCGTAATAGCTGTAATCACTTTTTGTAACCCTGCGCGCCCTTTTGCCGTCACAGTATATACCGCGTTTTTGCAGTAACCGCTTTACGGGCGGATATACGGGATTTCCGATTTCCTCGTTTGAGGTAGCGGCAGAGGCTATTTCAAAGCTACCGCTAAGCCCTTTTTTTGAAACTAAATCCTTCATAACAAACTCTGCCATCGGACTGCGGCATATATTGCCATGGCAGATGAACATTATTTTTATCATAATTTTACCCCTTTGTTTTTGAGAAAATATTTTTTAAATGTTGGGTGTAGCTTATCTCTTGGCTCCCTCTGATGAGGGAGCTGTCAGCGAAGCTGACTGAGGGAGAGATTTTTTAACACTCAAATCTATATATTCACATACACCACTGAAATTACGGTCAATATCTAAATTGCAAATTCTTAAAACTGTTAAATTCATATTCTCTAAGTCTTTTGTGCGAATTTTATCTTTTTCTAATTGCTCTGAGGTGTAATGCCCGCCGCCATCAAGCTCAACAACAAGTCTTGCTTTAGCACAATAAAAGTCTACAATATAATCGCCAATGGCTTTTTGTCTTTGAAATCTTATGGGGTAATTTCTTAAAAAAACATACCATAGTTTTCGTTCCCAAGGTGTTGGGTTTTTTCTTAAAGCTTTTGCAAGAGGGATATTAGATTTATTGTATTCTTTCATTTTCTCTCCCTCCGTCACGCTACGCGTGCCACCTCCCTCGTCAGAGGGAGGCTATGGTGACTACTATATTTAAACATAATATAACATTTTATATCGAAAATTTCAAGGTGTATGTTGTTCCAAGGGCGTACCCCTGCACCCCCTAATATTACTTTTTGTTCCAAAAGTAATATAGAACACATCCGAATTGGCTTTACATTTCAAACAATTCGTGATATAATGTGTTCACCACACTTAAACTCAATATCTCTATTTCACTAGGAGTCGCTTTTTACTTCGGTAAAAATGCGGACTTCACTTTTCGCATTTCTAGTGAATGTTGAGAGAGTTTTTGTGTGGTAGCAAAACGGAGTTTCGCGTTTTTCGGTGTGTGCGACTTCGCGTTGCACACACTTTTTTATAATTGGGGGATTTATGATGAAATGTAAAAAATGCGGTACGGAATTTGAGGGTAATTTTTGCTCTAAATGTGGAGAAAAATCAACAACACAGTGTAAAAAATGCGGTGCAGAATACATAGGTGATTTTTGCACTAATTGTGGAGCAAAAAGCATTCAACCCAAAAAGTTGTTGGGTTTTCGTTCTAATAAAACTTGGAAAAAGGTTTTATCTATAATTTACTTAGTTTTCACAGGACTAGCTATATTGGGGAGTGTTACGTCTATAACCTCAATGAGCGATTTCGTCACAACACTAAGTATGATAATAAGTTTGTTAGTGCCATACATATTTTTATCTAACTTTAAATTTAGAAAGAAAATCCCTCTGTTTAATAAGTATAGCGCAGGTATGAGTGCTCTTGGTTTGGTTTGCGTATATATCGCTATCGCTATAATTTTTTCTGTTTTTTTAAATCCTGCAAACTTTTGTGATCATAAATGGATCGAGAAAGAAAATGTAAAATCTACTTGCACGGAACAAGGATATATCAAATCACATTGTGATTTATGTGATACCGATAACACAGAGTATATAGACAAGTTAGAGCATACTTTTGAAATTATTGAAGATACCGAAGAAAAGACTGTAAAAAAATGTTCTGTATGTAGTGAGACGATAACGGATAAAAAACAGGTTGAGAAAGAAAATACTACAACCGATAAGGATAGTAAAGAGGACACCTCAACAGAAAGCAAAGCAGAAAAGCATAAACACAAATATAGCAAAGCGACTTGTGATAAACCCGAAACTTGCAGTTGTGGAGAAGTTAAAGGCGAGCCTTTAGGACATACAACCGACTGCGGTATATGTTCTCGTTGTGATAAAGAATTTAGAAAGCAATCTCCTATAACCATTATCAATTGGACTTACAACATAGATTCAGCAGGCGGTGTTGAATGGAATATGAACATTAAAAACAATACCGACAAACAAATTAAATATGTAACGCTAGAATGGAATTGCTATAATGCGGTCGGAGATTTGATTCGTGATGAAATCGGTTGGGAAACATATTATAGGTTAAGATTTACGGGACCGTTGGATGCGCATGCCACATCAACAAGATTTTGCAATGCTACAAAGTTTTACAACCACAGTTTTAAGAGCAGCAAATTAACAGAGGCTGTAGTTGAGTATATGGACGGCACAACAGAAAAGGTTACGGCATACCATGACAACGTAATTCAGTAAAAACAAAAGCACTCCAATCGGAGTGCTTTTTCGTCATGTTCAAGGCTTTTTTGCTTATTTCAAAAGTAGTAAAAAAGTAGTAAAATCTTTGATTATCTTTGCAAGTCGTGGTATAAGGCGGCATAGATTGGCAAGTTCATATGGTGCCGTGGCAGATGAATAGTATTTTTATCATAATTACACCTTTTTTGTATTTAATAGTAATTCAATCTTTGGCTCCCTCTGACAGGGGAGCTCTTAGGGACTTTAGTGTTCTTTGAACATAATATAACATTTCCCATCAAAATTTTCAAGGTATATGTTTCGGCAAGGGCGTACTCCTGCACCCCTCAATATTGCTTTTGTTTTACAAAAACAATATAGACAGAAACACTAATACTTTATATAAAGCAGTGCGTATTGATATTTGTAGCGAAATATTATATAATTTAATTAACGATAAATTGGAATTTAACAAAAGGAGCAATTCATGAAAACAAAAATAATAAATATTTTTAAATACTCTTTATTCGCAATAATTCCCTTAACTTCCGTGCTTTTATGTTTGATTTTTAGTGTTGCACAAGGTGAAAAAAATGAAGAAATTGTTTTCGGTGTATTGTTAGGAATTGCTATAGATTTAATTTATTCTATGTATCTTTTGGTAGCAAATAAAATTTCAAAGACTAAAAAAGTAATAGTATTCGTGTTTTTTTCTTTAATTGTTATTGCTATTGCCGGACTTGTTCTTTCAAATTCTTTTACTACATTTGGAGAACATACTTATCAATCAGCAAAGGACTTTTCGGAAGCGTTTTTGAAACATAATCAAAAAGAATTAGAATGCATTGCACAAGACATATTAAAAGATAAGCAAACTTCTATAAGTGAATATAAAATAGCATACGAAATTAAATATGATGAACACGAAGAAGCGGTGAATTTTGAAATTGGATCCCAAGGTATGCTTGGCGGTCAATATTGGAGATTAGTTTATACTGAAAAAGGGAATTACCGAGGAAAAACAGAAAAATACACTTATTATGAAGAGGATGGCAATAATATCGCATTTGCTGAAAAAATAAATGAAAATTGGTACTTTTATTGGATCGATTATGATGGCAGAGAAGATTTGAGTAATATTAAGTGATTTTTTAAATTCTGTCTTACAAAGAAACCGTTTCCGTTGTGGGAAATGGTTTCTTTATTTATATTTAGGGTTATTTTTTGTTTTTCAGAAATAGTAAATAGAATTTTATCATATTGAATTCAGTCAGGTGTTGTGGTATAATTCAGTTCGATAAATAAGAATTTGAAAGGAGATTATTCTATGAAAAAATATGTAAAAAGAATAATACTTATTTTGACAATTCTCATTTTTATTTTATTAATAGATACGGCACAAGCATTAGTTTTTAATAATAGTCCATTATTTAGGGTTAGAGAATACTATAATGGCGGTGACTTGAATTATAGGGATAAAGGGTTGTTGGTAGATACTTGGTGTGGGACTAACGGCAATAAAGATACCGTTATAAAAGGATTTAGTTATTCAATTTCTGATGATACCTATGATGACATAAATAAAGGAAATTAAAAAATATTATATCCGGTAAAAGAGGTAATGAAATGCAAATTCTACGGTTTTTAGAGGGAATAAGGACACCCTTTGGAGATATTGTTTTTTCGCTTATAACACAGTTTGGTGAGGAAATGCTATTTATCTTATTGGGGCTTATATTCTTTTGGTGTGTCAATAAACGCGAGGGATATTATTTATTTGCCGTTGGCTTTGTGGGTACGGTTGCCAATCAGTTTTTAAAGCTCATATTCAGAATACCCCGTCCTTGGGTTCGGGACAGTGAATTTACTATCGTTGAAGCCGCAAGAGAGGAAGCGACCGGTTATTCCTTTCCAAGCGGTCATACACAGTCCTCTGTGGGTGTTTTCGGCGGTATTGCCCGCTGGAATAAGCAGGCTTGGCTTAGAATTATTTGCATTGCGCTGTGTGTTCTGGTTCCCATATCCCGAATGTATTTAGGTGTTCATACACCGCTTGATGTAATAGTTTCTGTCGCGATTGCATTAATACTTATTTTCGGTATTTATCCGATAATGCACAAAGTCTGTGAAAGCAACAAAGCCATACGAATGGTTTTCGCTTTAATGACCTTGTTTTCTTTGAGCTATCTGCTGTTTGTAAGTCTTTATAATTTCCCTGCAGATATTGACGCGTCTAACCTTGAAAACGGAACAAAAAATGCCTATAAAATGCTTGGCTGCACGTTGGGAATTGTATTTACCTTTGAAATTGATACCCGTTTTATTAAATTTGAAACCAAAGCCACCCTGCCTGCACAGATACTTAAGCTTGTGATAGGGCTGCTTCCTATTCTTGCGATAAAATCAGGGCTCAAAGCTCCGTTAGCGCAAGTTTTCGGCACATTTCCGGCTGACGGAATACGCTATTTCCTTATAGTGATTTTTGCAGGCTGTATCTGGCCGCTTACCTTCAAATTCTTTTCAAAACTGTTTCGCAAAAAAGTTGATAATTAAATTGAAAAACGGACGCATCATTTGGATAAATCCTTAAATGATGTGTCCGTTTTTGCTATTCTGATTTAACAATAAATGCAAAATCTATGTATCCGTTTCCTTTGTCAATGAAAATATTGCTTAAGGAATGGGAGTAGGCGATTACGGTTTTCTGGAACATAACAGGAACAATACTGTTATCCTTAAGCAACTGTGATTGAATATCTGCAAGTGACTTGCCGTTATATTTAACACCGAATTTTTTGAGGTATTCTGCCACCAAAGCACTATCCGCCTTGACGGGGAAAAGTGCCATGGCGTAGGTCTGGTCTTTTAATTGTGAGGTTAAAAGCTCGGCTTCGGAAGCGGCTTCTATATTGACAAAGGCAGAAAAATTACTTTGCCAATGCCCGACAATATCGGTTACAGCGTTTTTAACATAGCCGTCATCATAATAGTAAAGAACTATGTCAGAAGGGAATTTTTTACCTTGAAGCTTATTAAGCTCTTGCAGATAAAGCTTTTTTGCAGCCTCTGGATTATATGCCGCAATACCGTTGCTGATTTTTATATCAAAGCATCCTATCGGGAATATCGATGCGGCGGGGGAATAACCGTTTTCAAGGCTTTTGGAAAACACTTCGCCGCCCAAAAGCAAAGAAAAGGATTTTCTCATATTCGGTGAAAGCTTGTCGGACATGGTAAGAAACCAACAAATATTTTCAAATTCATAGGTTTTAAGACCTTCGGTTGCCGCCTCGTCTGTAAGGGCGCAATCTATAAAGGAAATATCAACGCTGTTTTTCTTAAGCTTTTCAAATGCGGCTTCGTCCTTGTCACAGGTTAAAAATACTGCGGCATTTTCCGAAACAAATTCTCCGGAATATTCATCGTTTCTGTAAAGCCTTATTCCGAACGGGTCCTTGCGCCAACGGGTGAGCTTGTAGCTACCGTTGCTTAAAATGTTGTTTGCAAACAAACCGTATTTACCGGCGGCTTCCTCAAAAAACTTTTGATTGCACGGCATTGAAATAGAGGTGGTAAGTGTCTCTAAAAAATATTCATCGTTGGTTTCAAGATTAATAACGAGTGTGGTTTCATTTACTGCTTTAACTCCAAGTGAGTCTGCCTTTGACCTTCCGTTATATATATCCTCGGCATTTTTAATGCAAAACAAACGGGATACAAATGGCGCGTTTGTTTCAGGACTGACGGCTCTTTTAAAGGCAAACTCAAAGTCTGCGGCGGTAAGCGAATCGCCGTTGTGCCATTTAATGTCATTGCGTAAAATAAATGTGTAGTTAAGACCGTCTGTCTCATACTCTTTTGCAGCACCGCAAACTATTTCGCCCTTCGCATTTTTTCTGAGCAAGCCTTCAAAGGCATTTTTAATTATCAGTAATTCAGAGTCCTGCGAGGCGGTTTGCGGGTCAAGTGTTGCAGGCGGGGAAGGTAATTCAAAATATATGTAAGCATCCTTGGTGCTTGAGCAGGCGGAAAAGGAAAGCAGAAGTGCAAGCACAAGCAAAAGGGAAAAAAGCCTATATTTAAATCCCGTAACAATCACCCTTTCAAAGTGTTTTGTTTATTATAAGTCATTTCGACAAAAAATTCAACAGGCATATTTTTAGTATCAAAATTTTATGCAATTTTAACTATGTTAAAAAATTATCAATTTTTTTGATAAAAGGGCTTTTCAAATGCAAAAAGATGTGATATAATACAGTGGTATATGTGCGTGCTTTTGTAGATAGGTGTCGAAAAACAGCTTTTTCGCTCCTTTTTACAGTGCGTGCTTACAATTATTCAGAGGAGGATTCAGTTTCATGCTAAAAAAACTCAGTAAACTCCCTTTTAAGGGAACAGCTGAACAGGAAAAGAAGCTGATGGAAGTAATCGATGCTAACAAGCATGACAAAAGCCTTTTGATGGCAGTTATGCAGCAAGCACAGGATATTTACGGTTATCTTCCTATCGAGGTCCAGACCAAAATCGCGGAGGGAATGGATGTTCCCCTTGAGAAGGTTTATGGCGTTGCTACTTTCTATGCTCAGTTCTCACTCACACCTAAGGGTGACTACAACATTTCTGTATGCCTTGGTACGGCTTGCTATGTTAAGGGTGCCGGTGACATCTTTGACAAGCTGAGCGAGCGTCTCGGTATCGGCGCTGACGAATGCACAGAGGACGGTAAGTTTTCTCTTACTGCCTGCCGCTGTATCGGTGCTTGCGGTTTGGCTCCGGTTCTTACGGTTAATGAAGAGGTTTACGGTCGTCTTACTGTTGATGATGTAGACGGTATACTTGAAAAATACGGGTTTGGTAAATAATAAAATTTCCCAGAAGGGATAAGACTTTATGAAAATCAGTACAATCAAGGATTTGCTTGATGCCAAGGTTGTTTGTGGCGAGGAAGAGCTTTCCCGTCATGTATATTCAGCCTGCGGCAGCGATATGATGAGCGATGTTTTAGCTTATGTTAAGGACCAGGCGGTTTTACTGACAGGACTTATTAATTCGCAGGTGATACGCACTGCTGAAATGATGGATATGAATTGCATTGTATTCGTCCGCGCAAAGCTTCCTACTGCCGAGATGATTGAGCTTGCGCGCGAAAGCGGAATAGTATTGCTTGCAACCGAAAAGCGTATGTATGAAGCTTGCGGTATACTTTATAATAACGGTCTTGTAGGAAACAGGGTTAAAAATGTCTGAGTTGCTTAATTTCCATTTTGTGGTAGACGGTGACGATTTCACCTGCGCCGGTCAGGCATCGGTTCAAGTGAAAAAAAATCTACGGCAGTTAGGTTTGCCCCCCGAAATAATAAGGCGAGTTTCAATAGCTATGTATGAGGGCGAAATCAATATGGTTATTCATGCAGGCGGCGGTGTTGCCGATGTTAATATAACCGAGGATTTTGTTGAGATAATTCTTGCCGACAAGGGTCCCGGAATAAAGGATATTTCTCAGGCGATGCAGGAGGGATATTCCACGGCAACGGATAATATCCGTTCATTGGGATTTGGCGCCGGTATGGGCTTGCCCAATATGAAGCGTTATACCGATTATATGTCTATCGACTCGGTTGTAGGCGAGGGTACCACCATTACCATGAAGGTTAATATTAATTAATTTTCGGCAGGTTTTTGTAATGAATACTTATGAACATTCTGTTTACTTAGATGTTGAAAAGTGTAACGGTTGTACTACCTGTTTAAAGCATTGTCCCACCGAGGCTATCCGCATACGCGATAATCATGCTGTTATTAATCAGGAACGCTGTATTGATTGCGGCGAATGTATACGGGTTTGCCCAAATAATGCTAAAAAAGCAAATTGCAGTAAATTTTCCGTTATGGATAAATTCAAATGGAAAATTGCATTACCCGCACCGACTCTTTACGGTCAGTTTGAAAATCTGGATGATGTGGATTATGTGCTTGACGGATTGCTGAAAATCGGTTTTGACGATGTTTTCGAGGTTTCCGCCGCGGCAGAAATTGTTTCGGCTTATACAAGGCTTTACCTTAAAAATGAGTTAACAAAGAAGCCTGCAATCAGCTCGGCGTGTCCGGCTGTTTTAAGGCTTATAGGTTTAAGATTTCCTTCGCTTAAAGAAAATATAATTCACCTTCTGCCTCCGATGGAGGTTGCGGCGAAGCTGGCAAGAGAAAAGGCATTGTCTGAGCATCCCGAGCTTAGACCTGGGGATATAGGTGTGTGCTTTATATCACCCTGTCCCGCCAAGGCAAGCTATGTTAAAAACGGCTTTGCAGACTATAAAAGTCAGGTAGATGCTGTAATTTCCGTAAAGGATGTTTATTTTCAGCTTATTGCAAAGATGAAATACGGAAGTGAGGTAAAATCACTTTCAAATTCGGGAGTAATAGGTATCGGCTGGGCTTCCTCCGGAGGAGAAGCAACCGCCATTTTCAATGAAAAATATTTGGCGGCAGACGGTATTGACAATGTAATAAAGGTGCTTGACCAGATAGAAAACGGCAACATACCTCAGCTTGAATTTATTGAGCTTAATGCCTGTACGGGTGGTTGCGTAGGCGGTGTTCTGACCATTCAAAACCCGTTTATTGCCAAAGCCCGACTTCAAACTCTGAGGCGTTATTTGCCGGTTTCGCAAAATTTTGTTTCGTCCGATGATGAATTATCCTTGCCGGATGAAATTGTGTTTGAAAATCTGCCTGTTTATAAGCCGATTTCAAGGCTTAGTGACAGTATGGCAGAGTCAATGCGGATGATGTCCGAAATACAAAAGCTCAGAAAAGAGCTTCCCTGTATTGACTGTGGCTCTTGCGGAGCGCCTAATTGCCGCGCTTTTGCAGAGGATGTTATCAAAAAGCAGGCAAAGATAGAGGATTGTCTTATAAAATTGCATAAATCCGGAAAGGACGGCGCAGAGAATGACAGTTAAGCAATTGACAGAGCTTGAATTTTTTAGCTCGGTAACCTTGCCCGACCCCGAACGCAGTATTGACGGTGTTTACATCGGTGATTTACTCAGTTGGGTGATGGGACGCGCTTCTTCGGGAGACGCCTGGATTACCATAATGTCAAATGTCAATATTCTTGCTGTTGCCTCCCTTGCTGATACAGCCTGCATAATAGTTGCGGAGAATGTTAAGCTTGACGATGTGGTAATAAAAACTGCTGAGGAAAAAAATATTAATATTATTTATTCTGCAGTGGGCGCTTATGAAACCGCCCTTGCACTCAGTAAAGCTTTATGAAAAGCTATTATTACGATTTGCACATTCACTCTTGTCTGTCACCCTGCGGAGATAATGATTCCACACCTGACAGTATTGCCGGAATGGGTGAGCTTAACGGGCTTGATATTATGGCGCTTACAGACCATAATACCTGCAAAAACTGCCCTGCTTTTTTTGAAGCGGCTCACAGGCACGGTATTCTGCCGATTGCCGGAATGGAGCTTACCACTGCTGAGGATATTCACGCGGTTTGCCTGTTTGCTGATTTAGCACAGGCTATGGAATTTGATAAAGAAATTCAAAAGCGGCGTATTTTAATACCTAATAGGGTGGATATTTTCGGCGACCAGATTATTTGTGATTCTCAGGATAATGTTACAGCAAGTGAGCAGTTTCTGCTTTCAAATGCTACGACCATAGGTCTTGACGAAGCACCGTCCCTGGTGGAAAGCTTTGGAGGGATTTGTTATCCGGCGCACATTGACCGTTCTTCAAACGGTGTGATTTCGGTTTTGGGTGTTTTCCCCGAAACACCGTATTTTCACTGCGCTGAGGTTCACAACAGAGAAAAGCTGGAGGAATGCTCCGATTTAAGCGGATTACCCACAAAAAAATTACTTATAAGCTCTGATGCCCATTTTTTATGGGATATTAAAGAAAAAAGTGATTTTATTGTTATGGATGAAATTCCGCCGTACAGCAACAATGCAGGGGAGTATCTGATTAAGTATCTGAGGGAAATGTTATGAAGGAAATATCTTTAAATATTCTTGATATTGCCGAAAATTCGGTAAAAGCAAATGCGGCTCTTACCGAAATCGACATCACCGAGGATAATGAAAGAATTATCCTTACTATTACAGACAACGGCAACGGTATGACAGAGGAAACGCTTAAAACCGTTACCAATCCCTTTTATACAACCCGCACAACCCGTAAGGTTGGAATGGGACTTCCGCTTTTAAAGCTTGAAGCTGAGCAGACGGGCGGCAGTCTTGAGATTTCCTCAAAGCATATTTCGCAATTTCCCGATAACCACGGAACAGTTGTCCGTGCAACATTTTATAAAAATCATATTGACTGCACACCTTTGGGTGATGTGGTTGCAAGTATAACCACTTTGATTCAAGGTCATCCGGACCGTGATTTTCTCTTTACACATAGCTTTGGTGAAAAAACGGTTTCCCTTGATACAAGACAGCTTCGTGAGGTACTTGAGGATGTACCCCTTGACAGCTATGAAGTAATCAAGTGGGTAGGAGAGTATCTAAAAGAGCAATATACAGCTTAAAATAGCTGTCAGAAAGGAAGATATTAATGAAATCATTGGCTGAATTACAGGCAATCAAGGAAAAAATGAAGGATAAGGTTGTTTTGCGTGAAGGCAGCAACGAAATTCGTGTTGTTGTCGGAATGGCTACCTGCGGTATTGCGGCAGGCGCAAGACCTGTTCTCAACGCATTTGTTGAGGGTGTGAACAATAACGGTCTTTCAGAAAAGGTTTCGGTTTCTCAGACAGGTTGTATTGGTATTTGCCAATATGAGCCCATTGTGGAAATTTTTGAGGCCGGAAAAGAAAAGGTTACCTATGTTAAGGTAGATGCCGAAAAGGCTGATAGGATTGTAAAAGAGCATCTCAAGGGCGGCAAGGTTGTAGCTGAATACACCTTGGCTTCTGTGAATGCATAATTTGGAGGTATAATTTATGATTCGTGCACATGTACTTATTTGCGGCGGTACGGGTTGTACTTCCTCAGGAAGTCTTGATATTCAAAAGGCATTTGCTCAGAATATTGAAAACTGCGGACTTTCTGATGAAGTGAAAATCGTACAGACCGGATGCTTTGGTCTCTGCGCATTAGGTCCCGTTGTAATCGTTTACCCTGACGGCACCTTCTATAGCCGCGTAACACCTGATGATGTTAAGGAAATTGTAGAAGAGCATCTTCTCAAGGGTAGAATTGTTGACCGCTTGGTTTATACCGATGTAAGTGAGGATACCGTAATTGCTGAGGGCGCCACCATTGCTCTTAACGATACAACCTTCTATAAGTCTCAAAACCGTGTGGTTCTCCGCAACTGCGGTGTTATCGACCCCGAGAGCATTGATGAATATATTGCAATGGACGGTTACGCAGCCCTCGGTAAGGTTCTTACCGAAATGACACCCGAGGATGTTATTAAGGTTGTAACCGATTCAGGTCTCCGTGGTCGTGGAGGCGGCGGCTTCTCCACAGGTCGTAAGTGGGCGTTGACTGCTCCTAATAAGGCTGACCAGAAGTATGTTGTTTGTAACGCAGATGAGGGTGACCCCGGTGCGTTTATGGACCGTTCTGTTCTTGAGGGTGATCCGCACTGCCTTATCGAGGCTATGGCTATTGCCGGTTATGCTATCGGTGCTACCAAAGGCTATGTTTATGTTCGTGCTGAGTATCCTATCGCTGTAAGACGCTTGCAGAAGGCTATTGACGATGCGCGTGAGTATGGACTTTTAGGTAAGGATATATTCGGCTCCGGCTTTGATTTCGATTTGTTCATTCGTTTGGGTGCCGGCGCATTCGTTTGCGGTGAGGAAACTGCTTTGATGACCTCTATTGAGGGTAATCGCGGTGAGCCCAGACCCCGTCCGCCTTATCCGGCTGTTAAGGGTCTTTACGGCAAGCCTACCGTTGAAAACAATGTTGAAACCTTTGCTAACATTCCCCAGATTATTCTCCGCGGCGCTGATTGGTTTGCTTCTATGGGTACAGCAACCTCCAAGGGTACTAAGGTATTCGCACTTGGCGGTAATATCGAAAATACCGGTCTTGTTGAAATCCCCATGGGTACAACCCTCCGTCATATAATTGAGGACATCGGCGGCGGTATTCCTAACGGTAAAAAGTTCAAGGCTGCTCAAACGGGCGGTCCCTCAGGCGGATGTATTCCTGCAAGCCTTATTGATACCGAGGTTGATTATGATAACCTCGTAGCTATCGGCTGTATGATGGGCTCAGGCGGTCTTATCGTAATGGATGAGGATAGCTGTATGGTTGATATGGCTAAATTCTTCCTTGAGTTTACTGTTGACGAATCCTGCGGTAAATGTACTCCTTGCCGTATTGGTACTAAGCGTTTGCTTGAATTGCTTGATGATATTACTAAGGGTAAGGGAACACTTGAGGATATTGACCGTCTTGAGGAACTCTGCCATTATATTAAGCAGAATTCTCTCTGCGGTCTCGGTCAAACTGCTCCTAACCCTGTATTGGCAACACTTAATTTCTTCCGTGATGAGTATGTAGCTCACGTTGTTGATAAGAAGTGTCCTGCAGGTGTATGTAAAGACCTTTTGACCTTCACCGTTGATAAAGAAAAGTGTATCGGTTGCGGTATGTGCGCAAGAAACTGCCCTGTTAATGCTATCGTAAAGACCGATTATATTGCTCCCGGTCATAAGCTGCCTTCTTATGAAATTGATGCTGAAAAGTGCGTTAAGTGCGGAGTATGTATGGGCAACTGTAAGTTTAAGGCAATTGAGAAAATATAAGAAAGGAGCCTGAAAGTAAATGGATATGATAAATGTTAAGATTAACGGTATTGCAATAAGTGTACCCAAGGGCTCTACTGTTTTAGATGCCGCCCGTGTTGCAGGCGTTGAAATTCCCACCCTTTGCTTTATGAAGGAAAAGAACGAAATCGGCGCTTGCCGTATCTGCGTTGTTGAGGTAAACGAGGGCAGAGGCTTCCGTATAGTTACCGCCTGTGTATATCCCTGCACAGAGGGTATGGAGGTTCTTACCAATACCGAGAAAATTCAAAAAGCAAGAAGAACTACCTTGGAGCTTATTCTTTCCACACACGATAAGAAATGTCTCTCCTGTGTTCGTTCCACAAATTGTGAGCTTCAGAAGCTCTGCCGCGATTACGGTGTAGAGGAGTCTGCCTTTGAAGGCTTCAAGCCCGAATATGAGCTTGATAATTCCACTCCTCACCTTGTAAGAGATAACAACAAATGTATTCTTTGCCGCCGTTGTGTTGCTGCTTGTGAAGAACAGTATGTAGGCGTTATCGGCGCTAATAACCGCGGTATTGATACTGCTATCGGCACACCCTTCGAGGTTGGTCTTGCAAATGTTCCCTGTATCTCCTGCGGTCAGTGTACCGTTGTATGTCCTACCGGCGCCTTGGTTGAAAAGGATGATACCGATAAGATTTGGGAAGCTTTGGCTGACCCCACAAAGCATGTTGTTGTTCAGACTGCTCCTTCAATCCGCGCCACATTGGGCGAGTGCTTCGGTATGCCGATTGGTACTAATGTTGAAGGCAAGATGGTTGCCGCACTCCGCAGACTTGGCTTTGACAAGGTATTTGATACCAACTTTGCCGCCGACCTTACTATCGTTGAGGAAGCTAACGAGCTGGTTGAGCGTATTAAGAACGGTGGCACATTGCCGATGATTACCTCTTGCTCACCCGGATGGGTTAAGTTCTGTGAGTATTATTATCCTGATATGCTTGCACACTTATCCTCCTGTAAGTCGCCTCAGCAAATGGCAGGTGCCGTTATTAAGACCTACTATGCTGAGAAGGCAGGAATTGACCCGAAGGATATCGTAAGTGTTTCTGTAATGCCCTGTACTGCAAAGAAATTTGAAATTGGCAGAGATGACCAGAGCGCAGCAGGTGTTCCGGATGTTGATATTGCTATCACCACCCGTGAGCTTGCCCGTATGATTGAGCGCGCAGGTCTCCATTTCGATTGGCTGCCTGACGAGGAATTTGATAATCCTCTCGGTGAAGATACAGGTGCGGCAGTTATATTCGGTGCAACCGGCGGTGTTATGGAGGCAGCACTTCGTACTGCTAACGATTGGCTTACAGGCAAGGATAACACCGATATAGACTTTACAGCCGTTCGCGGCACTCAGGGACTTAAGGAAGCAACCGTCAATATCAACGGCAGCGACATTAAGGTTGCAGTAGCTTCCGGTGCGGCAGCTGCTAAGTATGTAATGGATACCATGAAAAATGGCAATCCCAACGGTTGGACATTTATCGAAATTATGGGATGTCCCGGCGGTTGTGTAAACGGCGGCGGTCAGCCCATTCAACCTCAGTATGTTCGTGATACCGTTGATCTTAAGGCAGTTCGTGCAAAGGCTCTTTACGATCAGGACAAGGCTTCTGTAATAAGAAAGTCTCATGAGTCTCCTGTAATTAAAAAGCTTTACAGCGAGTGGTATGACGGTTTTGGCGGTCACAAGGCTCACCATGACCTTCACACAAGCTATGTTGCCCGTGAAAAGTACGGTAAATAATAAGTTAAATTAAGCTATTGAAAAAAATGTCCGATATGGCTATAATGTAATTAGCCGTATCGGACTTTTTTTATAAAGGAAAATTTGTTTTGGGCAAAAGAGAACTTGAAAAACATATTGAAGTACAAAGAAGCATCATAAAAAAATACCGTAAATCAATCTGGAATAATTTCGTTGCCGCAGTGCAGGAATATGAGCTTATTAAGGAAAACGATAAAATTGCAGTTTGTATTTCAGGCGGTAAGGATTCTGTGCTGTTAGCTTGCTGTATGCGTCAGCTTCAGCTTCACAGTAATGTTCCTTTTTCTTTGGTTTATTTGGTTATGGACCCGGGTTATAATTCCGAAAACCGCAAGCTGATAGAAAAAAATGTGGAAACACTTAGGCTTGATGTAAATATTTTTGAAAGTGATATATTTGAGGTGACAGATAGAGTTGGCGGCGCGCCCTGCTACCTTTGCGCACGCATGAGACGAGGCTTTCTTTACAGTAAGGCAAAGGAATTGGGCTGTAATAAAATCGCGTTGGGACACCACTTTAATGATGTTATTGAAACTGTGCTTATGAGTATGATGTATTCCTCGGAAATCAAAACCATGCTTCCAAAGCTTCACAGCACAAATTTTGAGGGTATGGAGCTTATACGCCCATTATATAAGGTAAAAGAAAAAGACATTATTTCCTGGGCGGAATATAACGGATTTAAATTTTTGCAGTGTGCCTGCAAAATGACCGAAAAGAATTCCGACTTGGAATTAATGTCTAAAAGAAAAGAAATCAAGGCTTTAATTGAATATATTAAAACTCAAAATATTGAAGCGGATGATAATATTTTCAGAAGCCTGCACAATGTTAATCTTGCCACAATTCCCGGATGGCGCGATAAGGATAACGGTGAAACACACTCTTTTTTGGAGTGGTATTAAAGGCTAAGCTTTGTTTCGCGCGCATAAAAGAATATATATTGCTGAACAATTCCGGCGTAGGGGAGGGCTTCTGCCGGCAGCTCTCCGTCAAACAACACCTGCATTGCTCTTTTAATCCAGACATCCTTTGGGAATGCAGAAATATGCTTGTGTGAAAATAAAAGAGCGCAGTCAGCAACCTTCGGTCCCACACCGTTAATTTTCATAAGCTCATTTCGCGCATCGTCAATGGAAAGTGATTTAAGGTTAAAAAGGTCAACCTCGCCGCCTGCAACCTTTTTGGCGGCATCTAAAATATATTTAGCTCTGAAGCCGGAGCGCAAGGGTGCCAAATCCTCTAAGGATAAGCCCGCTATTCTCTCGGCTGACGGAAAGGTGTAAAACCCGTTAAATTCTTCACCAAAGCATTCACAAAGTCGGTTTATAATACCTTTAATTCTCTTTATGTTGTTGTTTTGCGAAATTATAAAGGAGCAAAGTGTTTCCCACGGCTCCTGATTGAGCACGCGTATTCCTTTGCCATATTCCGCTGCATTTTTCAGGATTTCATTGCCCGATATGCCGACTATGATTTCACCATAATCGCGGTCAAGGTCAAAATAATCACGCCAAACGCAGTCGAATGTTTCTTTATCTGTGTTGTAAAGAATAATTGTACCGTTTTCAAGCTTTTCAAGCTCTAAGTATTTGTTATAGGCTACACCGCGCCATCTGCCCTTTTCGTCACATTCCCAACGAAATGCCTGACCGCAATCTAAGGTGTGCGGCAGGTCGAAATGTTCAATTCCTTCTATATAAACACAGTTGTTTTTAAATATTAAATTATACATTTTTCTGCTCCAATCAAGTTTGTAAGTTTATTATAACTGCCATTCGGAAAAATGTAAATATAAATTTAGGAGTTAAATTATGAGAGATGATATTTGTACCATACCTGTCAGTGAGGTATTCGAGGTTAATGACGGCTGTCCCATTTGCAGAATGAGGGATACCATTGAAAAAAGGATTATCGATTACATTATGGGGGACGCAATGATGGAGCCTGATGTGCGCATTGAAACCAATCGTGTCGGTTTTTGCGAGCATCACTATGACGAGATGTTGTCTCACAGGGGCCGCCTTCAATTGGCACTTATGCTGCAAACCCATCTTGACGAAATAAATAAAAATGTATTTTCAAAAAGCTTGTTTAATACCGCCGCAAAAAAAGGGGAAAAAGCTTCGAGAATTTCGGAAACCTGCTTTATTTGCGATAAAATCGAATACGGTATTTCGCGTATGATAGACACGGTTTACCGTTGCTATGAGAATGAACGCGATTTCCGTGATATGTTTAATTCCCAAAGTATGTTTTGTCTGCCTCATTTTGAGCGATTGATTTCAGGCGCGCAAAAGCGGAATATGCGTAACCACGGAAGTGAATTCACAAAAAATCTCACACGGATAACCACTGAATATTCCAACGGACTTTATAAATTAATCTCTGAATATTGTACGATTTATGATTACCGTTCCAATAAAGGCGAAACACAAAGTCCGGAGTGCCGCGAGTCTGTAGAAAAAACTGTTGCATTTTTAACCGGCAGATTTACATAATTCGACTTTTTTTGCTGTCGGTTGATAGTTTTTCCTCGTAAAATGGCGAGTTTTTAGACTTTTCCACCGAGTTATCCACTTTTTTATGTCAACCTGTATAACTTTTCCTTTTTTTGACTAAAATAAAAATATGTAAAAAATACATTGAATTTCAGTAGCATCAAAGGGGAAAGATATGGTTAAGGGTGTAAGTAAAACCGTAATTGTTGTCAATAATACCGGTAGTAAATTATTTGAAAAAATTGTTTTTTATGTAACACCGGAGTATGGCAATCTGAGCGCCAAGCAATTAAAAAAGGCGGCAAGCGCTTTTTCGTTTAATTATGATTTCAATCCGCCGAAAAACGGAAGCCTGCGCGCAAGCTATGTACGCAAGCGAAAAATAAGAATTATAGCGTTTTCACTTGCGATTGTTGCGTTGTTGGCGGTGGCTTTGGTTTTGATATTGTAAATAAATTATTAAAAATGCAAGAAGTGTGCTTTAATTCTTGCATTTTTCTTTTTTTTCGACTATAATCAATAAGTATGCTATTATGTAAAAAAGGTGAGTTAATGAAAGAATATTTTAAAATAGGTCTTAAAGACTTTGGAAGAAGCATCATCGTTAATTTTATGTGCCTTATAATTGTTATTTCTATGAGCGTGCTTGCAAGCGCCGCCTTCTCGGAGGATATCGGATATATTGCCTACGGTACAAAAGAGGATAGCGAGCAATCCGAACAGCTTTATACATACTATTATGAGGACGGCGAGGATACAAAGCTTTCTGAATATGAAGCGCAGGGCTATACTGTTACAAAGTCCGATTTGTCTGAGATAACCAAAACGGGAGACACCGTATTTCTTGTTACAGTTCAGATCTTCACCTTGCTTTTATTGGTATCCTTCCTGTATCCCGAGTTTTGGAATTACGGTACAAAGGATAATAATCTTGTCAACTTCAAGCACAAAGAGGCTGATTTATATAAGGGGCTTAAATGTGGTGCTGTTTCAATCATCCCTTATGCATTATTACTTTTATTTTTCCTGTTCACCAAAAATACGGTTTGCGCAAGCTTTCCGACTGCATTGTTGAAATTTATTAATCCTTCGGTTTATACATTTACACAATTAATTGTGGGAACTCCTACGGTATTAAGCAAGCTTGCTGTTTGGAGAATACTGTTGTTGTTTGCGTTACTTTTGGTAACTCCGATAGCGGCGCAGATTGGATATACCTTGGGTTATAAAAATATCTCAATTTCTGAAAAGCTGATTTATAAAAAGAAAAAGTAAAATTGTTATTAAGGTAGGGTGATATATTATGGCTGGTTTTTTCGGCTTGTTTAATTATGAGAAGGAGGGTCCCGGAATTTCAAAAAATGCTCCCAAAAAGAAAACAATTGTTGTTTTCTTTGAGACCTTTTTCAGAAATTTCTGGAAATTCATTACAATTAATTTAGTTTTTTCAATTCTTTCTGTTCCCGTTGTGACTAACGGTCTTGCTGCCGCAGGTATGACAAATGTTACCCGTAATACAGCGCGGGACAAGCATTCCTTTGGATTGAGCGACTTTTTTGATACAATCAAAAAAAATTGGAGGCAGGCTTTGCCGGCAGGTATAATCAATGTTTTGGTTTATGCTGTTTTGATTTTTGATGCCTTCTATTTTTATAATGCAGGCACAGGTATAATGTCTACGGTGGGTTTGGGTATCACTTTTGCCATTTTTCTTGTTTTTTCAATGGCAAATTATTTTATCTGGACCCTGATGATAACCTTTAAATTCAGATTAAAGCAAATTTATACAAACAGCTTAAAATTTGCTATAATTAATTTAAAGAAAAATCTCCTTTGCTTTTTTACAATACTTTTAGTTCATGCTATATATGTACTTATTGCCGCTTTACTGTTTAAATATATTTTCTTTGTAATCACCGTTGAGCTTATTATTTATATCATAACCTTTCCGGCATTCAAATTTTTACTTATACAGTATTGTGTTTTCCCCGCAGTTAAAAAATATATTATTGATCCTTATTACCTCGAGCATCCCGATGAGGACATACAAAAGCGCCGTGATTTAGGCATTGAGGTCGATGAACCGAAGCCTGTTAAACCCGAGGGCGCAGAGGACGAGGATGAAGAACCCGAAAATGTTTTTAATGATTAATAAATTTTAAATGCAACACATATATATTGTATCGGTGATATATATGTGTTGCAGAATAGCAGATTTAAAGAACAAGCAGGTTGTTTGTATTAAAAACGGTTGTGTTCTGGGATTTGTTTCGGATATCGAAATGAATACCTCGGACGGTTGCCTTGAAGCTATCGTAATTTACGGAAAACCGCGTTTTTTCGGGCTTTTGGGCAGAGATGAGGATATTGTTATTCCTTGGACTGAAATAAGTGTTATCGGGCAGGAAACGGTGCTTGTTAAAACCGACCCCGAGCCCTACCTCAGATTGCTGAAACGCAGTCGCTATTTAGCCTAAAATTTGCACATTCGGTTTTCCTTTTAAGGCAAGGAGCAGCCAATTTCAAAGGAAAGCCGGATGTGCTTTTTTATTTAGAGATATATTCTTGCGAAAAATATTATTATATGATAAAATATTTTTAAAGTTTTAAAATTAATTTTTCTTTTTGTGGTAATATATTTTTAAGGTGATATGAATTGTTTTTTGTAATTGTTTTGTTTGTTTTAATTTTAATATTTGCCGCAGTGCTGATGTATTTTTTCAATCTGGCTTTTATCGGACATAATATCGGTGATTTGGATGATATAAATTCTCCGCTTAATAAGCCACTGTGGAAATATAAGGATATAATTGGTCCATGCATCGAGCAATTAAATAAGACGAGCTATGAACGCGTTTATACCCAAAGCTTTGACCGATTGCGTCTTTCGGCCAGATATTTTGATAACTCCTGCAAAAAAACAATAATTCTTTTTCACGGTTACCGTGCTTCTGCCGCAAGAGATTATGCCTGTGCTTTAAAGGAATATTTTGATTTGGGATTTAATGTTTTGCTTGTTGACCAGAGAAGTCACGGCGAGAGCGAGGGCAGACTTATAACCTTCGGGGTGAAGGAAAGCCGTGATGTACTTTCGTGGATAAATTTTGCTACAGAAAATTTAGGTGCTGAAAAAATCGTTTTGGGCGGAATTTCCATGGGTGCGACTACTGTTTTGTTAAGCTGTGCACACGGGTTACCTGATTGCGTTGTTGGCATAACTGCTGACAGCGGATATTCTTCGCCCGAGGAAATTATAAAGCTTGTAGCCAAAAAGTTTATGAAGCTTAATGCATCGTTTTTTATACCGTTTCTCAATCTCCTTTGCAGACTTTTTGGGAATTTTTCTATTTACAATGCAAATGTTCTTGATGCAATAAAAAATACTGATATTCCTATTTTGTTTATTCACGGTAAAAATGACGGCTTGGTGCCTTATGAAATGTCTGTAACGGCATATAACAGTATAAACGAGAGAGGCCGTATAGTTCTTGTGGACGGTGCAGACCACGGCTTGTCATATCTTATAGATAAAAATAAGGTTTCAGGTGAGATGAAAAGCTTTTTAAGTAATCTTTAAGCTGTTTTTTTTAAAAAAATTAATATTTATAATATAAATCCTTATTGACTTTTTATGTCTTTGATAATACAATTAATTATGGAAAGGAAGTGACTGTTATGCAAAATATTAAAAGGATAATTTGTGCTTTGATTTCTTTGTGCTTGCTGTTAAGCTTTGCCGCCTGCAGTGAGGTTGATAATTCTTACGGTGTTTCTTCCGAAAAGGAAATCTCAACCGCAGATACAGCAAAGGCAGAGGATGATGCTGATGTTGGAGAAACCCCGATTATGTCTTCTGACAGGGTAATGTCAAAATATTTTGATATCAGTCTTTTTGACGAGGAAAACTATGCCGATATTTATCTTGGCAAAAAGTTTAAAATAGATGCTCGTTTTATGGATGGTGACCTCGAGGTTCCCAACAAGCTTAGTGAGCTTGCAGAAAGCGGTTGGACACTTGCAGAGGGTAATATTTATGACAAAAACGCCTTGGTTTTTGCCTATGAGACGGTTGACGCACTTTTTGTCAATGAGAACGGTGTTACTATTGCGGCACAGCTTTACAATTCCTCCCGTTCAACCGTAAAGCTTTCGGAGTGTTATGTTGTTAAGTTCCGCCTTGAAAACGATTTTTATACCAATTCTGAGGATTATAAGCAATTCAATATTAACGGAATTACAAATACCATGGCTTTGACAGATATTATCAATACACTCGGAACACCCTCGCATTTTTATAAAGTATCTGATACCTGTTATTATCTCGATTATTTCATCACAAAAAAGGATAGGCGCAATGGAATAACGGTATATATCAACCCGGTTGAAGATATGATTATGGCAATCGAATTTTCTTATTATAAATAAAACAATCGGCTGTCCTTTAGGGACAGCCAATTTGATTGAAGGGGAGTACATATAAGATGAAAGAAAAGAAGTATTTTTATCCTGCAGACATACTTTTACCAAAAAATAATTTTGAAAGGTGGGCGGTTATTGCTTGCGACCAATATACCTCGGAGCCGGCTTATTGGCAGAAAACCGAGGAAATTGTAGGGGAAAATCCGTCTGCACTTAAGATTATTTTACCGGAGGTTTATCTCGAGAAGAATAATTCTGCAAGGATTGAAGCCATAAACGCAGAAATGAACGAATATCTTAATTCTGATGTGTTTGAGTGTGTTTCCAATACAATGGTTTATGTTGAAAGGACCTTAAAGGACGGCAGAGTGCGCAAGGGACTTGTCGGCTTAATTGATTTGGAGGATTACAGCTATCAAAAGGGTGCCGATACTCCAATTCGAGCCACCGAGGAAACTGTTGAAAGCAGAATACCCCCAAGGGTTGAAATCAGACGCAATGCCACACTTGAAATTCCCCATATAATGCTTTTAATAAACGATTTTGATAATTCGGTTATTGAGCCTTTGAAGGATAAAACTGCTTCCTTTGAAAAGCTTTATGATTTTTCGCTTATGCAAAACGGCGGTCGCATAAAGGGTTATGCTTTGGATCAAAAAGAGATTGCTAATGTTCAAGGCTTATTTTCTGATTTGATGGACAAAAGCTCTGACGGATTGCTTTTTGCAATGGGTGACGGCAATCATTCGCTTGCCACCGCTAAAGAATGTTATAACCTGGGCATAGGTCCCCGTTATGCTTTGGTTGAGGTTGTGAATATTCACGACAGCTCTCTCGAATTTGAGCCTATCTACCGTGTCCTTTTCGGTGTAGACCCTGAAAAGGTAATAGCAGATATTTTGGACGCTTTCGGCGGTCAGTATGACGGCGATGATAAACAGGAATTTATATGTGTTTACGGGGAAAAAGAAATCACTTTATCCTTAAAACCCACTGCAGAGCTTTGTGTGGCAACCTTGCAGACCTTCCTTGACGGTTATATAAAAGAAAATCCCGAGATAGAAATTGATTATATACATGGAGTAAGCTCTGTGAGGGAGCTTTCTAAAAAAGAGAATACATTAGGGTTTATTTTTAAAGGTATGGAAAAATCAGAGCTGTTTGCCGCAGTTTCGGCTGACGGTTCACTACCTCGAAAGACCTTCTCGATGGGCTGTGCCGATGACAAGCGTTTCTATTTGGAAGCGAGGAAATTATAAAAAAATCTGCTTCAACCGAGTGCGGTTGAAGCAGATTTTTTATACTTGTTATATGCTTCGTAAAAAAAGGACATATTATTGAAGCCAACTAAAAATGCGGCTTCCGTTACTGTGAATTCGCCGCTGTTCAGCATTTTGCTGACCTCTGCGCAACGGAGAATATTTCTGTATTCAATGGGTGAAACACCCTTATACTCTTTAAATACTTTCCTGAAATTTGATTCACTCATATCGCACATATCAGCATAATAGCATATTTTCCGGTTTTCAAAATACTTGTTTGTTATTTCGTTGATAGCCGGTAAAATTTTTTTGTATTTTGAGGAGATGTTGAGACCTTCGTTTTGTATACAGTAAAAAATCTCATAAATTTTTGATATTAAGAAAAGAATATGATTAGCATTATAGCTTGAAATGCTCGAAAAAATCTTGCGGATATCCGGCGATATTTTGTGAAATGGCAGGGAGGAACAAAAAGAAACATCGGTTCTTGAAAGGTCAAATATTATTGTTTTGATCTTCGTTTTATTTTTTAAATATTTGGTTTTATACGGAAAAGCTTTTGGAATAAAAAGCAGAGTTCCTTTTTCCGTTTTTATCCTTTTTTTAGTTTCGTAAAAATAAAATTCAAGTTCACCGTTTTCAACATAAATAAACGAATTAAGCTCCTTGCCGTTTTTGTATTCAAAAGTGAAATTTTCATCTCGCATCACGCTGACAAAGCCCACCTTGTTGACAGAAAACTCTGAATTTCCACCAAAACGAATATCCTCCATAATTTCCTCCAAATTAAGCGAATACCATACATTATTACGGTATTGCGCCTACTTTTTGATTGATTATTATTGTATACTAAATATGCTTCAATGTCAATGAATTGTTTGTGGGGAGTATATGTATATGATTGATAAAGTTTTTTTATTAAACAGTTCTACAGCAAAAAAATTGTACCGTTTTGCGAAAAATCTGCCTATAATTGATTATCACAATCATTTGTCATTAAACGAAATTAAAACCAATAAGCGATTTACCGATGTTTATGAGCTTTGGGTAGAAGCTGATCCGTATAAGCACCGCGCTATGCGTATGTGCGGGGTAAGCGAACGGTATATAACCGGCGATGCCTCACATGAGGAGAAATTTGTGAAATGGTGCGAGGTTATACCCTTGCTGATCGGTAACCCTTTATATTTCTGGTCGTTGATGGAGCTTAAAACGATTTTCGGTGTATCACAGCTTCCGGACAGAGAAAATGCATTGGATATATATCGGTTATGTAATAAATATCTTGCAGATAACATAATTACTGTGAATAAAATGCTTGATGATTTTAATGTGGAGCTTGCGTGTCCTTGTGTGTCAATAACTGATGATATTTCATTTCTTGAAAATAGTTCGCGTTTTTCTCCATCGCTTCGTGCTGATGATATGTTAAATCCAACAAAGGATTTTATAAAAAAACTCGAAAAATGCTCTCAGACATCTATTAAAGATCTCAAAGCCTTTAAATGTGCTATTAGCAAAAGATTGGATTATTTTCAAGAGCATGGTTGCGTTTTTGCAGACCACGCAATAGATAACGGTTTCAGGTTTTTTGATGATGACGGACTCAATGACCAAAGGTTTGTTTCTCTGATGGAAAATGGACTTGATAAAGAAAACAAAGAAAAATTTTCCATACATATATTGCTTTATCTCGGGCAAGAGTATGCAAAACGCCGTTTTGTCATGCAATTACATATAGGCGCAGAGCGTTATACAAGCACAAGCTTAAGAAATATGGTAGGACCTGCAGGCGGTTTTGCCGGGATAGGAAACAGTGTTGACATCTGTTCGCTTGTTAAGCTTTTGGATACCTTAGATTTCAGTGAGAACGGCTTGCCGAAAACCGTTCTTTTTACCTTAAATCCG
This sequence comes from Clostridia bacterium, assembly GCA_017507805.1. Taxonomy (GTDB): domain Bacteria; phylum Bacillota; class Clostridia; order Oscillospirales; family Acutalibacteraceae; genus UBA737. Next base: position 116,083 of record JAFWAC010000025.1, read on the forward strand.
GCGGATAATGCTTCTATGTCTGTGCTTTCAGGCTCCTTTAGCAAGGATGGCGTAAATGGTCTTATAACACAAGGGCCTGCTTGGTGGTGGTGTGACCACAAGACAGGGATTGAGGAAATGCTTGAAGCCACTGCGGCATACAGCGTCCTTTCAAATTTCATCGGTATGACAACCGATTCAAGAAGCTTTTTATCCTTTGTGCGCCATGATTATTTCAGGAGGATACTGTGCAATTGGTTGGGTGATAAGGTGAAAAAAAGTGAATTGCCTTGCTATGAAAAGCAACTTAAAAATTTGATTATGAATTTGTGCTACGGTAATGCAAAAGCGGAAGTGAAAAGCAGGAGGTTGCTGAAATGATTTTATTTGATAAAAGTAACTGTGTAGATATATGCTTAAAAAATACAAACAAGTATGTTGCGTTAGCGGTAGCGGACATGCAAAGAGATTTTCAAAGGAGAAGTTTAAGCTGTTTAAAACCGCAAATTATCAAGGAGGAAAGTAACTGTTGCATTGTAATAGAAAGGAATAAAACCGACTGTTGTGACCCAATTGCCGATGAAGGCTTTGTTATCAGAAGCAAGGGTAGCAAAATTGTGATTACCGCTGACGGTTATCTCGGAACAATGTGGGGAATTTATACCTTCTGTGAACAATATTTGGGTATTGATCCTTGCTATTTATTCAATGATTTTGAAACGGAAAAGGTTGAGGCTTTAGAGGTCGGGGAAATATACATAAAGGAAAACCCAAAGAGCTTTCAATTCAGGGGAATATTTATCAATGATGAGGATTTGCTGACAGGCTGGAAAAACGGCGGCGGAATTAGATATGTTGATTTTCCTTGGTATTATCTTACCGTTGAGGAAAATGTAATGAATATGGTTGTTGAAACTGTCCTTCGTTTAAAGCTGAACCTTGTAATTCCTGCTTCCTTGCTTGATATTGACAATCCCCCCGAGAGGCTTTTGGCAGATTGTGTTGCCAAAAGGGGAATATATCTTTCTCAGCATCATATAGAACCTCTTGGATTATCTTCCTTTACATTTGCAAATTATTGCAGAAAATATAACAAAACAGGTGAATTTTCATACATAAAAAATCCTGAAGTAATTGAGAAAGCCTGGGAATTTTATGCAGGAAAATGGGCTGAGTATGATAATGTCGTATGGCAAATAGGACTTCGCGGCAACGGTGACAGACCTGTGTGGCAGGAAGCCCGTCCAACCGAAGCAGAGCTTGAAAGATACGGTAGTTTTATAAGTAAAGCATATGCTAAGCAAAAAGAGATTGTTGTGAAAGCAACCGGAGGCAAAGCTAAATATTTTACCTCTACTTTATGGATGGAGGGATCGGAATTAACCGAAAAGGGATTTTTGAAATTCCCTGAAAACACAATAGTTGTTTTCGCGGACGCAGGTTTGAATCAAATGTACGGTAACGAGTATTATACCGTACCGAGAAACAAAACAGGTAAATACGGTATATATTACCATCTCCAGTTTTTTACAAGTGGTCCGCACCTTGCTCCACAAACCGGTATTGATAAGCTTTACTATAATATGAAGCTTGCATACGAAAACGGCGATAACGCGTATTGCATTTTAAATTCCTCAAATATAAGGGAGTTTGTCTTTGAGCTTAAGGCATACTCTGAAATGCAGTGGGATATTAACAGCTTTTCAAAACATAGTTATTTGGACGCTTATTGTGATAGGTTCGGTTTTTTTGCAGAAGAAATTAAAATGCTTATAACACAATATTATAACCGCTTGCCTTGGCTTGATGAAAAATATCTTTCTGAACACTGTCAAAACCAACTCTTTAATTTCTATGAGGGAAATGATTTGAAGGATGCTAAAAATTATATCTTGAAGGAAGGGGACATTTTAGAACACGGGCAGAAAATTATTAATTGTTTTCATAAAAAGCTCAGTTGGGGTATATGCGAGAAATATTATGAGGTGCTTAAGCTCACAATACCGCAATATCAAGACCTGTGTCGGAATTTTGAAGCTCTTGCGGAAAAATTGCCGGAGCCGTTAAAGAAAAATATTCAGGTTAAATGGTTATTGTTTGCAAAAACCTTGCTTTATATTTACGAATGGTACGTTGCGCTTTTCGAGGCTAAAAAGTATTGCGATTTGTATCAAAGTGAGGAAATGAAAAAAACTCTGAACAACGCTTGTGAAAGCCTTGAAAAATACCTTAATTACCGTAAATGTGCGGAGTACGGTATTTTCGAAAATTGGTACAGAGGCGATTTGAAAATGAATATAAAACAAATACTTTATGATACAAGGCGCCTTTTAGGACAAACACCAAACTATGATTAATTGTATTTAATTTTAAGAAGGGAGAAATTATAATGTTAAAAGAAAAGGTTGTAGTAATAACAGGGGCGGCAGGGGTTATTTGCTCCGAAATTGCACGGGATTTTGCATCGCGCGGGGCCTTTGTTGTGCTTGTTGATTTACTTGTTGAAAACGCAGAGAAGCTTGCAGACAAAATCAGAACTGAGGGTGGGAAATGCAAATGCTATGCCTGCGATGTTACTGACAAGACCGCTGTTGATAAGCTTGCTGACGAGGTGATTGCCAACCACGGCAGGTGCGATATTCTTATTAACGGTGCAGGCGGTAACAGTGCAAAAGCACAACCGAAGATTATAAAATTCGATCCGCGTGAGCTTGAGGATGATCGCCCCGAGGATATAGTCGGCATTTATAATGTGGATATGGAGGCTTTTGAGGGAGTTTTAAGGCTGAATACAATGGGCACGGTTTATCCGTTACTTGCTTTCGCCAAATATATGGTTAAGCAGGGGGGAGGAAATATTGTTAATTTTGCTTCCATGAATACATATTGTCCTCTCACAAGAAACTTTGCTTATGCCATGGCTAAGGCGGCGGTTGCCAATTTCACACAAGCCTTTGCGGCATATTTTGCAGAAAGCGGTATTCGTATAAACGCAGTTGCTCCGGGATTTATTCTCAATCCCAGAAGCCGTCTTATTTTGGGTACTGTTGAGGAAGGTCTTACCAAGAGAGGTAAGGATGTTATTGACCATACTCCCATGGGTAAATTCGGAACGGCTAATGATATATGTGGTTGTGTCCGTTGGCTTGTTGACGATACTTCGTCCGGCTTTGTAACAGGTATTACCGTTCCGGTTGATGGTGGCTTCTTAACGCTTAGCGGTGTGTAATAAGGAGGCGGTACTATGATACTTACTGATTATTTCAGAAGCTATTATGATGCAACATGGGACTTTGCTTTACAATCCGGTGTTACGCATGGAGTAATCCGTTTGCCGGAAGACGAGGCTTTTGATTTGACGGATGCATCACATTGGAAAACCGTATATAAAAAATTTACCGATTTTGGAATAAAGCCTGTTGTGATAGAGCCGATGCCAAACAGCGTTCATGACCATATTAAAAGCGGTGATGCTTTTAGAGATGAAAGCATTGAAAAGGTAATTAAGATGTTTCCGATAATGAGAGAAAATGATATTAATATGATATGCTTTAATTGGATGGCTCATATAGGCTGGTATCGCACGGCTTCAGATTATCCCGAAAGAGGCGGCGCTAAGGTTACAGAATTTAATATGGCGGATTTTAAGCCATCAAAGGCTTGCATCACTGCCGATAAGCTGTGGAATAACTATAAATATTTTCTTAATGCAGTAATTCCGGAGGCAGAGAAATATGGCATCAGGCTTGCCTTACATCCCGATGACCCGCCGGTTCCTAAATTGGGAGAGGTAGAGCGAATAATGGTAAGCAAGGCCAATATTGAAAAGGCGGTTTACGGCATTATAAAGAGTGAAAGCCTTGGATTAACAATGTGTCAGGCGAATTTTTATATTATGGGGGAAGACCTCGAAAAGACTATTGCCGATTTTGCTGATAAGATTTATTTTATACATTTCCGCAACACAAAGGGGACACACGAACATTTCCGCGAAACCTTTCACGATAACGGAGAGCTTGATATGGCGCGATTGATAAAGACATATATCAAAAATGGAATAAATGTTCCGATACGCGTTGACCATGTTCCAACCATGGCAGGAGAAAAATCAGTGTTACCGGGATATGATTCAATGGGAAGACTTTTTGCAATAGGATATTTAAAAGGCATTTTAGATGCGGTTCAAGGAGAAAAAATATGAAACTTAACGATAGAGAAACTATAATTGAGCTTACACCTTTGTGGAAAGGGGAGCGATTTCCTGACGGCAGACCCAAAGTGCCGCAAAAATACTTGGATGAAATGCAAAAAATGACACTTGAGGAGCTTTGGAAGCCGGTGTTCCTTAAGGGCTATGAATCGCAATTTGAAGGTGAGCTTAAAACCTTACACGATGATGGCAGAAAACTGATAGGACGCGCTGTAACGGCAACCTTTGTTCCAACACGCCCTGATTTGCACGATGTAATGTTTGGTGTCGGCGCCGCTGAGGGACGCAAGGGGAATTATAACCAATGGGTAATCGATTCGCTCGTTGAGGGCGATGTTGTGGTTGCTGATATGTATGATAAAATATATAAGGGTACATTTCTTGGCGGAAATTTAACCACTGCCATTAAAACCAAGACCAAGACGGGCGGCGGTGTGATTTGGGGTGGTATCCGTGATGTTGAGCAGATGAAGCTTGTGCCTGATGTGCAGGTGTATTATAGGGGTATAGACCCAACACCGATTCGCGAATTTGTTATGAAGGATTTTAACGGTATTACCCGAATTGGGAAAGCCACGGTTTTGCCGGGTGATATAGTGTATGGAGCAGGCGGAGGGGTGCTTTTTATTCCCAGCCATTTGGTTCAAGAGGTCGTTGAAGGTGCTGCCAAAACCCATGTAAAGGATGATTTCGGTTTTGAAATGATAGCACAGAATAAGTTTACAACGGCTCAAATTGACCGAGCTACATGGACAGAGGAAATGCTTGATATGTTGCTCGATTGGATTGAAAACGACCCTCGAGGAGAGAAATACCGTGATCTTGATTGGTCAAAGGAATATGAGCTTGCAAGGAACGGTGATCCTGACGATACTCAGACAGCATTGTGATAATAACAGAAAAACACAACTACCGACAAAAAACGGTAGTTGTGTTTTTAGATTATTCAAAGCTCATAATGCTGTTCATATCATACATACCCGGAGCTTTTCCGGATAAGAATTTTGCGGCTCTTACAGCACCAACTGCGAAAACCTCGCGTGATTGTGCCGAGTGTGAAATAGTAATAACCTCATCGTGACCGGCAAATATAACATCGTGTTCGCCAACAATGGTGCCGCCCCGTACCGAATGTATACCAATTTCACTTTTGGAGCGTTTTTGACGCTTTGAATGTCGGTCATACTCATAAATCTTGGTGTCATCAAACTCGCTGTTTACAGCATTTGCAAGCATTATAGCAGTACCAGACGGAGCATCTAACTTTTGATTGTGATGCTTTTCAATTATTTCAATGTCAAAGCCGTCTCCTAAGATAGAAGCCGCTTTTTTAGCAAGACTGCAAATAAGATTAACGCCGAGCGACATATTAAAGGAGAAAAAAATCGGAATAATTTTAGAAGCACTGTGTATTTTTGCAATCTGCTGTTCACTGTATCCTGTTGTTGCAAGAACGGCAGGTATTTTTTTTTCGCAAGCAAACTTTAATAAATCATCAAGTAAGGCAGGGTTTGAAAAATCAATAATCACATCTGCATCTGCAGTAATGCTTGAAAAGCTGTCAAAAACAGGAAACCGTTGTCCGTTATTAAATTTGTCAACACCGGCAACGATTTGCAAATCGGCATCTTTAGAAACCGCATCTGCAACAAAAGCGCCCATTTTGCCGCCTGAGCCGCAAAGAATAACATTAATCATTTTTTCACATCCTAAAATGTTTTATAAGCTTACAGTGAAAAACCGCACTCCCTGAGCTTCTCTTTGAGATTGGAAAGGGTAGCTTCATTCATTGGATAAAGCGGCAATCTGCAGGGACCGACATCCATTCCAACAAGGTTCATCGCTGTTTTCACAGGTACAGGATTAACATCGCTGAACAAAGCGTTTATAAGACCTGTATATTTAATTTGCATTTCGCAAGCCTTTTGAATATTGCCGTTAAGATATTCCTCGCACATATCGTGGGTTTCCTTCGGCAATAAATTGGATAGCACAGAAATTACACCAAGACCGCCCAAAGACATAATCGGAACAATCTGGTCATCGTTTCCCGAATAAAAATCCAATTTATCACCGCATAAATAACGCGAGGTTGCAACCGATGATAAATCGCCATTAGCCTCTTTAACAGCAACAAGCCGCTTGTGTTCAGCAAGCCTTGCGTAGGTTTCAGGCTTTATGGAAACACCCGTGCGAGAGGGAACATTATAAATAATAATCGGTTTATTAACCCTGTCTGCAATATAGCTGTAATGAGCCACAAGACCGTCCTGAGAGGTTTTGTTGTAATATGGAGTTACCATTAAGAAGGCATCAGCACCCGCTGTCTCGGCATCCTCACAAAGCTCCACCGAATAAACGGTGTCATTACTGCCTGTGCCTGCGATAATGGGCACTCTTTTTGAAGCCGCCTTTGCAGCAACCTCAATCACCTTTACATGCTCGTCATAACGCAGGGTTGATTTTTCGCCCGTAGTACCGCATATCACCAGCGCATCTATACCGGCAATTATCTGTTGGTCAACAAGCGATTCAAGTCTTTCAAAATTTACACTTCCGTCCTCTTTCATAGGGGTAACAAGAGCAGTAGCTGCTCCCTTGAATAAGGGTTGCTTCATAATTTATCAGCTCCTAACGGAAATATTATAAAATTTTTAGTCCATATATCCCTTTGCGCAAAGCAACTCGGCTAACAGCACAGCTCCGCCGGCGGCGCCTCTGAGGGTATTATGGGAAAGGCAAACGAATTTATAGTCGTATTGACTGTCCTCGCGGAGTCTGCCCACAGATACTGCCATACCGCCCTCCAGATCGCGGCAAAGCTTTGTTTGGGGCATATTATCCTCCTCATAGTAGTGTATAAACTGCTTGGGCGCGTGGGGAAGCTCCAATTCCTGAGGCACACCTGCAAATTCAGCCCATGTATTTAAGATTTCCTCCTTAGAGGGTTTGTTCTTGAATGTAACGAAAACTGCAGCCATATGACCGTCAGAAACGGGAACGCGCAAGCATTGTGCAGTGAATTTTGGGCTTTGTGCAGGAACGATTTCGCCGTCCTTAATTTCTCCCCAAATTTTGAGGGGCTCTTTTTCGCTTTTTTCCTCCTCGCCGCCGATGTAGGGGATAACATTGTCAATCATTTCGGGCCAACGCTCAAAGGTTTTGCCCGCACCTGAAATTGCTTGGTATGTGCAAACAAGACATTTTTCAACTCCGAATTTATCAAGAGGATAAAGGGCAGGAACATAGCTTTGAAGTGAGCAGTTTGATTTTACAGCTACAAATCCGCGCTTTGTACCAAGTCGTTTTCTTTGAGCCTCGATAATTTCGGTGTGCTGAGGATTGATTTCAGGAATAATCATAGGCACATCGGGAGTAAATCTGTGGGCGCTGTTGTTTGAAACAACAGGGCACTCGTGCTTTGCATAAGCCTCCTCAAGGGCTTTTATCTCATCCTTTTTCATATCAACGGCACAGAAAACAAAATCAACCTTTGATACAATTGCTTCAATATCAGCTACGGCATCGTAAATAACAAGGTCTTTTAAATTTTCGGGCATAGCATCCTTCATTGCCCAACGGTTTCCTACAGCCTCCTCGTAGCTTTTACCGGCACTTCTGGGACTTGCCGCAAGTGCTGTAACATTAAACCAAGGATGGTCAGCAAGCAATAAAGCAAAGCGCTGACCTACCATTCCGGTAGCACCTATTATACCTACATTATATTTTTTCATGTGCAATCACATTCCTTCTTTAAAAAATTTACTTGCTATATATTGCAAATTGCAATATAATAACTTAAGTTTATTATTAATTATAACATTTGCAGTATGGTTAGTCAAACTATTTTATGCTGAAAATAACTATAAATTACTGAAAGATATTGGTGAAAATGAAAACAAGTGATTTTTTTTATAACCTACCCGAGGAGCTTATCGCACAAACACCCCTTGAAAAAAGGGATAATTCGCGGCTTTTGATTATGGATAAGAAAAGCGGAGAATTAACACATTCTGTTTTTTCCGAGCTTGAAGGCTTTTTGAAGCCGGGCGATTGTCTTGTTATGAACAACACCCGTGTTTTACCTGCGCGCCTTTACGGGAAAAGGATTGATACCGGTGCTGTTGTAGAGTTTGTATTATTAAAGCAACGCGGCAATAATTTGTGGGAATGTCTTGCAGGTCCGGGAAAGAAAGCCAAAACAGGTTATACTTTTGAATTTTCGGACAAGCTGTCAGCGGTAGTAACCGAGGTTTTAGAGGACGGAAACCGTATTTTACAGTTCGATTGTAAGGAAAACTTTTTTGCTTGCCTTGATGAAATCGGTCAGATGCCCTTACCACCGTATATTAAAGAAAAGCTTGCGGACAAGGAACGCTATCAAACTGTTTATTCAAAGGAGCTTGGCTCCGCGGCGGCACCAACCGCCGGTCTGCATTTTACAAAGGATATGCTCGAAAATTTAAAGAATTACGGTGTTAAAATTGCTTATGTCACATTGCATGTTGGGCTTGGAACATTTCGCCCTGTCAAGGTTGATGATGTCACTCAGCACAAAATGCATTCTGAGTATTATTCAGTGACGGCGGAGGCGGCGGAAATTATCAATCAGACAAAGGCACAGGGCGGCAGAGTTATTTGTGTGGGGACTACAAGCTGCCGCACAATCGAGAGTGTTGCTCAAAAATACGGTGAAATTGTTGAGTGTCAAGGTGACACCGAAATTTTTATTTATCCGGGCTATAAATTTAAATGTATGGATGCACTAATCACAAATTTTCATCTGCCTGAAAGTACCTTAATAATGTTGGTTTCTGCCTTTGCCGGTTTTGAAAACACAATGAACGCTTATAAAACCGCTGTTAATGAGAAATACAGATTTTTCAGCTTCGGTGACGCGATGTTGATTGTATAGGTGATTTTGTAGGGGACGATGCCCACATCGTCCCGCTTATTCAATAAAAGATTTATTTAGTAAGCAGAATGGAGAAAATTTATGTATAAGCTTATAAAACAAGAAAACAATGCGCGCCGCGCAGAATTTATAACAAATCGCGGAACCGTGCAAACACCTGCTTTTATGAATGTGGCAACTGCCGCCGCAATAAAGGGTGCGGTTTCCGCCGAGGATTTAAAAACACTTGATTGTCAGGTGATGCTTTCAAACACCTACCATCTGCATGTAAGACCCGGTGACGAGCTTATCAAGGACTGCGGCGGACTGCATAAATTCACTACATGGGACGGTCCCATACTTACCGACAGCGGCGGTTTTCAGGTTTTTTCGCTTTCCTCTTTAAGGCAGATAAAGGAGGAGGGCGTAACCTTTGCTTCCCATGTTGACGGAAAACGGATTTTCATGGGACCCGAGGAAAGTATGCAAATACAATCTAATTTGGGCTCAACAATTGCAATGGCATTCGATGAATGTGTTGAAAACCCTGCTGAGCATTCCTATGCAAAAGCCTCCTGCGAGAGAACAACAAGATGGCTTAAAAGATGCAAGGTGAAAATGGCAGAGCTTAACTCTCTTGAAAATACGGTTAATCCCCAACAAATGCTTTTTGGAATAAACCAAGGCTGTACTTATGCGGATTTGCGAGTAGCTCATATGAAAGAAATTGCAGAGCTTGACCTTGACGGTTATGCTATCGGCGGTCTTGCGGTCGGAGAGCCGACAGAGGTTATGTATGATATAATCGATAATGTAGCTCCTGTTATGCCCAAGGATAAGATACGCTACCTTATGGGTGTTGGCACACCTGCTAATATTCTTAATGCGGTTGAAAGGGGAGTAGACCTTTTCGATTGCGTTATGCCGAGCCGCAATGCGCGACACGGTCATCTCTTTACATCATACGGTATTATTAATATTAATAATAAAAAATATGATAGAGATATGACACCGATAGATCCTAATTGCGACTGTCCGGTTTGTAAAAGGTACAGTAAGGCTTATATACGCCATCTGCTGAAAGCAGAGGAGATGCTTTCGCAAAGATTACTTGTTATGCATAATTTGTGGTTTTATAATCATCTTATGATTGATATAAGAAATGCGCTCGATAACGGTAATTTTGCGGAATTTAAGCGTGAAAAGGAAATAATTTATTCCACAAGGGTATAATTTGACATTTTCTGCTTGAAATAAAAGGATATTTGAGTTATAATCATAGCAATAGTTTTTTTGGAGGTTAAAATCAATGGAATTAAATCCTATTTTGTTGGCAGAGGCTTCTGCCGATGCAGCCGGTAACGGCGGTAACAGCATTATCTTTATGGTAATTTATTTAGTTATCATTTTTGGTGCAATGTATCTTTTGCTTATCCGTCCTCAGCGCAAAAAGCAAAAGGAAGAAAAGAAAATGCGCGAGAACCTTCAGGTTGGCGATGAAATTGTCACCATCGGCGGTATTTACGGTCGCGTTATTTCTCTTAAAGAGGATGCAATTGTAATTGAGTCTCAGAGCGACCACAGCAAGCTTACAATTGCCCGCTGGGCATTGCAGAGCAATCTCACTGTTCATGACGATGCTCCGTCCAAATAATTGCTACAACTGTTCATAAAAATTATCCCTCCCGAATATATATGTATTGTTCGGGAGGGGTTTTTTTATGAAAAACGATTTGATAAATAAAGGAACAAATAACTATCCTTCAATAATAAAAGGTGCAATTTTACATATTCTTGTAACTGCCGTATTTGTCTTTTTGTTTGCTTTGGTTATGTATTTCACAGAATCGGGTTATGATTATGCAACACTTTTTGCAACAATATCGGTTGCGGCAGGAACACTTGCCTCTGCTTTTTATATCGGTAGAAAAATTGGAAGCAAGGGATTGCTTTTGGGCGCTGCGACAGGAGGTATAACCTTTGCACTTGTAACACTCGTTTCCCTGATTGTTGATAAGGGCGGAATTACATCAAATACACTGTTTCATTTTATAATTATTCTGCTTTCCGGCCTTATCGGCGGAGTGCTTGGCGTAAACCGCACGCAAAATAAAAAGTATATTTAAGTAATGAATGATGAATATTGAAAGCAGTCCGCCTCCATCTGATGAGGGAGGTGGATTTTTGCCGTAAGGCAAAAAGACGGAGGTAGAGAAAGAAAATCCTATCAAACTACCCCTCAGTCAAAACCTTTGGTTTTGACAGCTCCCCTGACAAGTGGAGCCTACCGCTGCGGCGGGATTACTTATCGGCAAAAGCCTCTTTGGAACCACTCGCTTAGTGCAAGTGGTTTTCTTGTATCCAAAATAAAATCCGTTCTCTTTTGAGAACGGATTTTATTTTGGAGCAGGTGATGGGAATCGAACCCACGTAACCAGCTTGGAAGGCTGGAATTCTACCATTGAACTACACCTGCGTTTGAACAAAAGCTATTATACCACAAAAAAACAAATAGTCAAGAGTTTTTTGAAACTTTTTTCTATAAAAAATTTTTCTATAAAGAGAAATAAATTACAATTTAGCCCACAAATCAAATTCACCTTTGTAGGGACAGGCGTCCTCGACTGTCCGCTTACAATGACTTTAATTTTTATATAAATCCAACGGAGCAAAAACGGAACAAAATTGGAAAAATCGTTATAAATATTTATTTCTTGACTGTTACTTTATAAAGTGGTAAACTAATAAATGCCAAATCAACTTTAAAAATAGAATAATCTGATTTTTTCTTAAACGGGTGTATTATACCCTTTTAAGTACAAAAACTTACTCTATATGAATTTGATAAAAATGCAAATTCCACTCGGGTAGGTTTTGTGCTATGTCATATTGTTCTATTTGAGTTGGTTTGGCGACTGTCGGAGTTTGTGTTTTTTGTGCGGTTACTTCGATAGCCGCACTTTTTAAATTGGGGGGAGAATTTTATGAAAAAATTAATTGCGGTTATTTTGGTTTTAACAACTTTGTTTTCTTTCTTGGTGATACCAACAAATGCCGAAGGCACTGCTGATACTGTAACTCCTGCGTTAGAAAATAATATTTCTGTAGATTCCACTAACTCCTTTGGAGGATTGTTATCTCAAACAATTAATTCTGAGATGGAAAAACAGCTTGAAAACAACGGTTTTAATGTTTTTTCTGTAGAATACAGCGATGGCGAAGCTTTAGTGGAATTAGAGGCTTTGCAGGATTGCACCCTTTTTGTTGGTATTTACAGTGAGGATGGCACAAAGCTTATTACCTCTCAAAATTTAGATATTACAAGGGATGACACTTTAGTTACATTAACTTTTGATATATCCGTTGTGCCTACATATTTTATTATTCAGGCTTACTTGATAAATACTGACGATTTAAAACCGCTTTGCAGTGTTTATAATTCAAATATGTATACACAAGAAATGCAGGAATTTTTATCTAAAACTACCGATGATTTTGAACAAGACAAGGTTTTGCAGTTTGATGATGATAAAACCAATAACTTTGCGGTTTTTAATAATACTGTTGAACTTATAGATAATAACGCTCAAATGACCGTTACTGCAGACGAGGAAAACGGTGTTTATACTATAACCAACCCTACAGACGAGGTTAAGGCTTTGCAGGTAGGGGATATTTTTTCATATAATTACGAAAATGGTGAGGTTTTAATTGTAAAAATCGCCTCGATTTCTGCTGACGAAAATGGCACTATTACATATACTGAAAGCGAGTTAGAGCTTGAGGATGTTTTTGATTATGTAAAGATTGACTCTACAGCTTCTACAGAAGATTCTACAATAGATACCTCTAATTTAGGAGATGGTATCGTTTATAATGGGCTTGTTGAAAAACCAACTACTTATGCTATTGATTTAGAGGGTTCAAAAGGATATTCACATAGTTATGATTTTATCGATCACGATTTTGTAGAAAAAGATAATATAAAAGTAACTTTAAATGGTTCGGTAGAATTTAGTTTAGAATTAAAATTAAAGGTATATATTTCATTAAAAGAGGCTTATGTAGAATTTCAAATTGAATATCAATTAGAAGTAGGGGTAGAACTTTCCGGAAAAATCAGTAAAACCTTTGTTGATTTAGGTGGTTTACATATAGTCATTGTTCCGGGAGTGATTTTTGTTGCAAGACCTTCGGTTGTGCTTGAAGCTACAGGCAAAATAGGGTTATATGGCAGAATGAAAGGTTCAATAGGATTTAAGGTTAGCACCAAAGAAGGTGTCACAAATATTTCTAAAACACCCAAATTTGAAGCTGAGTTTAAAATTGAAGCAACCGTTTTCTTAGGAATTTCACTTAAGCCTGCATTAGAGATAATTGATGAAAAAATTGCTGAAGCTTCGCTCGAAGGAGTTGCCGGTGTTGAGGTTAAAGGCGCGCTTTCAAAAAAAGCTACTACCGATGATGAACATCACACCTGTTCTGCCTGTATAGAGGGTGAATTTAATGCTAAGGTATCTTTAGGGTATAAAATTTCCTTGCTAAATAAAGAAAAGTGGACTTATGAAAGAGATATATTTGAAATAAAACTTAAAATAACCGATTTTTATTTTTCTTTTGAATATTTAGAATTTGATTTTACCAAATGCCCACACAAAGAATATAGATTAACGGTAAATGTTAAGGATAGTGGCGGTAAAAACTTAAAGAATATAGCGGTTAATATCGGCAACAAAAGCGATACTACAAATACATTTGGCAACGTGAGTGTTTTCTTGCCTGATGGCAACTATACGGTAAGTATTGTTAATGATAAATATGTACCTATTTCAAAGAGCGTTACTATAAATGGCGCACCACAAAAAATCACAAGAAACCTATATCCAATCAACAATTCTTCAGGGGGTGATTCGAGTAGCGGTGTCGTTTCAATAGGTGCCAATAAATTAAGTTTTGGCAGTTATCATAGTGCAGTAATTACTGAAGATGGAAATCTTTATATTTGGGGATATAATAACGATAGGCAACTTGGTAACGGTTCAACAACTAATAGCAAGAAACCTATAAAAATAATGGATAATGTAGCAACAGTTAGTTTGGGTATTGATTATAGTGCAGCAATAACAAAAGATGGCACTCTTTGGACTTGGGGTTGGAATATTAACGGTCAACTTGGCAACGGAACAACAGCGGTTAGCTTTACACCTCAAAAAATTATGGATAATGTAGTAACGGTTAGTTTAGGAGGTTATCATAGTGCAGCTATAACAAAAGATGGCAACCTTTATACTTGGGGTAGTAATGAATATGGTCAACTCGGCAACGGTTCAACAACTAATAGCGAGAAACCTATTAAAATAATGAATAATGTAGCAGCAGTTAGTTTGGGTTGGGAACATAGCGCAGCAATAACAAAGGATGGTAGCCTTTATACTTGGGGATATAACTACATAGGACAACTTGGCAACGGAACAACAACTGATAGCTATAAACCAATAAAAATAATGGATAATGTGGCATCTGTTAGTTTAGGCGCCTATCACAGTGCCGCAATAAAAAAAGACGGCACTCTTTGGACTTGGGGTTGGAATATTAACGGTCAACTTGGCAACGATTCAACAACTAATAGCAAGAAACCTATTAAAATAATGAATAATGTAGCAGCAGTTAGTTTGGGTGGGGAACATAGCGCAGCAATAACAAAGGATGGTAGCCTTTATACTTGGGGATATAACTACATAGGACAACTTGGCAACGGAACAACAACTGATAGCTATAAACCAATAAAAATAATGGATAATGTAGTAACGGTTAGTTTAGGAGGTTTTCATAGTGCCGCAATAACAAAGCACGGCAGCCTTTATACTTGGGGATATAATGACAGTGGTCAGCTTGGTAACGGTACAACAACCAAAAGTTCAATACCCATAAAAATCAATCTGCCGAAAATAGCTACATACTCGTTAAGAAACACGACTGTAAATCCCAACGAATTTAGCGGTTTAATACCTAATTTTATTTATAATTATTACGTAATGGAATCTGACGCAGTTACAAACCCGCTTAATAATCAAAACCTAAAATTTATAGGTCAGGCTATCAGTGATGAATACGGCAATTTGAAGTTGCCTGAATATACTGCTGATATTGCATCAACCGAGCCTACAATAGTTTTAAAAGAATTCACTCGTGTTTCGGGTGAATTGGAATATTTGATTTCAAGTGAATGTACGGCAATTATTACAGGCTGTACTGCTGAAAACGCGGTTTCAATACCCGACAGTTTAGGTGATTATATACCTACCGCAATTGCTGATATGGCTTTTGAAGGCTGTTATAATTTAACAGATGTTACTTTGGCAAACAGTATAACCGAAATTGCGGACGGTACTTTCTATGCTCAAGAAAATTTAATTATTCATAGTAATTGCAAAAACGATAATACATATTTTGAAGCGTTTGCAAATGAGCAGGAAATTGATTTTAGCATAATACATAACTTTGGAGAAATTTCATTAAATAAAATTCCGACCGAGGGGAAAGATGGAAGTGTTATGCATATATGCGCAGACTGCAATCACAACGAAACACTTTTACTGCCATATCTGAAATTTAAACCTGCATTAGAAATTGTGGATGGAACGCTTTTGATAAAGTTTAAATTACCTGATAGCGTTTTTATTGGTAGTGGATATGAGAATATAGGTATTACACTTAACGGTGAAGCTGTAGAACCCAATCAAGAAAATAAATATTTTTATATCTATTCTACGGTTGATTACAATAATTATAATTCCAAGCTTTCGGCAGACATTATCGCAGAGGTTGGCGGTCAAAGCTTTGAGGCAAATTGTTCTGAAAGTATAAGCAGTATTGCGGATGTTAATTCCGATACAAAATTCAACATTGTTGATTTAGTAAGAATAAAGAAAAATATTGTATCGATGAAAGAATGTGATATTAACGGAGACGATAGCACTAACTCTGCCGATTTGGTACTATTAAGAAAACTTTTGTTGCTTAAACAAAATTAAATAGCTCTCGTTTTTTTTGAGGCATAATTATTATTAAAAAATTTTGGAGCAAAAACGAAAATCACTATAAATATTTATTTCCGGACCTTTATTGATTGCGTGCGCTTCTGTAGTGCTTTGGGGATTTGCCGTAGGTCTTTTTATATACTCTGCTGAAATAATTATAATCCGAAAAGCCAACTGCAGCGGAAATTTCAGGTATTGACATTTCGGTGGTTTTAAGCAGCTTTTTGGCGCGGTGCATTCTGCGGCGCAAAATGTATTTTGAAATGCCTGTTTTCAGCTCATTGCGGAATATTTCATAAAGCCTTGTTCGTCCGATTTTTATTTCCTTGCATAGCTCATAAATGTTTATATCCTCTGAAAGATGATTTTCAATATAGCTCTTGGCGGCTTCAAGAATTTTGTCGTTTTCGGGTATTATCAGCTCCTTGTAAATTATATACGAGGTGCAGGCTTCCATTATTTTTGCCGCTGATTTTATTTCAAATTCACTTTTATAGGTGATGCTTTCTATACTGCTTTTGAGCTTGAATTCATCAAGCTGATAGCTCTCCTTCCAAAAAGGTATCTTATCCAAAAAAGCTTTTTTATCGGGATTATCGGTTATCTGACCAAACATCAGATAACCGATAATTTTTTCATTTTCGTGCAAGGGAATAACCGCCTCAACCAAGCCGGCATGACATTTATATATAACAAGCTTGTTTTCTTTTTCGCACTTTTCAAAGGAACGGCGGTCTGCGTAATTACATTTCCGTCTTGTTTTCGGACAGCCTTTCATTAATTTGCAGAAGTCACAGTTTTCTTTTGGATATGAAATTATTTCTCTGAAATCTGCCCCGAATAAAACAAAACGAATACCCGAAAGTGTGAAAAAGGATTTCATCAGCTCCTCAATTTGTTTTGCATCAAGCTGCAAGTCCATAAAAATACGCCTCCCCGTACAAATTTACCATTTTTAGTATTAATTTGACTTTAATTATAACACTGAAAAGGGTAAAATTAAAGTGTTAATTTTTATTGGAGGTAGTTTTATGAAAAAACAGACTTTTGCATTGTTTTTCGGCAATCGCGGTTTTATGCCTGCCGAGCTTATTGAGGGCGCGCGCGAGGATATGGTTAAGGCAGTAACCGATGCGGGCTATGATTACATCATTATGGACAAAGATGCCACACGCTACGGTGCGGTTGAAACAAGAGATGAGGGCAGAGCTTATGCCAAATGGCTCAAATCTCACGAGGGTGAGTATGACGGGGTTATCCTTTGTATGCCTATTTTTATTGATGAAAACGGAGCTATTGCGGCATTGCAGGATGCAGGAGTTCCCATCCTGATGCAGGCTTATCCCGATGAAATCGGAAAAATGGACTTTAAGCACCGCAGAGATGCTTATTGCGGTAAATTCTCTGTAACAGATGTTTTCGAGCAGTACAGAGTACCTTACACTGTAATGAAGCCCCATGTTGTAAATCCTTTGACACCTGAGTTCACACAGAATTTGCACGATTTTGCCGCTGTTTGCCGCGTTGTTAAGGGAATGAAGCGCTTTACAATCGGTTGCATCGGAGCGCGTACAACCGCCTTCAAAACCGTTCGCTTTGACGAGATTACTATGCAAAGACACGGTATAAATGTAGAAAGCTTTGATTTGTCCGAGCTTTTTGAATTTGTAAGAGCAAAAGCCGACACCGATGATAAGGTGATTGCAAAAATTGCAGCCCTTGAAAAATATACGGATTTCAGTAATGTTCCTCAGGACAAGAAAATAATGCTTGCAAAGATAAGTGTGGTTATCGATGAATACATAGAAACCTATCACCTTGACGCAATAGCGCTTCGTTGCTGGAATGAGATGGAGACATACCTGAGAGTTTGTCCCTGTGTTCTTTTGTCCGAGCTTAACGACAGAGGCATTACCGCATCCTGCGAAATTGATATGTGCTCTGCTATCACAATGCGCGCATTATCACTTGCAACCGAAGGTCCTGCCGCTTGTCTTGATTGGAATAATAATTACGGTGATGACCCCGACAAGGTTATACTTTTCCATTGCGGATCAACTGCTCAGAAGCTGATGGCAGGTAAGGGGACGGTAACCTCGCACAAAATGTTTGATAAGGGAGACCCCGGTAGCGGTTGGGGTACAAACGAGGGCAGAATTGCCGCTTTCCCAATGACCTTCTCGAACTGTAAGACAGAGAACGGAAAAATCACCATTTACTTCAGCGAGGGCGAATTTACTGACGATAATATCGAAAAGGAATTTTTCGGTTGCGGCGGTGTGGCTAAGATCAGCAATTTGCAGGATAAGCTCATAAAGCTGGCACGCGGCGGATTTAAGCATCACACAACCGTTGCTAACGGTCATGTTAAGGGTATACTTGAAGAAGCATTTAAGTATTATCTCGGCTATGATGTTGTAAGTATTGAGGATTAGGCTATGATTTTTGGTGGACTTGATGTAGGTACAACAGGCTGTAAAATTACTCTTTACAACGAAAAATGCGAGCTACTCGCTACCTACTATAATGAGTATAATGCCGTTCATAAAAACGGTCAGCATGAAATTGATTTTACAGATGTTAAATGTGGTGTTTTATCCTTGCTGAAAATGGCTGTTGCAGAGTATCAGGTGGAGGCTTTGGGTGTTACAAGCTTTGGCGAGACCTTTGCCATGCTTGACGATGACGACAATATTTTAACACCGTCAATGCTTTATACTGACCCCAGAGGCAAAGAGGAATGTGAATATCTTTGCGAAACCATTGGGACGGAAAGGCTGACCTTGCTTACAGGTGTAAAGCCTCATCCGATGTATAGCATTTCAAAAATAATGTGGCAAAAAAATAATAATTTTGGAGCCTTTTCAAAATGCAAACGCGTACTTTTAGGCGAGGATTTCATTATTTATATCTTAACGGGTACGGCTCAGATAGATTACTCGCTTGCCGCCCGTACAGCCGCATTTGATATTGAGAAAAAATGCTGGATTAAAGAGGTTTTCGATGCCGCTGATATTGATGTGAACCTTATGTCAACTCCTGTTCCCACAGGAACGGTTGCCGGGAAAACAACCGATGAAATCAAAAATATCCTTGGTATAGATTATGATATTACTGTTGTGAACGGCTGTCACGACCAGGTTGCCGGAATGATAGGAGCAGGTGTATTCAAATCCACTCAGGCAATGGACGGAACGGGCACTGTTGAGTGTATTCCCGTTATTTTAAAGGAAAAGCCCACCGACATAAAATTTTATGAGGGTGGATATTCTGTTGTGCCGTATATTAATGATTTGTATGCTTGCTATGCATTGTCATTTACAGGTGGTGCAACCCTTAAATGGTTTAGAGATAACTTTGCCGAGCTTGAGTGGCATAGCGCCGAAAAACAAGGCAAAAATGTTTATTCTGAGCTTGATAAGGCTGTAAGTGATAAGCCTACCGGTATACTCGTTATGCCTCACTTTGCGGGCGCGGCAACACCTTATATGGATAATGACTCTAAGGCGGCATTTATAGGCATTACCCTTGAAACAACAAAATACGACCTCTACAAGGCTTTAATGGAGGGCACCTCCTATGAAATGCTTCTTAATTTTGAGACTATGAAGGAGATGACAGGAGAAATTAAGGAGATAAGAGCAACGGGCGGCGGTGCGGCTTCGGATGTATGGCTGCAGATAAAAGCAGATATTTTAGATACCGAAATCACTGCACTTTCCTGTAAAGAGGTAGGAGCCGCAGGGACTGCCGCACTTACCGGAATTTGCATTGGAGCTATTGACAATCTAAGCGGTGCTGTGGAAAAAATGTCTGTGGTACGCAAAATATTTACACCGCAAAAGGAAAACAAAAAAATTTATTATTCGCTTTACAAAAAGTATTCCGGGCTTTATAATGCAATAAAGAGCTTATAGGAGTGGTTAAAATGAAAAATTACATAGGTAATCCTTTGCAGACAAGGGGTGCTGAACAGTATGTTTTGCAGGGCGGAAAGGGAAGCGGTATGCATTTTCTCTATGTCCGTAACGGTTTGGGACTTGAAGCATGGCTTTCTCTCGACAGGGCAGGAGATATATCACGCGTTATTTTCAAGGGCGATAATATGGGTTATTTTGCGCCTTGCGGTTATGTTGCACCGCAATACTATGACGGCGTGGGTGCAGGCTTTCTCAAGTCATTCACTGCCGGCTTTTTCACAACCTGCGGTTTAACGGCTGTGGGCTCGCCTTGCAGTGATGACGGTGAGGATTTACCGTTACACGGTACAGTTTCGAACATTCCCGCAGAATTGAAGGCTATTGAGGAGGACGAAACCGGACTGACGGTAAAACTTGCTGTGAGCGATGCTGTGCTTTTCGGCAGAAAGCTTGTGATGAACAGGACATATACCTTTTCTTATACCGAAAACTCCTTTGAGGTAAGGGATACTGTAACTAATGAAGCGGATACCAAGTCGCCGTATATGCTTCTTTATCATTGCAATATGGGCTATCCTTTGCTTAGTGAAAACAGTTTGGTGAATATACCTAATAACGGAATTATTGCAAGGGATGAAAATGCAGAAAAGTATATTGAAACGGCACTTGAAACCGAAAAACCGCAAGCCGGCTATCAGGAACGCTGTTATTATTACGATGTTAAAGAAAATAACGGTGTTGCAAGGGTTGGAATATATAACGGCGATATATCCAAAGGGGTTTACCTCACCTATAATAAGTCGGCTTTGCCTTGCTTTACAGAGTGGAAAATGATGGGAAAGACCGACTATGTTTTAGGGCTTGAACCCGGAAACTGCACACCTGACGGCAGGGATGTTTTGCGTAAAAACGGTGCATTGAAATTTTTAGAGCCGGATGAGAACTGCACCACTACAATCAAATTTACTTTTATGGATAATATCAACGATTATGAAGAGGTTTTTTAAATGTTAGTGAATTTAAAAGAAATATTAAAAATAGCAGAGGAAAGGTCAGTAGCAATCGGTTGCTTTAATGGTCCTGATTTAACAAGCATAAAGGCTGTTATAAAGGCGGCTGAGGAATTAAATCAGCCGGTCTGCCTAACACATGCTCAGTTACATGAGGAAAAGGGCCTTTGCACAATGGAGGAGATTGCTCCTATAATGCTTATGTTTGCCAAAAAAGCAAGCGTTCCGGTATGTGTGCATTTGGATCACGGAACGGATTTGAATTACATTAAGCGTGGATTAGAATTAGGCTTTACCTCTGTTATGTATGATGGCTCTGAGCTTGAGTTAGAGGAAAACATTAAAAACACAAAATTAGTTGTTGAAATGTCTAAGGCTTACGGTGCTTCGGTTGAGGCAGAGCTTGGTTCCATGGGCGCCCGCGGCGGCGGTTTTGGCGGAGCTACTACCGTAAGTAAGGACGACACCCGTGTTTCAATTTATACCGAGCCGGATGTTGCAGAGTATTTTGTTAAGGAAACAGGTGTGGACGCTTTGGCTTGTGCCTTTGGTACTGCTCACGGTTTTTACAGTTCGGCACCAAAGCTTGATTTTGAAAGGGTATCTGCTATACGCGAAGCAATAAACAAACTGCCTATTGTTATGCATGGAGGCAGCGGTGTTAGCAAAGAAGATTATTATGAGGTAATCAAACGCGGCGTTCGTAAGGTTAATTATTATACCTATATGGCAAAGGCAGGCGGTGCAGCAGTTTCCAATAAGGAATACTCACAGTTCCATGATGTGCTTATTGATGCCGAAAAAGCCATTAAAGAAAATGTTATGGAAGCAATTAAAATATTCAGCGAATAATCAAGCTCTGCTTTCTGAGCATTTCTCTTTGTAAAAAATCAATCCTATCAGCATTATTGCGATAAAAACCAACAAATAAAAAAGTATCGGACAGGAAAATTCACCTCTTTCCGCGGCGGCTTTATATGGTGCTATGCCATGTGCATAAATTGCGCAAAACAGCATAAAAACCGATGCCGCCGCGGCAGAAAGCGGCATTATAATATTTTTTTTACCTTTTTTAATCGCAAACATAACAAAAATGGGTATATAAAAGGAGTATACGGTTATTACCGGAAGCTCCGAGGAATCGAAGCTGAAAAGTCCGAAAATTGGGTTGGTAAGATTGGCTGAATAATAGTAAAACAGCCACAGCCAACAAACAACAAGTCCCATAATTGATGAATTGGTTGGCATTTTTGTGATGCTGTCAACCTGTGAAAAAATTCTCGGTGACGGTCCCTGACCTCTAAGGGCAATTGAGTAAAAGCCCCGCGTGCTGGCAAGCATAACTCCGTTAAGCGTACCCAAACAGGAAACAACGATAAAGGCATTGAGAATGTTGCCTGCCACAGAGCCGAAAATATTTTTGAATGCGGCAATAGCTCCCTCATTCTGCAAAACCTCTATCGGTGCTGCCCCCGAAAGCCCGATATAATAACTTATATATACTGTTATGATAATTAATGTTCCAACTGTTAAGGCAATTGGGAGATTTTTTTTTGCATTTTTAAGCTCTGCATTTATCGATGTCGCTATAATCCAACCCTCGTATGCAAAAGCGGCGGCGGCAACACCCGAAAAAAGGCTTTTGAAGCCTATGTGTGAATGTGTGACTGCAGTTTCAAAAGCTGAGTTCAGGTTGCCGCTTTTAATTCCGTAAACAGTACCGATTAATGCCATTAAAATTAATGGTATTAATTTTATTATAGTAGTGCTGACCTGTATTTTTCCGGCAAGCTTAGGGGAGAGGGTGTTAAAAGCATAGGATAGCGTCATTAAAAGACCTGCAAGTGTCATACACATACCTCCCGTGGCATCATAATTTCCCAAAAGAGCTAAGGTGTATTTTGCTGATATATATGCTAATACAGAAGTAAGAGACGGGTAGAGCATTACCGATAAATACCAACCCGTCAAATAGGCATATTTTTTACCTACTGTTGCTTCTGCATAGTCCACAATGCCGTTGATTTTTTCATACATAGCGGCAAAATTTGCAAAAGTAACGGCGCAGATTATCATAACTGCGCCGCCGATTATCCAAGCAAGTATGCCAAGCGGCATATTACCCTCTGTGTAATTAAGAATGTCCTGTGCCTTAAAAAATACACCTGAGCCTATGACAATGCCTGAAACCATGCAAATAGCTGTAAACAGACCGTATCGCTTTTCAAGTGTTGCGTTGTTTTCCAAAAAAACTCCTCCGAAAATTAAACTTTACCGGTAGAGCCAAATCCGCCTTTTCCGCGTTCGGTTTCGGTGAGAGTATCGGCCTCAGTGTATTCCACCTTTAAAAAGGGAGTAATAACAAGCTGGGCAATGCGCTCACCGTCAGCAATAGCTTGAGCTTCCGCAGAATGGTTGAAAAGCGAAACCATTATTTCGCCCCTGTAATCACTGTCAATTACACCAACCTTATTCGCGGGTGCCAGACCTCTTTTCGTTGCAATTCCGCTTCGGGCATAAATAAGTCCGGCATATCCTTCGGGAATTTCAAGCGATAACCCGGTATGTATTATTCGGGTTTCACCCGGATTAATCGTAACCTCGCCACCTTCGCAGGCATACAAATCTGCACCGGCAGAAAAATCTGTCCCGTAGGTCGGCATTTTGGCGTCCTCTTTAAGCTTTATATATTTCACCTTAAGCATTTTACCACTCCTCAAGCACTGAATAGTATTATTATAAGCTTATATTATATAAAAATCAATGGTTATTTCAATGCTTTGAAGCCCTCGCCGATGATTTCTCCGGCATCGCTTACCACTATAAATGCGTTACGGTCATATTTGTCTATAATGGAATAAACTGCAGAAACCTCATATCGGCGCACGGTGCAAAGTAAAAGCGAACGCGTAATCCCGGTGTAACCGCCTTTTGCGCTTAAAACTGTCACACCCCGTCTTAGGTCGCTGTTGATATCCTTGCATATTTCTTTCGGAAATTCGGTAACAATATAAATCATTTTGCCTTTGTCCGAGCCGTATAAAACTGCATCCATAACGCGTGATGTGGCATACATAGCTATAACAGAATAAAGCGCACTTTCTATATTGCGGTAGGCGATTGTTGCAATAGAGATTACAAATGCATCCATCAAAAGAATGAGCTTTCCTACCGTTATGTGTCTGAAACGCCTGTTTACAAGCTTTGCTAATATGTCAACACCGCCGGTAGTGGCACCCCTCAGCATAACCAGACTTAAACCCACACCCATAAGAATACCTCCAAAAACCGCCGCCAACACTTTATCTATGTGAAACTGCGGTAATACGGTGTCTGTTATTGTGAGAGACACGGAAAGAAAAAATGTCACAAATGCAGTTTTAAAAATAAAAGCTCCGCCGAATTTTATAAAACCGATTATAAGAATCGGAATGTTAAGAATTAGCAGCATGATACCGCTTGGAAGCGCAAATAAAAAGTTTAACGCTGTTGCAATACCTGTAAGTCCTCCCGGAGAGATTTCATTGCTTGAAATAAACATTGTCACGGCAGTAGAATAGAGGAAGCAACCTGCAATGTAAAATAAGACATCAGTAGTAATTCCAATAATTTTTTTGCGCATAATGTATTCCTTTCGGCGTTCTTAAGTGTAGTATATCCCTTTTTGCCTGAAATTTAACTAAATTAATGCCAAAAAATAGGAAATAGACTATTAATTTTAACTTTTTTTCAGAGTTTTGGCAGTTTGATGAAAAAAATCCTTTATTTTTTTAAAAAAAGCTGTTATAATGGTTTGGATACTTAAAAGTTGGTTAAGTATAATATTGTTAATAATGGATAGTATCCATAAAAAAATTCAGGAGGTTGATTCTTAATGAGTCACAAGTTTGTTTACCTGTTCTCAGAAGGCGATGCAAGTATGCGTGAGCTTCTTGGCGGTAAAGGTGCTAACCTTGCAGAAATGACCAAAATCGGTCTTCCTGTTCCCCAGGGCTTCACTGTTACAACAGAGGCTTGCACACAGTATTATGAGGATGGCAGAAAGATTAACGATGATATTCAGGCAGAAATCATGGAATACATCGACAAAATGGAAGGCATCACCGGCAAAAAGTTTGGTGACAAGACTAATCCTCTTCTCGTTTCCGTTCGTTCGGGTGCTCGTGCTTCTATGCCCGGTATGATGGATACTATTCTCAACCTTGGTCTTAATGAAGAGGTTGTTGAGACAATGGCTGCTCAGTCAGGCAATGCTCGTTGGGCTTATGACTGCTACAGAAGATTCATTCAGATGTATTCTGATGTAGTTATGGAAGTTGGTAAGAAGTATTTTGAAGAGCTTATCGACAAAATGAAGGAAGAAAAGGGTGTTACTCAGGACGTTGAGCTTACTGCTGATGACCTTAAGACCCTTGCTAATCAGTTCAAGGCTGAATATAAAAACAAGATCGGTAAGGATTTCCCCTCTGATCCTAAGGAGCAGTTGATGGGCGCTGTTGAGGCTGTTTTCCGTTCGTGGGACAACCCCCGTGCAAATGTTTACCGTCGTGACAACGATATTCCTTATTCTTGGGGTACCGCTGTTAATGTTCAGATGATGGCATTCGGTAACATGGGTGATGATTGCGGTACAGGTGTTGCCTTTACCCGTGACCCCGCTACCGGTGATAAGGGACTTATGGGTGAGTTCCTTACAAACGCTCAGGGTGAGGACGTTGTTGCCGGCGTTCGTACTCCTATGCCTATCGCTGAAATGGCTAATAAGTTCCCCGAGGCTTTCGAGGAATTCAATAGAGTTTGCGCTATCCTTGAAGATCACTATCGTGATATGCAGGATATGGAGTTCACCGTTGAACACGGTAAGCTCTTTATGCTTCAGACCCGTAACGGTAAGAGAACAGCAAAAGCTGCTCTTAAGATTGCTTGCGACCTCGTTGATGAGGGCATGATCGATAAGAAGCAGGCTGTTGCTATGATCGACCCCAGAAACCTCGATACACTTCTCCATCCGCAGTTTGATACTAAGGCTCTTAAGGCTGCAACACCTGCAGGCAAGGGCTTGGGTGCTTCTCCCGGTGCCGCTTGCGGTAAGGTTGTATTCACTGCAGAGGATGCTGAGGCTTGGAATAACCGTGGCGAGAAGGTTATCCTTGTTCGTCTTGAGACCTCACCTGAGGATATTACAGGTATGAAGGCTTCTCAGGGTATTCTTACCGTTCGCGGCGGTATGACCTCACACGCTGCCGTTGTTGCTCGCGGTATGGGTACTTGCTGCGTATCCGGTTGTGGCGACATTATTATGGATGAAGAAAATAAGAAATTCACCCTTGCAGGCAAGACCTACACTGAGGGAGACTATATTTCTATTGACGGTTCTACCGGTAATATCTATGACGGTATTATCCCCACAGTTGACGCTGAAATCGCAGGCGAGTTCGGCAGAATTATGGAGTGGGCTGACGAGTTCAGAACCCTTAAGGTTCGCACCAATGCGGATACTCCTGCTGACGCTAAGAAGGCTCGTGAGCTTGGCGCTGAGGGTATCGGTCTTTGCCGTACAGAGCACATGTTCTTTGAGGCTGACAGAATTGCAGCTTTCCGTGAGATGATTTGTTCTGATACTGTTGAGGAGAGAGAAGCAGCTCTTGCTAAGATTCTTCCTTATCAGCAGGGCGACTTTGAGAAGCTTTACGAAGCTCTTGAGGGCAACCCCGTTACCATCCGTTTCTTGGATCCTCCGCTTCACGAGTTCGTTCCTACCGAGGAAGCTGACATTGAAGCTTTGGCTAAGGCACAGGGCAAGACCGTTGCTGATATCAAGAACATCATCACCGGTCTCCACGAGTTCAACCCCATGATGGGCCATCGTGGTTGCCGTCTTGCAGTTACCTATCCTGAAATTGCAAAGATGCAGAC
>JAFWAC010000026.1 GCA_017507805.1 Clostridia bacterium
ATTTGCCATTGACAAAAGAAACCGATGGATGATAAGCAAAGCCGACTGTGTTGTGACCTATGTGCGTACTATCGGCAATGCGCGCACATACAAGGAGCTTGCAGAAAAAAAGGGCAAGCTTGTGATTAACCTTGCGGATTAAGTAGGGGAGGCGTTTCGCCTCCCGTTTGTTTTTTCGGTGTTTTGCGGGAGGGGAATGTCTCGGCTGTCGCCTCGGTCGGTGCTTCTGCTTCGCAGAGGTGTCCGCAGGACACCCGCACCCCTCCCCTACATATCCTATAAAGCAGTTATAGAAATAACAAAACCCGCACCTTTTAAGGTGCGGGTGAATTGTTTTGGATTAGTTGCAGATTGTGAGCTCTGTCTCTTTATCAAAGAGGTGGATTTTGCCGGGCTCAAGCGCAATCTGAATTTTGTCGCCGGGGCGAGCTGTATTGGTAGGAGCAACGCGTGCGTTGATGGACTGACCTTCGCAGTTCATATAAAGGTAGGTCTCAGCACCCATAAGCTCGGTAACCTCAACATCAGCTTCAACGATACCGTCCTTGAATGCGGCAAGAAGGTCAGCTTCGTTATGAACATCCTCAGGACGGATACCCATAATGATTTCCTTGTCAACATAAGGAACGAGGCAATCGTTCTTATTCTTTTCAGCAGGAAGCTTAATCTTGAACTTAACGCCTGCTCTTGTTTTGGTGTCTTCAGAACCGAACTCAACAAAGAAGTCCTCGCCCTCTTTAAGGAGCTTAGCTTCGATGAAGTTCATCTGAGGAGAACCGATAAATCCGGCAACGAAAAGGTTGCAGGGATAGAGGTAAAGGTTCTGAGGAGTGTCAACCTGCTGGATAAGACCACTCTTCATAACAACGATACGGGTACCCATTGTCATAGCCTCTGTCTGGTCGTGGGTAACATAGATAAAGGTTGTACCCAAACGCTGATGAAGCTTTGAAATTTCGGTACGCATCTGTGCACGGAGCTTAGCGTCCAAGTTGGAAAGCGGCTCGTCAAGAAGGAATACCTTAGGCTCACGAACGATTGCACGACCGAGAGCAACACGCTGACGCTGACCGCCGGACAAAGCCTTGGGCTTACGCTCGAGCAGGTGAGAAATATCAAGAATGCGTGCAGCTTCCTCAACACGGCGCTTGATTTCATCCTTCGGAGTTTTGCGAAGCTTAAGACCGAAAGCCATGTTATCGAAAACTGTCATATGAGGATAAAGAGCATAGTTCTGGAAAACCATTGCTATGTCACGGTCCTTAGGTGCAACATCATTTACAAGGCGGTCGCCTATATAAATTTCACCATCAGAAATTTCCTCAAGACCTGCTACCATTCGCAGGGTGGTGGACTTACCGCAACCGGAAGGACCAACCAAGATAATAAACTCTTTGTCCTTGATTTCAAGATTAAAATCAGAAACAGCGGTAACGCCGCCCGGATATCTCTTGTAAACATTGCGCAAAGATAAACTTGCCATTTTTGTAGCCTCCTAATAAACGCGAAAAAATACTTTTTAACGATGTTATTATAACAAAGTTGACCGAAAAATGCTATACTTAATATATCCAATCATATAAATAATGTTTTGTTTATTATGCACACTTAAATTTCAAATCAACTAAAACTTGATAAAACAAGGGGAAAATAGTTGGTTATTATGTGATTTTAACTATATTTTCAAGCTCCTCGGCAGTTAGCTCGCGACAAAAACCGACAGGCAAATCCTCCGGCAGAGCAAGCCCTCCGATTTTAATTCTGCAAAGCTCGTTCACACCAAGTCCCACAGTTCCGAACATTCGCTTTATCTGGTGGTATTTGCCCTCGCAAATTTCCACCTCTGCCTCGCTCTCGCCCAGAATTTCAAGCCTTGCGGGCAGGCATTGAGTGCCGTCCGTCAGGGTTATGCCCTTTTCAAAGGCTTCTGCCGTTTCTTTAGTCAGGCTGCCGTCAAGCAAAACGCGGTATTTTTTAAATATGCCGCTTTTGGGCGAAATGATTTTGTGGGCAAAGGCTCCGTCATCGGTTATGAGCAAAAGACCGGTTGTGTCGCGGTCAAGTCTGCCGACAGGCGCCAAATCGGGGCGGCGAAGCGGCTCGGGCACAAGGTCAACAACCGTTTGGCGGGTTTTATCGTTGCTTGCCGAAAGTACCCCCTTTGGCTTGTTAAGCACAAGGTAAAGAAATTTTTTGTAGCTCACGGCTTGTCCGTCATATTCTATCACGGCGCTGTCTGCACAGACCTGAAATGCCGTGTCACGCACCGTGACACCGTCCACCGTCACCCTGCCGCGGTGAATATCGTTGCGGGCGAGCTTTCTGGAAATATTAAGCTGTGATGATATTATTTTGTCAAGTCTTTGCAAATTCATACATTTTTATACTCTCTTAATCAGTTTTTTAAAAGCGGCTTCATCTGACCGTTAAGCGCGGTTTCGGCAATGTCGCCTCCGATAACCTCGCCGTCACACACAACAAGGTTGGCAACGGTGCCTGCGGTCAAGGGATATGTATAAACAGTGGCGCTTCTGCCCTTATAGCGCGACAAATCAAAGCCCGCCTTTTTCTGAAGCCTGTTATAGCTTTGGTAGACTTCGCTGAAGCTCTGGGGGATTGTTATTTCCTTGGAGACACAGTCGCTGTCATTCGGGTCAAGCCCTAAGCCTTTAAGGTAGGAAACGCGGAGCGCGTTGGTGGAGCCGTCAATTCTGCCTGCCTTGGCAGAAAAAGCCTGACCTGTAATCACAAGGGCGATAACAAGCACCGCCAGAATGACCGCAAGGCTTTTCTTTGAAAGAGTAATAAAAAATTTCACGCTAATCACCATTATATAGTATGAAGCGGAAAATTAAAATATTACTCGGAGATTATGCAGACCGCGTGGGCAGAAATTCCCTCAATAGCACCCGTGAAGCCCAAGCCCTCCTCTGTGGTTGCCTTCACATTTACCTGAGAGGGAGAAATTTTGCAAATCGAAGCAATATTTTCCTTCATCGTGGGAATAAAGGGCGCCAATTTCGGTTTTTGAGCAATAATTGTGGCATCGATATTGGAAATTTTAAAGCCGTTTTGTGACAAAAGCGCCACAACCTCTTTGAGCAAAAGCTGACTGTCAATCCCCTTGAATTTTTGGTCGGTATCGGGGAAATGCCTGCCTATATCACCCAAAGCGGCGGCGCCGAGCAGTGCATCGCAAACGGCGTGGAGCAGTACATCAGCGTCCGAATGACCTAAAAGTCCCAGCTCAAAGGGAATTTCCACACCGCCCAATATTAATTTTCGGTTCTCCGTAAGGCGGTGAACATCGTAACCGTGACCTATTCGCATAAACCGTCAGCCTCCCTCATTGCCTCGGCGGCAAAAATATCCTCCGGAGTGGTGATTTTTATATTTTTATAGTCACCCTCCACGGTGAAAACCTCATATCCTGCCGCCTCCATAACCGAGGTATCATCGGTGAAAAGCGAAAGGTCTGCATTCTCTGCCGCCTTTAAATATTCACAAGCATTTACCCCCTGCGGTGTCTGAACAGCGACAAGGCTTTTGCGGTCAAGTGTTTTAATAACCATTCCTTTTTCGTCCGTTTCCTTTACGGTATCCTTGAGCCTGACCGCACAGGTAACGGCTGAATATTTTTCGAGTGCATCAGCTACATCGCAGATAATTCTTTCACTCACAAGAGGACGGGCGCCGTCATGAATGAGGACATTTTTGTCATTCTCATCAAGGCGGGCAAAGCCGTTAAGCACCGATTTCTGGCGGTTTTCCCCTCCGCAAACAATATCCGAAAGCTTGGTAATCATATACTTTTCGGCAACAAGCTGCATTGAAAGAATATCCTCGTCCCTTGTTACGAGAATTATGTTTTTGATTTTTTCGCAATTTTCAAATGCAAGCAGTGTTTTTGCGATAACAGGGATACCGTTAAGCTCCAAAAAAAGCTTGTTTTTTCCATTCATACGGGTTGATGAACCTGCCGCCACGATTATAACGGGAAGTCCGTTTCGGTTTTCGGTGCATATATCATATTGAAGCTTTGCTTCGGTTTTGTTCACATTTTTCACCCCTTCAAGGCAGTAAAAAAGGCGCTGTCCCACTAAGACCAAAACGCACAATTTCCGGAGTAGACATCACCGCGGCTCCCTCTGATGAGGGAGCTGTCGAGTGAAGCGAGACTGAGGGAGAGAACAACCGCATTATTTGCAGAATTTTCACCTTTTCTCTCCCTCCGTCACGGCTACGCCGTGCCACCTCCCTCGTCAGAGGGAGGCAAGGATTGTGCGAAAAGCCTTTAGCAAGGCAGCACCTTTTAAAATTAAAAATTATTCCTCTTCCGAGTCCTCGCAGCCGCAGTCACAGCAGCAGTCGCCGTCAAAATCAAATTCAAGGTCTGTGCCGCAGTTGGGGCAGGTCATGCCCTCCTCTGCAAGCATATCAGCATCAAGATATATAATATCATTGCAGGCAGGACACTCAATTTCATAAATCTCGTCATCGCAATCGCAATCACAATCGTCACAATCGCAATCACAGTCACAGTCCTCGTCATCCTCGTAGATAAGCTCCTCGAGTGAAGCCAAATCCTCGTCAACAGCGTCAATCTGCTCCAAAAGCTCGTCACAGCCGTCCTCAATATCACAGATTTCCTCTGTTATATCACCCAAAAGGTCGATAATTGCGGTGAGGATTTTACCCTCCTTTGTGCTTTCGTCAAGCGAAAGTCCCTCTGCCAAGCCTTTAATATAAGCAAGCTTTTCACAAATATCCATTGTAAAATACCCTCCTATGCTCTTTCCATATATTCGCCGGTACGGGTGTCAATTCTTACCATATCACCCTCGTTAATGAAAAGGGGAACGCGGATTTCGGCACCGGTTTCAACGGTTGCGGGCTTGGTTGCGTTGGTTGCGGTGTTGCCTGCAAAGCCGGGGTCGGTCTTGGTGACCTGAAGCTCAACAAATGTGGGAGGCTCAACACCGAAAACATTACCCTTATAGGAAAGGATTTTGCAAACCATATTTTCCTTAACAAACTTAAAGTTGTCGCCCAATTCGCTGCCGTTAATCGGAACCATATCATAGGTTTCCTGGTCCATGAAATAATAAAGGTCGCCATCGCTGTAGGAATATTCCATATCCTTTCTCTCAACAAAGGCGGTCGGGAATTTAGCGGTGGGGTTATAGCTCTTTTCAATAACCGAACCGGTAATTACATTTTTAATCTTTGTTCTTACGAAAGCGGCACCTTTGCCGGGCTTAACATGCTGAAATTCAACAACCTGAAGGACATTTCCGTCCTCCTCAAAGGTTACGCCGTTTCTGAAATCGCCTGCACTAATCATATTTTTAATTCCTCCAAAACGCAGTAATGCATAATAATTTAATTATATTATAAGCAGATTGGAGTAATTTGTCAAGTTTTTGTGTTATAATGATTGCAGTTAGCCGAAATGCTCATTTCAATTATTCTCGGGGTTTTCGCAGTCGTGCTTGATTATTTTCTTATTAAAGCCCTGTGCTATTGCGGGGTACTGATTATCGGTGTCGGCGGTGCGCTGTATTTCATAGGTGCCGTAGAAATTAACCATTTCCTCGGCGGTGCCGGGATTGCTGAAGGTTGGCAGGACAGAAGGCTCGGTTAAAATTTCGCGCTTTTTCTCTTTACTTTTTTTATATTTTTTCAAAAAAATCACCCATTTGTATTTTTTACAAACGGGTGAAATAAAACAGTGTTATTTTTTGGATTTATCGGTAATTTTTTTACTTTCGGTATGAGAAAAGCCCTCTGTGCTTTCCCTTATGAAAATAATTTTTAAGGTCATAAGCAAAAGCCTTATGTCAAGGAAAAAGGAATAATTTTGTATATACATAAGGTCTAACTGCAGCTTGTCATAGGGTGTGGTGTTATATTTACCGTAAAGCTGAGCGTAGCCCGTAAGACCGCCGCGCACCTTAAGCCTGTACTGAAATTCGGGTATTTCCTCGGTGTACTGTCTTATATGCTCAATTCTTTCGGGGCGGGGCCCGACAAGGCTCATATTACCCACAAGAATGTCGATAAGCTGGGGAAGCTCGTCTAAACGGGAGGCGCGCAAAATTCTGCCAACGGGGGTGATGCGGTCATCCTTTTCCTCGGCAGGGCGGGGCGAACCGTCCTTTTCGGCATCGACAATCATACTGCGGAATTTGTGAATACGGAAAATTTTTCCGCCCATCGTTCCCCTTGCCTGACGGAAAAATACGGGACCTCCGTCATAAAGCTTGATTGCCAGAGCGCAAATCAGGAAAACGGGCGAGGTGATTATAAGCATTAAGGCAGAAACCAAAATATCAAGACTGCGCTTTAAAAACCGTTGCTCAAAGGAAAGCCCGATATTTCTGTAAAGCAGAAGCGGAGTGTCAAAAATATGCAGGGACTCGGCTCCTCTTACCAGCACATCAGATACCTTGGTTGTGGTGTACGCCCTGACATCGTTTTCAAAGCAGATTTTTAAGATTTTGTTTCTTGCTTCAGAGTGAACATCATATATAATAACGCTTTCCGCCTGCTTGATAAGTCCCTCGATTTCTTCGAAGCCGACCGAGATGTTGACAATTTTTTCCACCCTGAACTTGTCTTTTCTGGCGCTTATTTTATCGATGAAGCCCGAGGGAGAATACCCGTCATAAACAACAAGCACCCGCTTTGCAGGGAAAAGCTTTCTTAAAAGCCATTCGCCCAAGGTCACGATTAAAACTATTATAACCGTATCGGCAAAAAACATCAGCAACAGAGGTGTCACGGTGACAAACCTTGCGGTAAGCAAAACAATCTGCAAATAGACTATAAACGCAGTGGCAAGGGTTGCAAGAATTTGGGCTATGATAAGATTGGTCTTGCGGTATGAGCCGTATTTAAGGCCGTCAAAGCTGTTGAGAAAAATGGAAAACAGAATAACATAGACTGCATAGAAAAACCAGTTACCCTTTTGAACAAAGGGCAGAACAATGTAATCGTTATATTCGTTAATCCACGCGTATGCAAAGATTGCCGTTTCGCTTAATATTAAAAGAATGGTAAAAAGCGAGCGTATCGTCCGCTTGAACTGCTCATTTTTATTTTTCAATACAACACTTCCTTGAACCCGGAGAGGAAATATCAAGTATATTTTTTCCTATTTTAACACAAAGCTGTCGAAAAATCAATCATTATCGGTTTGAAGGGTGGCAAGTATCTGTTTTTTGAAAAAAGATTGCATTCGAACGCGGAATATGGTATATTATTCTTGCCAAACTAACTTAATATGTGTTATTAATGGGTGTTTTCTCTTTTTTTGAGAATATCACATTTATTTTATACCACAATAACATTATCGGATTTGATAAAAATGCAAATTCCTTTTATGTTATTGTGGTTACACCCGTTCTCATAAAGTTAGTTTGGCGACTATCGGAGTTTGCGTTTTTTATGCGGTTACTTCGGTAGCCGCATTTTTTATTTTTGGAGGAGTTAAAAATGAAAACTAAAAAGGTATTAGCGGTTATATTAACAATTGCGGTTTTGTTTGCTACGTTGCCGTTGGGCGAATGTAATTTCAATGTAAGCGCGGCAACAAGCGGATACACCGGCGCTTGCACATGGTCTCTTGACGGAACGGTTCTTACAATCAGTGGCTATGGAGAAATGAAGGATTACACTTCTCTCTCGACACCTTGGGGAACATCAATAACTAAGGTTGTTATTCAATACGGTGTAACAGGCATAGGTGACGGCGCGTTTTATAACTGTCAAAAACTTACAAGTATAAGCATCGGCGATAGCGTTACAAGAATAGGCCGTTCGGCATTTGATGGTACAGCATATTACAACAATGCTGATAATTGGGAGGATGACGTTTTATATATTGGCAAGTACCTGATTGCAAGCAGAAGCTCAAAAAGCGGAAAATATATAATTAAAGATGGCACAAAATGTATAGGACCTCATGCGTTTGCCAACCGTTCTGGTCTTACAAGCATTATGATTCCCGACAGCGTTAAAAGTATAGGAATGTATGCGTTTTCCTATTCCGGATTGACAAGCATAATTATCCCTGATAGTGTTAAAAGTATAGGTGTTTATGCGTTCACATATTGCGGAAGCCTTAAAAGTGCAGTAATAGGCAATGGTGTAACAAGTATAGGGGAGGGTGCATTTTATGCTTGTGGAAACCTTAAAAGTGCAACTGTCGGTGACAATGTTATAAGTATAGGTAATTATGCGTTCGAATTTTGCGGAAACCTTACAAGCATAGCAATCCACAACAGCATAACAAGTATAGGGGAGGGTGCATTTTATGGTTGTGGAAACCTTAATGATGTATATTATAATGGCAGTTTAAGTGATGAAAATAAAATTGCTATTAAAACAGGTAATACAAATTTCAAATATGCCATATGGCATTATAATTGTGTCTACACCACCGGCATAACAGGCGATTGCACATGGAAGCTTTGCGGCAAAATGCTTATAATCAGCGGCAACGGCAAAATGGCGGACTATGAATGTATTGATTATAATTGGTATGCACCGCCACCTTGGGAAACAACAATAACCGAGGTTATTATTGGAAACGGCGTAACAAGTATAGGTGCTTTTGCGTTTTCTTCTTGCAAAAACTTAACAAGCGTAACAATTCCTGACAGCGTAACGCGTATAGGATATTATGCGTTTGCCGGATGCACAGGTCTCACAAGTATAACAATTCCTGACGGCGTTGAAATTATAGGTGCAAGTGCCTTTAATGCTTGTAGGAGTCTAACAAGCGTAACAATTCCTGATAGTGTAACAGGCATAGGTGACGGCGCGTTTATATATTGTGACAGTCTGACAGATGTGTATATAACCGACATAGCGGCATGGTGCGGAATACCCTTTGATGATATCAGGTCAAACCCACTAGCGTATGCCGATAATTTATATTTGAACGATAAGCTTCTTACCGATCTGGTAATCCCTGACAGCGTTAAAGATATAGGTGATTATACTTTTTATTCATGTAAATCGCTTACAAGCGTAACAATTCCCGACGGTGTTAAAGCCATAGGTGATTATACTTTTTATTCATGTAAATCGCTTACAAGCGTAACAATTCCCGACGGTGTTAAAGCCATAGGCACAAGTGCGTTTGAGGATTGCACGGGTCTTGCAAGCATAACAATCGGCAACGGAGTTAAAAGTATAGGGGAGAATGCATTTTATAATTGTAAAAACCTTAAAGGCGTATATATAACTGATATAGCAACATGGTGCGGAACATACTTTTATAATTTCTATTCAAATCCTATGTGTTTTACCGGGAATTTATATTTGAATGGCAAGCTTCTTACCGATCTGGTAATCCCTGACAGCGTAACAAGCATAGGCGATTCTGCTTTTAGTTATTGCAAAAACTTAACAAGCATAACAATAGGAAAAGGTGTAGCAAGCATAAACGCCTCTGCGTTTGCGAGGAGCACTAAACTCAAAAGTATAACCGTAAGTGAAAGTAATCAAAATTATTGTGATATGAACGGTGTTTTATTTAATAAAGCCAAAACCGAGTTGAAACTATATCCCAAGGGTAAAACCGGAGAATACAAAATTCCTGACGGCGTTAAAGCCATAGGCGCAAGAGCGTTTGAGGATTGTTACTTGCTAACATCAGTAATCATTCCAGATAGTGTGACAAGTATTGGCTGGGCTACATTTTCCGATTGCATATCACTTAAAACCGTAAATTATCGGGGCACAGAGGAGCAGTGGCGACAGATAGTAATAGGTGATGAATACTTAACCGATGATAAAATTGTTTTCAATTATAAAGATCCGGTTTTCGGCGATATGAGTGGTGACGGCAAGGTGGATGCGGTAGACCTGGCGGCTTTAGGTATAGCTTTGGTATCGGGAGATACCAAAAAAGCCTGTGACGCCAACGGTGACGGCAAAATAAACATTTTAGATGTTGTAAGGCTTAAAAAATACATTGCGGGCGAAAATGTAACCCTCGGTTAAAAACAAAAAATGCAACGGAAACGAAAAGTTCTGCTTCCGTTGCATTTTGTTATATCAAGTAAACCGCACGCTAAGCGTGTGGTTCCAAAGAGGCTTTTACCGATTAGTAATCCGGCCGCAGCGGTGGGCTCCCCTTGTCAGGGGAGCTGGCAAAACCAAAGGTTTTGACTGAGGGGTAGTTATTCTCTCCCTCCGAGTTCGCTTCGCAAACCCACCTCCCTCGTCAGAGGGAGGCAAACTGCCGAAATTTCGACAGTAGTGTATATTTGCAAATGTCAGATTAATTTGTGTGATAAACCACAGTCTGTTTTTTCTCTGCGCGGTCAAGGCAGAAATCTCTTGGGCTTATTCCGCATTCTGACTTAAAGGCGCGGTAGAAGCCGGTGTAATCCTTAAAGCCGCATCTGACCGCCGCCTCTGTGGCAGAAATGCCCTCGGAAAGAAGCTGTTTTGCCGCCAAAATCCGTCTCAGTGTTATGTATCGGTGAATACTTGTCCCCACTGCGCGGCTGAATTCGTGGGAAAGATGATATTTGCTTACAAAAAACCGCTGTGCAAGGCTTTCAAGCGAAAGCTCCTCGCCGTAATGCTCACGGATATAAGCCATTACCTCAGACACCACCGATGCGCTTTCGTCCCCGTCAGGCTTTGTGCCGTAATTAAGGCTTATGCGGTTAAGACTTACCATAAGCTGCATAAGTATACCGATAGCAAAGGCTTCGGCGCCGTAATCCTCCGAATAGCTTTCCTTTACAAGCAGCTTCAAGGCTGACAAAAGCTCCTTTTGCTGTGTGGGATTAAGCCTTAAAATATTGGTTTTTACCGATAACGGCCCCTCAAAGCAGTCAAAAAGCCGCGCACCCCCTTGCGAAAGGCTTTCCAAAAAGGGCTTTTCAATCCACAAAACAATTCGCTCGTAAACAAAGCCGCCCCTTTCAAGCACAGGGCGGTGCAAAACCATCGGATTTATAAGAATAATATCTCCCGGCTTCAAATGATAATTCTGTCCCTCCACCCAATAGGAGACACTGCCCTCCAGCAAAAAATATATCTCATAAAAATCGTGGTGGTGTACCTCGCCAGTATCTAAAAGCGGCTCGCGGTAGTGAAATATCTCAAAATTGCGGCGAAGCATATGTATTCTCGGGTCAAACCGTTGAAATTTTTCCTGCATTTTTACCTCACAGCCTGAAAATTATTATTTTCTTTATATTACAGCAATTTTCGCAATGTGTCAAGCAATCTAAGCAATTAACATTGCAAAAACAAAATGCTATACTCGGCTTAGATAAATAAAAACAAAAAGGAGACACAGCAATGAAAGATATTAACGGTTTGATTTCCGAAATCGGTGTTGTGCCGGTTATTAAGCTAAACAACCCCGAACGCGATGCCGCACCCTTGGCAAAGGCACTCTGTGCAGGCGGTGTGCCTGTGGCAGAGGTTACCTTCCGCGCCGCGGGGGCTGACAAGGCAATCCGCCTTATGCGTGAGACCTGTCCCGATATGCTTGTGGGCGCCGGCACCGTGCTTACCCTTGAGCAGGTGGATGCCGCTTTTGAGGCAGGCGCACAGTTTATCGTAACCCCCGGCTTTGACCCCGAAATTGTGGCATACTGTCAGGAAAAGGGGCTTGCAATTTATCCCGGCTGTACCACACCTACCGACTATCACGCGGCGCTTAAATTCGGGCTTAAGGTTTTAAAGTTTTTCCCTGCAGAGCAATCGGGCGGACTTTCCAAAATCAAGGCGATGAGCGCACCCTTCCCGATGTTCAAGGTTATGCCGACAGGCGGCATATCACTTAAAAACCTGAAGGAATATCTTTCCTGCCCCGTAATCTGTGCCTGCGGCGGCTCCTATATGGTTACTGCTGAGCTTATTGACGGCGGCGAGTGGGAAAAGATTACCGAGCTATGCCGTAAATCGGTAGAAATTGTTAAGGAGGCGCGCGCAAATGGCTAAGATAGTTACCTTTGGTGAATTAATGCTCCGTTTAGCACCCAACGGATATTACCGTTTTTTCCAGAATGACCAGATGCAGGCTACCTTTGGCGGCGGTGAAGCCAATGTTGCGGTAAGCCTTGCGAATTACGGTATGGAGAGTGTTTATGTAACAAAATTACCTAAGCACGCAATCGGACAGGCGGCGGTTGATTCCCTGCGTTATTTTGGTGTGGATACCTCGAAAATAGTTCGCGGCGGCGAAAGGGTTGGTATTTATTTCCTTGAAAAGGGTGCTTCCCAGAGAGGCTCGGTTTGTATTTATGACCGCGCTTACTCCGCAATCGCACTTGCAAGTCCCGAGGATTTTGATTGGGACGGCATTTTTGAGGGCGCTGATTGGTTCCACTTTACGGGTATTACACCTGCATTGGGCGGCAACCTTGTGGAAATCTGCAAGCAGGCTTGTAAGGCGGCAAAGGCAAGGGGTGTTAAAATCTCCTGCGACCTTAATTACCGCGGCAAGCTCTGGACACGCGAGGAGGCGCGTGCCGCTATGACCGAGCTTTGTCAGTATGTTGATGTTTGCATCTCCAATGAGGAGGATGCAAAGGATGTATTCGGCATTGAGGCAGAGGGCACCGACATTTACGGTGGCAAGCTCAATCACGAGGGTTACAAATCGGTTGCAAA
Source organism: Clostridia bacterium (assembly GCA_017507805.1). Taxonomy (GTDB): domain Bacteria; phylum Bacillota; class Clostridia; order Oscillospirales; family Acutalibacteraceae; genus UBA737. Next base: position 12,652 of record JAFWAC010000026.1, read on the forward strand.
GCAGCTTATGGATAAATTTGGTTTTGAAAAGGTTGCAATCACACTGCGCACATCTATTTCCGCAAACGATAACGATTGGGCTGGTATGCTCTTTGACGGCGAGAATTACTGCTTCTCAAAATCATATCATTTACATATAGTTGACAGAGTGGGCGGCGGCGATTCCTTTGGCGGCGGTCTTATCTATTCTTTACTTAGCGGTAAGACCACACAGCAGGCAATTGAGTTTGCAGTTGCGGCATCGGCATTAAAGCACACCGTTGAGGGCGATTACAACCGCGTGAGCGTTTCCGAGGTTGAAAAGCTTGCCGGCGGTGACGGCTCGGGCAGAGTGCAGAGATAATTTTAAATATTTCTAAAAATATAACGCGGCAGAAGCAAATTCAAAGCTTCTGCCGCGTTTTGGTATCTAAAGAGATAAATGTAGGGAACAACCTATGTGTTGTTCCGAAAAGAAATTGGCGGAATGACACACAGGTCATTCCCTACAAATATTAATTAAATTTTGTAGGGGACGATGGGTCTCGTTGCGGCTCGGTCACTTTTTGGCTCTGACAGTCCACCGGACTGTCATTCACTACCAAAAAGCCGCTTCGCTACCCACATCGTCCCGTTTGGTTTGTGCAAATTCCGGCGGGACGATGTGGGCATCGTCCCCTACGAACAAATCCGATAAAATGGGGTGGAACAAATTTTATTTTAAAATGCATTCGGATGTGATTTTTTTCATTTCATCACAAGACAAAAGCTCACAGGAATTTAAAAAAATTTCGGCTGAAATCTTTTTAATGGTTTCTCCGTGAGATTTATCACATTGGCTCCAATTTTCAAGCACTAAATCCCTCAAAAAGTTTATTGTTTCGATTTCACTTATAAAAGCGTCAATCGTATCAATCATTTCAAGATTTGCTTTTACCATTTCTATCCTTCCTTTCGGTGAAAATCAATAAAAATATTATACATTTTCCGAAAGACGGTTTTAGACTATATATTATACCTTTTCAAAAAACCGTACCCTTTGCCCGACAGAGCAAAAGATACGGTTTTGATTTCAATTATAAATTTTAGCCTTGCGCTTTTTGTTGCTTTGCAAGCTCGCGTGCGCTGACCTTGCCCTCGGGCTGAATTTCGCCTGCCTTGAGGAGAGCTATCTTGGTGAGGAACGGGCCCACAAGCTCGTAAATCAGTACCGAGAAAAGGGTTATGTTGGCAACCACAATTCCAACACTTCCAAGCTCCTCTGCCTTGATTGCCATACCCAAAGCAACTCCTGCCTGCGGAAGCAGGGTGACACCCAGATATTTCACAATGTTGCTGTCGCAGTTTACGGCCCTTGCGCTAAGGGAAGCACCGATATACTTACCTACAGAGCGAACAATAATGTAAATCAAGCCTATTGCTACGATTGCACCGTCTTTGAATATTGAAAGCTCAAGCTCAGCACCGCTTATCACAAAGAAAAGGATAAATAAGGGGGCTGTCCAGCGGTCAACGCGGTCCATAAGCTCCTCGGAGAAATCACACATATTGCAGAACATTGTGCCAAGCATCATACAAACGAGAAGCGAGGAAAATGCAATATGTACACCGAAAAGGGTGAACTCGGTCATAGAAAGCGCAACGGTCAGAAAAACGAAGGTGACCGACATCGAAAGTCGCTTCGACCTTGAATGGAAAAATCTTTCAAAGAGGCTGAAAAGCATACCCATTACCGCACCCAAAAGCAGGGAAAGGACAACCTCTAATGCAGGCTCTAATATTATCGAGATAATGTCAAGATGTCCCGAAAGCATTGCCTTTGCAACACCGAAGGATATTGCAAAAAGTATCAGACCAACGGCATCGTCCAAAGCAACGATGGGCAAAAGAATATCGGTAAGCGGTCCCTTGGACTTATACTGTCTTACAATCATAAGGGTAGCCGCAGGAGCCGTTGCAGAGGCAACTGCGCCCAAAATTATTGCAGAGGGAAGCGGAAGCTTGTCGGGAATTAGAAAATGAAGCCCGATAAGCGCGCCATCCACCAAAACGGTGGCGGTTACTGCCTGAATAATACCGATAACGGTTGCCTGTTTGCCGATTTTTTTAAGCTGTGCCAAGCGAAATTCGTTACCTATTGAAAAGGCAATGAAGCCCAAGGCAACATCCGAAAGCAGGTCGTAGCTTTTAATGTCTGCCATATTGATAAAGCCAAGCCCCGAAACACCCAAGCGCCCCAAAAGATAGGGGCCTACAACTATACCTGCTACAAGGTAGGCTGTGACAGCGGGAAGCTTCACAAGCTTTGCTAAACGCGAAAGCATAAGTCCTGCGAACAGGGCTACCGACAAGCTTAATAATATTTGCATTCTATCACCTTTTTTACAATCTGTTTTAAACGCGATTGTTATAGTATCACTTTGAAATAACTTTGTCAAGTATTTAAAGCTCAATTATAATCGGCATTATCCCCGAAGGGGTAATGTCAATCACAGCGTATGATGCTCTGCCGCTTCTCGGGCTCGAGCAGGAGCCGGGATTAACAAGATAGACACCGTCAGCATATACTGTTTGTGAGATATGTGTGTGCCCGAAAAGGGCAATCCGGCAGTTTTTAAGCTTTGCTTCCCTTAAAAGCGCGCCTGTTCCGCCCTTTACATCGAAGGTATGCCCGTGGGTGTATAAAATGCGACAGCCGTCAAGAATTTCAAGCCCCGCGCAGGGAAGCAGAGAGGCATAGTCACAGTTGCCGCTGACGGTGTGGAATGTTTTTTCGGGGTAAATAAACTCAAAATCCTCAATATCTGCGGCATTGTCGCCCAAAAAGAAAACATGGCGTGCCTCGGGCTGTGCGGCTAAAATTTTATCAATAACATTTGTTCTGCGGTGTGAATCCGAAATTACTACAATTCGCATACCTGTCCCCTATTCTATAAGCTTAAAATTTTACATAATTATTATATAGTACACTGTAACGGAGGAATTACTATGGAAAACAACCCCTCAAAAAAATCAGCAGATGAAATGCTCGGCTCGTTAAAGGAAAATTTATCCCCCGAAACAATCGCCGCCGCTAAAAGGGGCGACAAAAAGGCTCTGCTTGAAAGTGTTTCCGAGGCTGACCGTGAAAAAATAAACGCATTGCTTAAGGATAAGCAGGCGCTTTCTGCCCTGCTTAAAAGTCCCGAGGCGCTTACGCTGCTAAAGCTGTTTTCAGGAGGAAAAAATGGATGATATAAGCGAGCTGCTTGCAGGCATACTCAACGACCCGGAAAGTATGGAACGGGTGCGCAAAATGGCGGAGGACTTTCTCGGCTCAGGCTCAGAGGAAGCACCCGAGCCCAAAGCCTCCTCGCCGTTGGGTGATATTGCAGGTATGCTCGGTGCGGAGGATCTGGGAACTATAGTGAGCATTATAACAAAGCTTAAGTCTGCCCAAAATGACAACCGAACACAGCTTTTAACGGCGCTAAAGCCGCATTTGAGCGAGCCGCGCCGCGAAAAGGTGGATACTGCAATTAAAATTTTAAAGGTTTTGGAAATACTGCCCCTTATCAAGGAAAGCGGTTTTCTGAAATTGTAGGTGACCGTTATGAACCAAAAGGAATTTTTGAACAGACAGCAAGAGGCGGTGCAGAAAATGCGCGAAATGAGAGCGCGCGCAAGCAGTCCTCCAAAGCCGGACAAGGCAGAGCAAATGCATCCCGAAAAAAAGCCGGAGCCGGCGGTGAAAAGACCTGCCGTATTTTTTGAAACGGCAGGTCTTAATATCCCTTTGCTCGGTGCGCTCGGCTCGGACAACGATACCACCCTCATACTCGGTCTTTTGCTTATTCTGATGGGTGACGGTGCCGACAAAATGCTGATGCTGGCATTACTTTATATTCTTATTTAAAGAAATTATAAATGCCCATAACAAACAGCACGCAAATAATTACGGGCAGGATATAGGTCATATAGAAGCGCATCCAATCGGCAATCTTCAAGCCTTTGCCGATGTTGGCTTCTGTTTTGAAGCTTTTCCAGCCCCAGCCCTTTTTTGTGGTGCAGAAAAGTACAAAAACAAGGCATCCGAGAGGTAACAAAATGTTACTCACTAAAAAGTCCTCTAAATCCATTATGTTGGTCCCCTCACCCAATGGCTTGATTTCGGACAGCAGATTGAAGCCCAAAATACAGGGGAGTGAAAGCACAATCATAAGCGGACAGTTTATAAGACAAGCCTTCTTGCGGCTAAAGCCGAATAAATCCATATTGCAGGAGATGATGTTTTCAAAAACCGCAAAAACAGTTGAAAATGCGGCAAAGCTCATGAATACAAAGAAAAGAGAGCCCCAGAGTCTGCCCAACGGCAGGTTGTTGAATATGTTTGGCAGTGTTATGAAAACCAATCCCGGACCGCTGTTTGCCTCCACACCGTAGGCAAAGCAGGCAGGGAAAATTATAAAGCCCGAAGCGAGAGCCACAAAGGTATCAAGCAAAGCAACATTCACCGATTCTCCCAAAAGCGACCTGTCCTTGCCGATGTAGCTTCCGAAAATAGCCATCGAGCCAATTCCTAAGCTTAGTGTGAAAAAGGACTGATTCATAGCCCCGACAATAACATTTATAAGCCCTATATCCTTAACCTTTTGGACATCGGGCAAAAGGTAGAACTTAAGTCCCTCTGAGCCACCGTCAAGCATTGAGCTGTTGACAGCAAGCACAATCATAATGCCAAGCAGTGCCAGCATCATATATTTGGTAATTCTTTCAAGTCCGTTTTGCAGACTGAAGGAGCAGACGAGAAAACCGATTACAATCGTTATCGTGGTATAGATAATCAAGGATAGCGGCTCGGAAAGCATTCCGTCATAATGCGCTTTGACACCCTCCGTACCGAGACCTGCTAATTTGCCGAAGGCAGTGTCAACAAAATACTTAATCATCCAGCCGGCAACAACCGCGTAGAACATCATAAGCAGATAATTTCCCACAACTGCCGCGTAGCTGTGCAGCTTCCATTTGGATTTGGGGGGCGCAAGCTCGCTGTAAATCGCCGCAGGACTTTTTTGGCTGGCGCGACCTAACGAAAACTCCATGGTCATAACCGGCACACCTAAAATTATCAGAAAAAACAAATAAAAAAGAACAAAAAGACCGCCGCCGTACTGCCCTGCCATATAGGGAAATTTCCACACATTTCCAATGCCTATCGCACAGCCGGCACTAAGCAGAATAAAGCCTAAGCGGCTTCCAAGCTTTTCACGTTGCATTTTTTACCTCCTCAAGAAACTAAAAACAATTTTTATCATAATAACCGATTTTTCCCTGCATTGCAAGATGAAAATGTATCGGTTGACAATAAATCGTTGTTGTGCTATTATATATAAGTATATCTATGTTTAATGGGATATTGTGCGAATTTTTAAGATGTGTTAGGATGGTATGAAGTGTATCAAAAATTTTTTAAAAGCTTTATAGATATTGCTTTGTCTTTTATGGGGCTTGTGATTTTGGCAATTCCTATGCTGATAATAGCATTAATAACCAAGCTGGATTCGCCGGGGCCTGTCTTTTTCAAGCAAAAGCGAATTGGTATACATAAAAGTGAATTTATGATATTAAAGTTTCGTTCCATGCCAACAGAAACTCCTCACGATATGCCTACCCACATGCTTGAAAACAGCGAAAGCTTTTTGTCGGGCTGGCAGAGGTTTATAAGAAAATCCTCTATTGACGAGCTTCCGCAGCTTATCAATATTTTCAAGGGCGATATGTCAATCATCGGACCGAGACCTGCCCTTTGGAATCAGGACGACCTTATCGCAGAGCGCGATAAGTACGGGGCTAACGATATAAAGCCCGGACTTACCGGCTGGGCGCAGATTAACGGCAGGGACGAGCTTGAAATCCCTGTCAAGGCGCGGCTTGACGGTGACTATGTTGAAAACCTTAGCTTCGGTTTTGATGTTAAGTGCTTTTTCGGAACTATAATTTCAGTGCTGAAATCGGACGGTGTTGTCGAGGGCGGAACAGGAGCCTTGCAAAAGGAAACCGAGGCAGAGCAACCAAAAGAAAGTGAGAAAGTAAGCCTATGACGGTCAGCGTAATAGTTGCGACATACAGGCGGGATAATTCTCTTAAAGCAGCGCTTGAATCTTTGGCAAAGCAAAGCTACACGGATTTTGAGATTGTTTTGGTGGATGATAACGGCTGTGAGGAGTGGAACGAAAGGGTAAGCAAAATTGCTGCCGCTTTTTTGGGAAGCTTCCCCGATATACCCTTAAGGCTTATCGTAAACAATCCAAATCAAGGCTCTGCAAGGGCAAGGAATATTGGCATAGCAGAGGCGAAGGGTGAGTTTGTGACCTTTCTTGATGACGATGATATTTATCTGCCCGAAAAGCTGAAAAATCAGCTCGAATATATGTTAGAAAGCGGCACGGATTACAGCATCACAGATTTAGAGCTTTTTAATGAGGCGGACAAGCTTATAGACAGGCGAGTGCGAAGCTATATAAAGGCTTATGATTCAACAAGCCTTTTAAAATATCATTTTATGTACCACATAACAGGAACGGATACGATGATGTTTAAAAAGGAATACCTGAACAAAATAGGCGGCTTTGATGCTATTGATGTGGGCGATGAGTTTTATCTTATGAAAAAGGCTATTGAGGGCGGCGGAAAATTCGGGTACTTGAATTGCTGTGATGTAAAGGCTTATGTTCATACAGGTGAAGCGGGATTATCCGGCGGTCAGGGAAAAATTGACGGTGAAAACCGGCTTTATGAGTTTAAAAAGAGATATTTTTCCAAAATAGACAGGAAAACCGTTAAATATATAAAAATGCGCCATTATGCCGTGCTGGCTTTTGCAAATATAAAAATGAAAAAACCGATACAGATATTCAAAAACGGCATATTAAGCTTTTCCGCACAACCGATAGAGTGTTGTAAATTATTGATAACAAGGAAGATTTGAGGATGATGAAAAAGGTTGGTATCTGCACTGTATATACAGGGTATAATTACGGCTCTGCTTTGCAGGCTTTTGCCACAAAAAATATACTTAAGCGATTAGGATATGATGGGGACATTCTTAAGGTCTCGGGCAGTATGGTAAAGGGCAGAGATATCCGATTAAAGAAGTTGATTGTTTTAGGGTGGAATATATTACTGCATCCTATGTGTGCAAAATCGGTTATATGCTCATATACTCGCAGTAAAAACAAAACACTTTCTGAAAGTTCAAAGAGAAAATTCAATGAATTTTACCAAAAGAAAATTAATCCCACAATTATAGCGCAGTCAAAGCTTAAATCAGTTGCAAGGAGCGATGAGTATCTATCGTTTATTTGTGGCAGTGACCAGATTTGGAACGCCTCCACCCTTTACGTTGACCCGTTTTATTATTTGAGCTTTGCTCCAAGGGAGAAAAGAATTGCTTTTGCGCCAAGCTTTGGTCGGGATTTTATTCCAAAATATAACCTCAAAAAAATAAAAAAGAGGATTAGCGCAATTCCGAACCTTTCTGTCAGAGAAAGCGGTGGGCAACAAATAATAAAGGATTTGATAGGAAAGGATGTACAGGTTTTACTCGACCCAACCTTGTTAATTGATAAGGAAACATGGATTGAATTGCTGCAATTAAAAGAAAACAAACCTGAAAAGCCCTATGTTTTAGCCTATTTTCTTGATGAACCATCACCTAAGGCAAAAAGAATAATTGGCGAATTGGCAAACGGCGGGAAAGAGGTTGTCTTTTTGCCTTACAGCAGAAACGAGGTTTGGCTTGACAGATGCTTGGACGCAGGGCCTAAAGAATTTTTGCAAATTTTGCTCAATGCCGATGTTGTTTGTACCGATTCCTTTCACGGAACGGCATTTTCAATAAATTTCTCAAAGGAATTTTATTGCTTTGAACGGGAGTACGGTCAAGCGGCAAATCAATCGTCAAGGGTGATTTCGCTTTTGGATTCGCTTGGTATGAAAGAAAGATTTAATTCTCAAAGAATTTTATCTGTAAAATGTGATGTTGCTGTGAGCAAACAAATTTTAAACGATGAAAGAGAAAAGGCAATAAATTATTTAAGGAAATCTTTTGATAGTGTATAGAGGCTTTAGATGAATAATATTTTGAACGAAAATTTTTCAAGAAATTGTACGGGTTGCGGTATGTGCGCTTCAATATGCCCCTCAAAGGCTATAAAAATGGAAATAGATTCCGAGGGATTCTATTCTCCGCAGGTTGATATTAATCTTTGTAATAACTGCGGCATATGTATAAAAACTTGTTATAAATTTGATACGGAAATAAGCTTAAAAAAATGTAAGCCGATAGAATGTTTTAGCGCTGTTAATAATGATAGTCGAGAATTAGAAAACTGTTCCTCGGGCGGTGTTTCTATTGAACTTATGCGCGAATGTTTAAATCGGGGATATTATGTTGTGGGTGTATGTTATGATTACAAAAATAACATTGCGGTTACAAAAATAGCTAAAAGCTATAACGAATTAGAAGGATTTAAAGGCTCAAAATATTTTCAAAGTTATACCTCCAAATCATTTGATGAAATAGTTAATGATAAAAGCGAACAAAAATATGCTTTCTTTGGCACGCCTTGCCAAATATATGCTTTTAAAAGATTATCTGAATTAAGAAAAAACACTTCAAAATATATTTTCGTGGATATTTTTTGTCACGGATGTCCTTCCCTGAATTTGTGGAAAAAATATTTATCGTATCAAAGAAGTAAATTTGGCATATCGGAATTTGAGGAAATTAAGTTTCGCTCGAAAACATATAATTGGCATGAATTTGCATTTGAATTTTTTGCGGATAACAAAAAATATTTGAGCGAAAAATATAACAATCCGTTTTATGAAATCTTTTTTGGTATGAATGCAATGAATAAGGCTTGTTATGATTGCGTTACAAGAAGCTCAATAGAATATACGGATATAAGAATAGGAGATTTTTGGGGAAGTCGTTTTAATAAGGATATTAAAGGTGTTTCTGCGGTTGTAATTAATTCGGAACAGGGAAAAGAATTATTTTATTCTGTATTAAAAAATTTCAAGGTCGAAAGAGTTTCTTTTTCGGAAATAATCAAGGCGCAATCGTATGGTAAACTTCATATTTGCAATGAGAAAAAACGCGAAAGAACACTACGCTTGCTTTCTGGGGATTTGAATATAAAACAGATTCAAAAACAATACAGAAAAGCAGATTCAGTAAAAGTAATAGCTAAAAGAATATTAAAAAACATGGCAAAACATTTGCCTTCGAAAGTATATATTCGTGTCAAAGGCTTGTTATATAGGGACTGAATATTTAGGAGAAATTTAATGAAAACAGAGCTTGGGAATAAAAGGATGGCGCAAGGTGTGAAAATATTAATTATAAGCGGGATACCTATCAGAACTGATACAAATAGCGGAAAAACATTGCAAACATTGTTTTCTGCATTTGATAAAAACGAATTATCGCAGTTGTATTTTAGTCCTGAAACACCAAATGTTGATATGTGTAGCTCGTATTATCAAATGTGTGAAAAACAAATGATAAAGAGTGGTTTTGGTATTTTAAAAAATAGGTGCGGGGGGGCAGTTAAGCATGTCAATGATAGTAAGGCGGGATATGAAAAAAACGCTTTAATATGGACAAAAAACAAAAGATCCATTCATATGCGTTTGATAAGGGAAATAATCTGGAATTTAACATATTGGAAAAATAACAATTTAAGGAAATGGCTAAAAGAGCAAAAACCAGATGTGATTTTTGCTGTGATGCAGGATACAAACGGAGCAACAAAAGCGATAAATTGGATAGCACAAGAAACGGGATGTAATATTTTCCTTTATATAACGGATGATTATTATTACGATCCTGAAGCAAGTAAAAATATAATAAGAAAAATTTATTTTAAAAAAAGGCAAGAGCTTTATAAAAAAATGTCTGGTAAAATAAAAACCTTGATAGGATGCTCGGAGAGAATAACTGAACATTTTTCAAGCGTTCTTTCGGTTAAGAATGTTGCAACGGTATATACACCGTCCGCCGAAGCATATTTGAATATGCCATACAAGGTGTATAACGAAAAAAACACTGTAAAAATAAGGTATTTTGGCAATTTGGGGTTAGGGCGGTGGCAACAATTAAAAAAATTAGCGGAAGCAATCAGGGAAATAAATTTTGAAAAACCAAAAGCTATGCTTGAAGTATATTCATCAGATACAGATCCAAACACAAAGACGGAGCTTTCCATAGAAAACGGCTGCGTATATAAAGGTTGGGTGCAAGGTAAAGATTATCTTGATTTGCTTCAAGATGCGGACATTGCCGTCCATGTCGAATCTTTTGATGAACATAACATTTGCCGAACATGGGGATCTATTTCTACAAAAATAGCAGATTATTTAGGTGCGGGTAAATGTATACTTGCAATCGGTCCGGCAGAGGTAGCATCTATTACACACATTAAAAATGTTTCCTGCACGGTAAATGATTTAAGTGAATTAAAGGAGCGATTGGAGATTTTAATCGATAATGCTTCTAAAAGAGCCGAATTGCAAAACGGAGCTCGTGAATTGGCAAAAAAATCACATGATATTACAAGAATCAGTGCAGAGCTACGCAAAATAATCAAAACATAAATTTTAGGTTTTAATCTTAGCCGGGTGTCGGTATGGTTAAAGTTTTCCGGAGGTATGTATGGAAACGCTTATTGAAAAAAAATACGAGGACAAAATAATAAACTATATTTTGCTTGCTCTAACCTGTATGAATTTTATGAAAAGCGGCAGTATAGTCTTTCTTTTGTTTTGTATATATAATTTTTTGGGAGTAAAAACAAGTCTTCCTAAACAAAGTGTGACATTGTTTCTTTTAGCGTTTTCTATGATACCTGTAATTATCTTTGGTGATACGGAAGACAAGCTTAATGGAATTGTAAAAACACTTAATTACTTTTTGCCGTTTATAGTGGGCTATAACGGGTATTTGCATGCCACAGATAAAGAGGTATATGTGAGGAGAACGCTTTTCTCGATATTCACGGGATTTTCTATATATATAATATTGATGTATTTTTACAATATGTCTTTAGGAACCAAGGGTAGAGTGCTTTACAATATATGGGATGAACAATATGTTGCTGTTACCCTTATAGGCTTGATGTCGGCGTTTATAATTGCTTATTCTGTAAGCGTTATAATGTATTTTAAAAGCATAGCTATAAAAATAGTATGTTTTATATCAATGCTTTTCGTGGTTTTAATAAATATGCAGACTGCAACTCGCACCCCATTTGCGTTGCTTGTCGCGATGATAGTATTTATGTTTTTCTGCTCCTTTAATCAGCAGAACTACGAAAGACGGGCGCGTTATGTATTTACAGCAATGTTTATTTTTCTTATTGCGTTAAGTGTTTATTTCCTCAACCTTTTTGGTGTGAGGGATGCGATATTAAACAGCCCTTTGATGGAAAGATTTTTAGAAAAAGGAATGGAAACCTCCCGCGTAGATATAACGAAGTTTTATTTTCAAAATATGCTTAAATACCCTTGGGGCGGAGGAAATGTTCATGAGCTTTACGGTACGGGCGCACATAATATCTGGCAGCAATGCTATGATACCTACGGTGTTTTTGCGGCATTCTTTATGCTGATAATAACAATCTCAATGATAAAATACTTTATAAAGCTGCTCCTTATGAAGGACAAGCAGGATATGGACTATGTTTTTATTGCCGTATATTTGGGTGTTTTAATACAAATAGGGTTGGAGCCTGTTATGACAGGTTATCCGATTTTGTTCTGGGTTATGCTGTTTATACACGGGATGGCGTATTTAAGATATAGTCCGGAGGAACAAGAGGCGGCAAAGCCGGAATTTATTTATTAGGTTGATTTCTGTCAGCCCAAGCTAAGGGGGTATTGGTGTGAATATAATCGAAATTAATTCTGTGGACTACGGAAGCACAGGAAAAATCGCATTGCAAATTGCGGAAACGGTGGAAAACAGTGCCGATAATGTTTATGTTTGCACCTCCGGCGGAAGAAAGCATAAAGCTTCAAAAAGTAACCCAAAAAGAATTTATATCGGCGGTTTTTTCTCCGAAAAGCTGCATTTGGTTTTGGATAGACTTACCGGATATAACGGTTGCTTTTCCTGTATTTCTACCGCGGTATTTTTAAACAGGATAAAAAAACTGAAGCCGGATATAATTCATCTCCATAATTTGCATAACTGTTATATTAATCTGCCCATGCTTTTTAAATTTATAAAAAAGCATAATATCCGGGTTGTTTGGACTCTTCATGACGGCTGGGCTTTCACCGGTCATTGCGCATGTTTCGATATGGTGGGTTGCCAAAAGTGGAAAAGCGGCTGCTTTAAATGCCCTTCCTATAAGCAATACCCTAAATCCCTGGTAGACCGTTCCCAAAAAATGTATCAGCTCAAAAAGAAATGGTTTACCGAGGTTAAGGATTTAACAATAGTCACTCCGTCACAGTGGTTGGCGGACTTGGCAAAGCAATCCTTTTTAAAGGATTATCCGGTAAAGGTGATCAATAACGGGATAGATTTATCTGTATTTAAGCCTACTGTCAGCGATTTCAAAGAAAAAAACAACTGTGAAGACAAGATAATTCTTTTGGGTGTAGCTTTCGGCTGGGGCGAGAGAAAGGGATTGGATGCCTTTTTAACACTTGCGGAAAGGCTTGATGATAAATATCAGATAGTTTTAGTAGGAACAGATGAAGGTATTGACGAGCGCTTGCCTGCAAATATAATTTCGATTCATCGCACCCAAAATCAAATCCAGCTGGCGGAGCTTTATACCGCTGCGAACTTGTTTATAAATCCCACAAGAGACGATAATTTCCCTACCGTTAATATGGAGGCCCTGGCCTGCGGTACCCCTGTGCTCACCTTTAGAACCGGCGGAAGTCCTGAAATGCTGGACGATACCTGCGGCGCAGTAGTTGAAAAGGACGATATTGATGCTTTGTATGCCAAGGTTTTGGATATAACCCAAAACAAGCGCTTTTCAAAAGAAGCTTGCATTGAACGAGCGAAAAAATACGATAATGGCGTGAAATTTAAGGAATATGCGGATTTATACAAAAGGGAGTCCTTGATATGAAAATTGTTTTTTTATCAAATTACCTTAATCATCATCAGTTGCCGCTTTGTTTGGCATTTTCTAAGCTTGGAGATGTAGATTTTACCTTTATAGCAACCACACGCACGCCGCAATTTCGTTTGCGCTTGGGTTACCACAATATGAATGAGGAGTACGGTTTTGTACTTCGCACTTATGAGAGCAGGATGAATGTGGCTTTAGCACAGACACTTTGCACAGAGGCTGATGTGGTTATCACCGGGGTGGCGTCCGACAAATTTATAGAGGAGCGCCTTAAAACCCATAAGCTTACCTTCAGATATTCCGAGCGAGTTTATAAGGATGGCTGTAAGCTTTATGAACTGCCGGCAAGAGCAGTGAAATATTTTTTTAAGCATGGAAGATATAGAAGTCTTTATATGCTGTGCGCCAGCGCATATACAGCGCCAGACTATGCCAAAACGCTTACTTTTATCGGCAAAACCTATAAGTGGGGTTATTTCCCTGAGGTTAAGACTTATGATGATATAAATGCCTTAATTTCTCAGAAAAAGCCTAATTCATTGCTTTGGGTGGGAAGATTTATTGAA
>JAFWAC010000027.1 GCA_017507805.1 Clostridia bacterium
ATTTGCCATTGACAAAAGAAACCGATGGATGATAAGCAAAGCCGACTGTGTTGTGACCTATGTGCGTACTATCGGCAATGCGCGCACATACAAGGAGCTTGCAGAAAAAAAGGGCAAGCTTGTGATTAACCTTGCGGATTAGGATTTGAATTTATTTGCAGAGGGCTGTCATACTAAGGTTAAAGGTACAAATTATAGTTTAGCGGGTTTATTTGTAGGGGCAGGCGTCCTCGACTGTCCGTTGATTTAGATGTATTTTGCGGGCAGTCGAGGACGCCTGCCCCTACAATATATCATATCGATTAGTGCGCTAAACTATAATTTGGCTGTATCTACACCATCGGGGTATTGGGTTGCGATTTTGCAGAATAAAAAGGCGGAATGACCGCCGCGGCATGCGGCAAACTATAATTTGAATAATAAAGTAGTGTAAAAAATAAATTATTGTAGCCATGTCAAGAACAATGTGACGAAGTAAAGACAAATCTTTTCAGGAGGGGAAATCCCTCCTGTTTTTTTATAATATATGAAAATCAAGATATTTTCGGCTTTTTGCTTGACGAAACCACAAAATATAGTGTATAATAAAATGAATAGATATTTTTAGATGAAGGAATGGTCGGAAATATGGCAAAAGCTAAGGTTGAATACGGTAACGAAAGCATAAGCCAATTAAAGGGTGCGGACAGGGTTAGAAAGCGTCCGGGAGTTATTTTCGGGTCGGACGGTCTTGACGGCTGCGAGCATTCCGTTTTTGAGATAATTTCAAACTCGATTGATGAAGCACGCGAGGGCTACGGACAAAAGGTAATTGTTACCAAATATTCGGACGGCTCTATTGAGGTGCAGGACTTTGGACGAGGCGCACCTGTTGATTTTAACAATAAGGAGCAACGCTTTAATTGGGAGCTGCTGTACTGTGAAATGTATGCCGGCGGTAAATATGACACCAATGACGGTGCAAACTATGAATACTCGGTCGGTCTTAACGGCTTGGGTCTTTGTTCAACGCAGTATTCCTCGGAATATATGGATGTTGAAATCAAGAGAGACGGATTTAAGTACAACCTGCATTTTGAAAAGGGCTATAATATAGGCGGTCTTAAAAAGGAGCCTTATTCGGGTAAGGACACAGGCACCAAAACCCGTTGGAAGCCCGACCTTGAGGTTTTTACCGATATTGACATCCCCTCGGAATACTTTTTGGACACCCTTAAACGGCAGGCGATAGTTAATGACGGCTTGATTTTTGTCTATCGCGAGCAGCAAGGCAGTAAATTTATTCAGCAGGAAATAGTTTATAATAACGGTATAAAGGACTATGTGAATGAAATAGTGGGCGAGGAAAAGCTGACCTCTGTTCAGTTCTGGCAAACCGAGCGCAAGGGCAGAGACCGTGAGGACAAGCCTGAGTATAAGGTTAAAATCAACGCGGCTTTAGCCTTCAGCAACCGAAATGTTTTGAAGGAATATTACCACAATTCAAGCTGGCTTGAGCATGGCGGTGTTCCCGAAAAGGCAACACGCAGTGCCTTTGTGGCTCAGATAGATGCATATATAAAGCAGTCGGGAAAATATAAGTCCAACGAGAGCAAAATCACATTTTCGGATGTTGAGGAATGTCTTGTGTTGGTGATTTCCTCCTTTTCAACCATAACCTCCTATGAAAACCAGACCAAAAAGGCAATCACAAACAAGTTTATTTATGAGGCTATGGTCGATTTTCTGCGCCATCAGCTTGAGGTTTATTTTATTGAGAATAAGGCAGAAGCAGACAAAATTGCCGACCAGGTGCTTGTTAATAAACGAAGCCGCGAGCGTAGCGAAAGGGAGCGTATAAATATTAAAAAAACCCTGCAATCAAGCAACTCGATGCTTGACAGGGTGGATAAATTCGTTGATTGCCGTTCAAAGGATGTTTCGGTACGCGAGCTTTTTATAGTTGAGGGTGACTCGGCTTTGGGCTCCTGTAAGCTTGCAAGAAATGCTGAATTTCAGGCAATCATTCCGGTGCGCGGTAAAATTCTTAACTGCCTGAAGGCAGACTATGAGAGGGTATTCAAAAGTGAAATAATTACTAACCTTATAAAGGTTTTGGGTTGCGGTGTGGAGGTTAAGTCCAAGGCAAACAAGGGGCTCGCAACCTTTGATATTGATGCACTTCGCTGGAACAAGGTTATAATCTGTACCGATGCCGATGTGGACGGCTTCCAGATACGCACCCTTATTCTTACAATGATTTACCGCCTTATGCCGACACTTATAGAGGTTGGCAAGGTTTACATTGCCGAGACGCCTCTTTATGAAATAGGCACCAAGGAAATGACCTATTTTGCTTATGATGAAAAGGAAAAGAATGATATATTGGCAAAAATCGGTGATAAAAAATATACAATTCAGCGTTCAAAAGGTCTTGGTGAAAACCAAGCCGATATGATGAATCTTACCACAATGAATCCCGAAACCCGCCGTCTTATCAAGGTTATGCCGCAGGATGCCGAACGCACCGCATATATGTTCGACCTGCTTTTGGGTGATGACCTTGCAGGCAGAAAAGAGTTTATTGCCGATAACGGATATATGTATCTTGATGAGGCTGACATATCTTAATTCGCAATGCGTAATTAAAGGATGGAAAAAGAATGAATAATATATTCTTATGCAAAAATGAATATAGCCCTCAAGGAGGCAAGTGAAACTGAGTATTGGCTTGAAATACTTAATGAGACTGATTATATAGAGAGAAGTTGTTTGAAAGTATTTATTCCGATTGTACGGAACTTATAAAAATTTTAATGTCTATAACCAAAACTCAAAAGTGTAATGAGTAATTACGAATTACGCATTACGCATTACGAATTTGAAGGGAGAGTATTATGGCTCCAAGAAAAAAGAAAGAAACAAAACAAACGGGGAAGCCGAATATAAATGCCTATATATCGGGCGCAGGTCTTACGGTTGAACAGCCCATAACCGAAACACTTGAAACCAACTATATGCCCTATGCTATGAGTGTTATCGTTTCCCGTGCCATACCTGAGATTGACGGTTTTAAGCCTTCGCACAGAAAACTGCTTTACACAATGTATAATATGGGCTTGCTTACAGGAAGCACCATTAAATCTGCCAATATTGTAGGTAGAACGATGCAGCTTAATCCCCACGGCGATGCCGCCATTTATGAAACGATGGTGCGTCTGTCGGAGGGCTATCAGGCACTTTTGCATCCCTTTGTTGCTTCAAAGGGCTCATTCGGTAAGGCTTATTCGCGCGATATGGCTTATGCGGCTTCGCGTTATACCGAGGCAAAGTTAGCGCCGATTGCGGCTGAGCTTTTTGCAGATATTGATAAGGATACGGTTGATTTTGTGGATAACTATGATGCCACGATGAAGGAGCCAACCCTTTTCCCCGTAACCTTTCCCTCGGTCTTGGTCAATGCCAACACAGGTATTGCGGTAGGTATGGCAAGCTCTATATGTCCCTTCAATTTAAGGGAGGTTTGCGAGACTACAATTGCCTATATTAAGGATAACGATATAAATGTTGCCGACACTCTTTTAGCTCCCGATTTCCCAATCGGCGGTCAGCTTTTGTATAACCGTGACGAAATGGAGAAAATCTACGAAACGGGTAGGGGAAGCTTCAAGGTAAGGGGTGTTTATACCTATGATAAGTCTCAAAACTGCATAGACATAACAGAAATCCCCCCCACAACCACAAGCGAAGCTATAATCGAAAAGGTTATCGAGCTGGTCCGTCTTAAAAAGATTACCGAAATCAATGACATTCGTGACGAAACCGATTTGGGCGGTCTTAAAATTACAATTGATTTAAAGCGCGGTGCCGACCCCGAAAAGCTGATGAAAAAGGTTATTAAAATGACACCGCTTGAGGATAGCTTTTCCTGTAATTTCAATATCCTCATTGCAGGCTCGCCCCGAGTTATGGGTGTTAAGGAAATTATTTCCGAGTGGGTGGCTTTCCGTGAGGAATGTGTTCGCCGCCGCGTTTATTTTAGCCTCACCAAGGCTAAGGAAAAGCTCCACCGTTTAAAGGGCCTTGAAAAAATCCTGCTTGATATCGACAAGGCAATTAAAATCGTGCGTGAAACCGATGAGGAAGCGCAGGTTGTGCCTAACCTTATGATTGGCTTTGGAATTGACCAGATTCAGGCAGAATATGTCGCTGAAATTAAGCTTCGCCACCTAAACCGTGAATACATTTTAAAGCGCACCGCCGATATAGAAAATCTCATTAAAGAGATTGCCGATATGGAGGCAATATTAAACTCCAGAAACAGGCTTCTTAAAATTATAATTAAAGAGCTGGAAGCCGTTTCCGAAAAATACGGTATGGATAGGAAAACCCAGATTATCGGTGCCTCCGTTGAGGATGATGGGGAGGACGAGCTTCCTGTTGACAATTCACCCGTAACCCTTTTCTTTACAAAGGACGGTTATTTCAAAAAAATCACTCCGCTGTCCCTCAGAATGAGTGGCGAGCAGAAGCTTAAGGAGGGTGACGAAATCACCCAAACGGTTGAATCCACCAATGCGGCAGAGCTGCTGTTCTTTACAAGCAAATGGCAGGTTTACAAGGTGAGAACTGCTGATTTTGCCGACTCCAAGGCAAGCGTGTTGGGCGATTACATTCCCTCAAAGCTTGATTTCGAGGAAGCAGAGAATGCAATTTATATGACCGAAACCCACGATTATTCGGGATATATGATTTTTGTTTTCGATAACGGCAGAATTTCCAAGGTTCCGCTGTCATCTTATCAGACAAAGACTAACCGTAAAAAGCTTATAAAGGCTTACTGTGAAAAGTTCACACTTCACACAGTCCTGTTTATAAAGGAGGATACCGAGCTGTTGCTTAAATCCTCTAACGGCAGAATGTTAATAGTCAATACTGCTCAAATTCCATCAAAGTCAACCAAGGATAACGGCGGTATCTCGGTTATGACTCAAAAGAAGGGTCAGCGCATTTCGGAGGCTGTTCTTTATACAAAGGGTGACCTTGAGGGTGACCACCGTTACCGCACACGAAACCTGCCTGCGGCGGGCAGTAAGCCGCCTGTCGGCACAGCAGAGCAGGCGAGACTTGAAATATAGCTTGACTTAAAGGGTTTATGCTGTATAATTGTATGTACGGTTATTTTAAAAGCTGTCCCACGGAAAATACGGGAACAGCATTATTAAGTAAATCTGTTTCAGAATACTTCATACGCCGTTTTCAGTTTCTTCTGCGAGACAGCCCTTTAGTCGGTATCTTTATGCAAACGCTTTTCTGACCGACAATTCTATTTTAAACAGAAAAACAAAAAATATTTAAAGAATTAATTTCCAAATGGAGTGAAAAAAATGGCAAAAGAATTAGCCAAGCAGTACGACCCAAAAGAGGTTGAGGACCGTATTTATGCCGGATGGCTTGAACACAAATATTTTCACGCAAAATGCGAAAAGGATAAGGATACCTTTACAATAGTTATTCCTCCTCCGAATATTACAGGTCAGCTTCACATGGGGCACGCGCTTGATAATACCCTGCAGGATATACTTATCCGATTTAAGAGAATGCAAGGCTTTGATACCCTTTGGTTGCCCGGCACCGACCATGCTTCTATTGCAACAGAGGCAAAAATTGTTGAAAAAATGAAATCTGAGGGTGTCACAAAAGCCGATATCGGCAGAGATGGATTTTTAGAGCGCGCTTGGGATTGGAAAAAGCAGTATGGCGGCAGAATAATCGAACAGCTCAAAAAATTAGGCTCCTCATGCGATTGGGACAGAGAGCGCTTTACTCTTGACGAGGGCTGTAATGAGGCAGTAAAAGAGGTTTTTGTCAGACTTTACGAAAAGGGACTTATTTATCGCGGCGAGCGCATTATAAATTGGTGCCCCCACTGTAAGACCTCCATTTCCGATGCTGAGGTTGAGTATGAGGAGCAGGCAGGTCATTTCTGGCATCTGCGCTATCCCTTCTCGGACGGAAGCGGTTACTTGGAGCTTGCAACAACCCGTCCCGAAACCCTTTTGGGTGATACTGCCGTTGCTGTAAACCCTGAGGACGAAAGATATAAGCACCTCATTGGTAAAACCCTTATTTTGCCATTGGTTCATCGCGAAATTCCCGTTGTTGCAGACGATTATGTTGAAATTGATTTCGGTACGGGCGTTGTAAAAATCACCCCTGCTCACGATCCCAATGACTTTGAGGTAGGACTTCGCCACAATCTCCCCGTTATCAATGTAATGACAGACGATGCTAAAATCGTTGAGGATTATCCTAAGTATGCAGGTATGGACCGCTACGAGGCAAGAAAGGCAATCGTTGCAGACTTAGAGGCAGAGGGCGCCCTTGTAAGGGTAGAGGACTATACCCATAATGTCGGCACCTGCTATCGTTGTTCATCCACCGTTGAGCCCCGCGTTTCAAAGCAGTGGTTTGTGAAAATGAAGCCATTGGCAGGCCCTGCAATAGATGCTGTTAAAAACGGTGAAACCAAATTTGTTCCTCAAAGATTTGAAAAGGTTTATTTCCATTGGCTCGAAAACATTAAGGATTGGTGTATTTCCCGTCAGCTTTGGTGGGGACACAGAATTCCTGCTTGGTATTGCGCAGATTGCGGCGAAATAACCGTTTCAAAAACAGAGGCTAATACTTGCGCCCACTGCGGCAGTAAGAATATCGAACAGGACCCCGACACCCTTGATACATGGTTCTCCTCAGCCCTTTGGCCCTTTTCAACCCTTGGCTGGCCCGAGGAAACCGAGGATTTCAAGCACTATTATCCCACAAACACTCTTGTTACCGGCTATGATATAATTCCGTTCTGGGTAATGAGGATGATGTTCTCAGGCATCGAGCAGACAGGTCAGGTTCCCTTTGATACGGTTCTTATCCACGGTCTTGTGAGAGATTCGCAGGGCAGAAAGATGTCCAAGTCGCTTGGTAACGGTGTTGACCCGTTGGAAATCATTTCTGAATACGGTGCCGATGCGTTGAGATTTTCATTGGCTACAGGTAACAGCCCGGGTAACGATATGCGCTATATACCCGAGCGTGTTGAGGCAAGCCGTAATTTTGCAAACAAGATTTGGAATGCCGCAAGATTTATTCTTATGAATCTTGAAAGCGAGGATGTACCTTTTATTTATCCTATGGCTTTGGCATTAGAGGATAAGTGGATACTCTCGAAATACAATACCTTGGTAGCAGAGGTTACAGAAAATCTCGAAAAATATGAGCTTGGTCTTGCCGTTCAAAAGCTTTATGACTTTATCTGGGATGTTTTCTGTGATTGGTATATCGAAATTTGCAAATCTCGCTTGAACGGTGACGATAAGAATGCAAAGGATACTGCGCGCAGTGTATTGGTATATGTCTTTACCAACACCTTGGCGTTACTCCATCCGTTTATGCCTTTTATAACAGAGGAAATCTGGCAGTCATTGCCTCACAAGGGTGAAGCACTTATGATTACCGAATGGCCTAAGTTTAAGCCCGAGCTTGAATTTGCGAACGAGGAAGCAGATTTTGAAAAGATTATGGCAGTTATCCGCGCTATCCGTAACCGCCGCGCAGAGATGAATGTACCCCCCTCAAGAAAAGCAAAGGTTTGCATTGCTTCTGCTGATAAGGAAACCTTCGAAAAGGGTAATGCTTATATCTGCCGTTTGGCTTATGCTTCGGAGGTTGAGGTTGGTGACAGCTTTGAAAGCGAGGGCGCAGTGAGAATTGTTACCGATGCGGCAACCGTTTATATGCCAATGCGTGAGCTTGTGGATTTCACAGCCGAGCTTGCAAGGCTTAAAAAAGAGCTCAAAAAAGCTTTGGATGATAAGGAATTTTTTGAGAAAAAGCTTAATAACCCCGGATTTGTTGCAAAGGCACCTGCCGCAGTTATCGAACAGCAAAAGGCAGGTCTTGCTAAGGTGCTTGATAAAATACAAATGCTTGAGGGTAGCATATCTGAAATAGAAAATTCATAAATATTTATGTTTTTAAATTAATGAGGAGGAAAAAATATGTATTGCTCAAATTGCGGAAAAGAAGTAAACGAAAATGCGGCAGTTTGCGTAAATTGCGGTTATGCACTGAATAACGCGGCAAATGTTCAGAACGAGGCGGACAAGGTAAGTGTAGGTCTTGTTATTTTGGCGGTACTAATTCCACTGTTTGGTTTTATTTATTGGGCGCTTAGATATAAAGAAACACCTAAAAGGGCAAAAGCCTGCGGAATAGCGGCAATTATATCCTGGGTGCTCTCATTTGTACTTACTATTGTGCTTGTTTTTTTAACACCTTTGTTTTTTGATGCGGCAAATTGGTTTTTATACGAAGCCTATATTTAATTCCGGAACTGACTGTCTTTGCTTTATGGTAGAGACAGTCGTTTTTTAAACAATCAAACTAAAAACGATTTGGTGATAAAATGAATTATAATGATACTTTGAATTTTATTCATTCTCTGGGCAATTTTTCATTGCCAGCAGGTCTTGACCGTATAAAAACTGTGCTTGATTTATTGGGAAATCCGCAGAAACAGTTAAAGGCAATACATATTGCAGGCACAAACGGAAAAGGCTCGGTTTCGGCTATGCTTGCAAATATCTTTAAAACCGCAGGCTATAAAACGGGACTTTTTATTTCTCCCTATATAATAGATTTCAGGGAGCGTATCCAGATAAACGGTGAATATATTTCCGAAAGCGATTTGATAGAGTATGCCGAAAGGGTAAGAAAAACAGAAATTACCCTTACCGAGTTTGAGTTTATAACCGCCATCGCATTTCTTTACTTTAAGGAGCAAAATATTGATATTCTTATATGCGAGACAGGCTTGGGCGGCAGATTGGATGCCACAAATTCACTCGAAAATAAAATAGCCTGTGTTTTAACTAAAATCGGTCTTGACCATACTGCAATTCTGGGTGATACAATCGAGCAGATAACAGAGGAAAAGTGCGGTATCTTGAGGGATTGCCCAACGGTGGTAGCCCCCGGTCAGGAAAGAAAAGCCTTAAATATAATAGCCCAAAGAGATAAGAATGCCTTTATTCCGAATTTAAAAGAGCTCAAAATCACCGACCGAAAAAACAACATATATATATATAAAGGAAAAGAATACGCACTTTCTCTTAAAGGGGAGTTTCAAATTGAAAATTCTCTTGCGGTTTTAGAGACGGTAGAGCGAAGCGGTTATGATATTTCATATAATGTTATATATGAAGCCTTGGCAAGCACCTTTATCCCTGCCCGTATGGAAACGGTGTCCGATAATCCACTTATTATATTGGACGGCGCCCACAATCCGGACGGCGCAGTAAAATTAGCAGAGGAGCTTAAGAGGTTTAACGGTGAAGCGGTCGCAATAATCGGTATGATGAGGGATAAGGCTTTTGAGGATTTTTTAAAAACCGCACTCATTCACTGCAAGACGGCGATTGCCGTCACCGTAACAGGAAATCCCCGTTCTCTTTCGGCTGAGGAGCTTAAAGCTACTACAGAAAAATACTGTAAATGTGTTTCTGCCGAAAGCTATTTCGCCGCTTTGGAAACCGCAAAGAATATTTGCGGCAATGCTCCGATATTCATTTTCGGCTCTTTGTACCTCGCGGCAGATATACGAAAAATGCTTAAATAGTAAAAAAATTAATGTAACCACCTTTTTGTGACATTTTTTTCGCGGACAAGCCTTTATAATGTAGTTGCAGATTTAATTACATTGGAGGTTTACCTTAATGTCAGTCGAAATAAATGTGACCGGAGAGGTGGTTACCGCATTTTTGGGCGGCGAGCTTGACCACCATACCGCAAGGGAAATGCGTGAAACCATAGATAACGCGGTAGAGCTTAATATGCCCACATTGCTTATCCTCGATTTTAAGGATGTCACCTTTATGGACAGCTCGGGTATAGGTCTTGTTATGGGCAGATATAAAAATCTCACAAAATCGGGCGCAGAGCTTCATATAACCGGTGCTCCGCCTCAGATTTATAAAATGCTGCGCTTGGCAGGAATTGAAAAATTAGCCAAGCTTGAAGGGAGGTAAAATATATGCAAGTCAACAATAAATTTTCAATGACACTTATGTCCCGTTCTGCAAACGAAAGCTTTGCCAGAGCGTGTGTATCGGCATTTGCTACACAGCTTGACCCGACCTTAGAGGAAATCAGCGATATAAAAACTGCTGTATCCGAGGCAGTTACAAACTGTATCGTTCATGCCTATGATAATAAACCGGGGAACATTTACATAACCGCAGAGCTTCTTGAGGATAATTCCATAAGAATAAAAATAAGAGACCGCGGTTGCGGAATAGAAAATGTTTCCCGGGCAATGGAGCCGCTTTACACTACTGTCGGTGGTGAAAGGGCAGGCTTGGGCTTCGCTGTCATGACAAGCTTTATGGATAAGGTAAAGGTTATATCCGTACCCGGTAAAGGCACCACTGTTACTATGATTAAAAAAATAAGCCGCCGCTTTAATCTTAATGCTTAAAGAAAAACTCGAACGCGATAGGTTTATTGAAAAAAATTTAGGATTAGTTCATTCAATATGTAAGCGCTTCAGCGGCAGAGGTATAGAATACGATGACCTTTATCAGGCGGGCTGTATTGGTCTCATAAAAGCAACTGATGCCTTTGACCGAAGCAGAGGACTGTGCTTTTCTACCTATGCTGTCCCTGTAATAATGGGTGAGGTGCGCAGACTTTTCCGTGACGGCGGTGCGGTAAAGGTTTCGCGTTCTGTAAAGGAGCTGGCGCTTCATATAAGCCGTGAAATCCCTCGGCTTGAGCAAAAGCTGAACCGTGAGCCCACCGTTTCGGAAATAGCAGAGAAATTAGGTGTGACAAGCGAGGAGATAACAGAGGCTCTTTGTGCATCACAGCCTACGGTATCTCTGACCTATGAGGGGGAGGGCGGCGTTTGCGAAACAGACCTTCCCACAATCAGCACCGAGGAGGAAATATCCGACCGACTTTGCCTTGATGAGGCATTTTCAAAACTGAATGACACCGAAAAGAAAATAATGGAATTAAGATATTATAAGGGAATGACACAAAGCAAAACTGCAAATACTTTGGGAATGACACAGGTACAGATTTCGCGCACAGAGAAAAAAATCCTGCAAAAACTCAGGGGAATACTAAGTTAGATATCAATTTCGGTCAGTGCCTATCCAATAATTTGATATTTTTTGTTCAAAAAAGCCAAATCGAAAAAAATGTAAAAAAAAACAAAAAAAAGTGTTGACAAACCGAAATGGTTGTGGTAATATAATCAGGCGCTCCAAACGAGGGGTGCTGAAACGGACCTTGAAAATTAAACAACGAAGAAATAAGGACCCGACGATTCTTAAGAGAAATCTTA
>JAFWAC010000028.1 GCA_017507805.1 Clostridia bacterium
AAAAATTTAATAATTGCTCGTCTAAAAAGTCAAAAAAGCTGTGAACTTAAATGAGTTCGCAGCTTTTTTTCCGTGTTATAAACAAAATGAATTGGTAAAATATGCTTGCAAGGTTACTTCAAGCGTGTGTTTGAAATATCTTTCACTGCGGTGCACAAGGCAATGCCAAAGTGTATGCCAGAAGAATCTCTTGCTCCTTGGCAATCTGATGAGTCCCCAAAACTCAAAACAGATGGGGTTCAACTCCCCATAGGACCGTGGGGTCCATTTATCGCGGGTTCGAATCCCGCCGTATGCAATTATAGCATATCGCCAGTGGTATGGTGACTGCCGGAAACGGCACAGATGACGGTGTGCGAAAGCACGCGAGAACGTTATTCAACAACCGCAATCGCTCGGCCGAGAAATGGAACTTTCCTTTTTATCAGCAATGCGCTTCTTGCCTTGTTCGGAAATGGATACCGTGTATCAAACATATGAGCCAAAAGATTTCTTTCCGCTTATATGTGCGACCACTTAAAACTCTGACCGCAAGATGCACATGAGTGATTGCAAACGCAATTAAACCTTTAGGAGGGTATACATATTATGAAAAAAGTTATTATTAATGAAAATCAAAGAGGATTGCTGTTCAAAAACGGAAAGTATGTGAAAATGCTCCCGGCAGGCAAATACTTTTCTTATGGCGGAAAAGAAATCGAAGTTCTAAACTTAGATCAGCCTATCATTTCTGATAAATGTGCATTGGATATTATCCTGAGTGATAAAATGGTTGCAAATAACGTATCTGTAATTGAAGTTGCTGATGAAGAGCTGGCTCTTCACTTTGTGAACGGCAAGTTTGCTTCGGTTTTGCGTCATGGCAAATACGCATTTTGGTCGCTAATTGATAAACACGAGTATAAGATCGTTGATATTTCTACACCTGAAGTGTCGGCGGATGTTCCGGAATATATCTTTACTAAGATTCCTTCCATCTATTATACGAAGGTTGAAGTTTTGGAATATCAGAAAGCTCGTCTTTACTTCAATCAAAAATTCATCAAGATTTTAGATGCAGGTACATATTATTTCTGGAAAAACGGTGTAAAAATCGATGTTGGATTTGTTGACACCAGGCTTACTCAAATGGATATTACCGGTCAGGAAATCTTGACTCAGGACAAAGTTTCTCTTCGCATTAATTTTGTTTGTAATTATCGTGTAACAGATTATGTGAAGATTCTGACTGAGATTGATGATTTTGCGGAGCAAATGCATGTGGCTGCACAGCTTGCACTTCGTGAGTATGTCGGTAAGTATAAGCTTGATGAGATACTTGAGAACAAAACTCAAATGTCCGAGTTTGTGTTTGCGAAGCTGAAAGAGAAGGAAAAGGAACTTTTTGTTGAGATTACGGATGCCGGCATAAAAGATATCATTCTTCCCGGTGAGATCCGTGAAATCATGAATACTGTTCTTGTGGCAGAAAAGCGTGCGCAAGCAAACGTGATTACACGCCGCGAGGAGGTTGCATCTACCAGATCCTTGCTGAATACCGCAAAACTGATGGATGAAAACCAAACCCTTTATAAACTCAAAGAATTAGAATATGTTGAGCGCATTTGTGAGAATGTTGGTAATATCAATTTAAACGGAAATACCGATGTTCTCTCACAACTCACTGGGATTTTAAGGGGGAATACTTAATTTAGAAAGGAAATTATTATGATTGAGATAGTTGGCAAGTTTAATACTGCCATATGTTATACAGATACATTGGAGCCTACCGCATACTCTCAAATTGAAACCGTGTGCAACGAGGAGGCTTTTGCAAATTCAAAAATACGTATTATGCCTGACGTTCACGCCGGCAAGGGCTGTACTATTGGTACTACAATGACTATTATAGATAAAGTTGTTCCCAATATGGTTGGTGTAGACATCGGCTGCGGTATGTACACAGTAAATTTAGGAAGAGTGGATATTGATTTTGAAAGGTTTGATGAAGCTGCACATTCTATTCCCTGCGGAAGAAATGTTTGGGAAAGCAGACAGGAAAGATTTGATTTGAGTGTCTTTCGTTGCTACCGCAACCTTAAGGATACAAGGCGACTTGAGAAAAGTCTTGGTACTTTGGGCGGCGGAAATCACTTTATTGAGATTGACGCAGACGAAAACGGAAATAAATATTTGATTATCCACTCCGGCAGCCGCAATCTTGGTACACAGGTGGCTGAATTTTATCAAGGTATTGCTATTGATTTAAACCTCGGCAAAGAGGAATATTTTAAAAAGCGCGATGAAATAATCCGTATATATAAGGAGCTGGGCCGCAAAGGTGAAATCCAATCCACCTTAAAGCAGATGGCAAAGGAATGGGCAAAAAAAGAACCTACTATGCCCCGCGAGCTTTGCTATCTCTATGGTGAATTTATGCAGGATTACTTACACGACATAGATACATGCCAGCAATTTGCAAAGCGCAACCGCGAAAAGATGGCAGAAATATTACTTCAAAAAACAGGTCTTTTAGCTTATGAAGCCTTCCATACTATTCACAACTATATTGATGTAAATGATATGATTTTGCGTAAGGGATCGGTTTCTGCAAAGGCGGGTGAAAAGCTTTTGATACCGATTAACATGCGTGACGGAAGTCTTATCTGTATCGGCAAGGGCAATGCCGATTGGAATTATTCTGCGCCTCACGGTGCAGGTCGTTTAATGTCCCGTTCTGCTGCTTTCGAGAAACTCACAATGGAGGAGTACGAAAAACAGATGTCGGGTATATACACCACCTGCGTAAATCCTGCTACACTTGATGAATCACCTATGGCATATAAGAATATGGACGAAATTGTTGCTAACATTGAGCCTACCGCAGAAATCCTCGATCACATTAAGCCTATTTATAATTTTAAGGCGGCAGAGTGACTTGCCGCCTTTTCTCAAAGAGGATGAAAGAATATGCAGGAATTGATAAAATTTAATATCGATATGTAACAAATTTGATGTTTAATAGTATTATTTTCATATTTTCCCCTTAAACCTATTGTACTAAAGTTTGTTTTATGGTACACTAACCATAAGGATAAAATAACACATATTATACCTGCTTCGGCAGGATAATAAGCGGAACATTAGCGCAAGTCAATATCTACATTGGCACCGACAGCGAGTCGTTGTTGGGATGCATGCTTCAAAAGCATTCACTTCGTTCATTCGAAGTTGACTACACTGTATTTAAGCCCACTTTATGGGCTAAGGATACAGCTTCGCAACTTCGATATTCTCATTGTTTTGTTCCGCATACAAGAGAGGAGGAAAATTTCATAATGATTATTTATAAGGAATTTTCCTCCCTTCTAAGTGATCTTGGTTTTTCCGGTAAAACATTATATAGCGTAAGCAACCATATAAACAGGCATTATCACCCCGTTAAAATACCAAAAGCAAACGGTGAGTTTAGGGAATTAAATGTCCCGGATAAATTACTTATGACTATTCAACGGGCAATTAATAATAAACTGCTTTGTTTGGAAAATGTATCCCGCTTTGCTATGGCGTATAAACCGGGAAGCAGTACAAAAATGAATGCCGTAGCTCATGTTGCTCAACCGGTAGTTCTGAAACTTGATATTCGGCATTTTTTCGATCATCTGATCTTTCCGCTTATAAAAGAAAAGGCATTCCCTGCCGCAAGATATTCTGAACAAAACAGCATTTTACTTACATTTCTTTGTACATATAAAGATGCTTTACCACAAGGCGCTCCCACATCACCAACCATCTCGAATATTATTATGAAGGATTTTGATAACTTTGTTGGCGGCTGGTGTAATGAAAGAGGCATTGCTTATACACGATATTGTGACGATATGACTTTTTCGGGTGATTTTGATCCAAAAGCCGTTATTATATTGGTTAAAAAGGAGCTCAAAAAGCTGGGACTATATCTAAATGATAAGAAAACTGTTGTAGTTCGCAAAGGGCAAAGACAATCGGTAACAGGAATTGTAGTTAATGAAAAACGAAGCATTCCGATTGAGTATAAAAAACGCATCAGACAAGAAATGCATTACTGTATGAAGTATGGTGTAGCCTCCCATTTAGAAAGAATAGGAATTGATGAAGCTCCAAAAACATACACCCTGAAATTGCTTGGAAAAATAAATTATGTTCTTTCTGTTGAACCCAATAATTCGAATATGAGGCAATATAGAAGTTGGTTGATGGAACAAAAATTTTAGGCAACTATATACATCGTAAGTTAAAAATACAGATTCACCTTAAACAGATAATCTGTTGCAGTCGGATGATATTTTTATATCTACCGTAAAATGATTTATCACTTGGCACACAGTCCAACCTCTCTTTTATCGGTGTAGAATTAATACATCAATAAAAGGGAGATTTTTTTTGCACAATACAGCAATTAACGAATATTATACAAGCCGCTATTCATAAGCTAAAACAGAAGCGGAGGTAAGAATTATGAAATTCTTAATTGTGACAAGAAAACAGCTAATGCTGTGCATTTGTTTTGTTTTAGCATTAACGGCGGTTTTAGTAGGCAGCTTAGGCGCCTTCGCCGGCACCGAGCGACTTTTACCGATTTACTGCGTTGAAACCGAAAAGAAGCAGGTAGCCATTTCATTTGATGCAGCTTGGGGCAACGATGACACCCAACAGCTTATTGATATTCTTAAGGAATACGATGTACCGGCAACCTTCTTTGTGGTAGGCGCTTGGGTGGATAAATATCCCGAATCTGTAAAGGCGCTCTCTGACGCAGGACATCAGATACAAAATCACTCAAACACCCACCCTTATATGACACAGCTTTCAAAGGAACAAATGAAAAACGAGATTGAAAGCTGTAACAAAAAAATCGAGGCTATAACCGGCACCTGCCCCACCCTGCTTCGCCCACCCTACGGCGATTACGACAACGCACTAATACAGGTAATGCAGGAAATAAATATGTATACTATACAATGGGATGTTGACTCACTTGATTGGAAGGACAGTGCTACACCCGACAGTATTTGCAAGCGAGTGACGAGCAAGGTTAAAAACGGCAGTATTGTTCTTTTCCACAATGACGCCGACCATACACCCGAAGCCCTACCCACAATCCTAAAATGCCTAAAAGATGACGGCTACGAGTTTGTGTTTATAAGTGATTTAATCTATAAGGATAACTACGAGATTAAGCACGATGGAACTCAGTGTAAAATCGGAAATTAAAAGCCCTTCTTGCCTAAAGGAGGGGGGACCGCTTGCGGTGGGAGGATATTTAACTATAATGCTGAGTTATTAACGGTTTTGTATCCCTCCGTCTTTTGCTTCGCAAAATCCACCTCCCTTTAGGGCAAGGGAGGCTCTTTTTATATCGTGATGAAACGCAATGCAAAACAACCGATGGTTATTCGCCATCGGTTGTTTTAAGTAATAGGTAAGAGGTAAAATGTAAGAAGTTAGGCATGCTTCGCACGGATATAAAATGAATATCCACACAATAACTCCGTCCCCTTGTGTTTTCTTCTCAGTCCCTTTTTTTATATCCACACATACATCTTTTTGTGCCATCCGAATTGTATCTTCCACATCCCATGCAAAGCCAAACTCCCTCGGGAATATTAGCCTCATCAAAATCTTTATTATTTATTTCCTCCTCAGCTGTAATTCTTTCATTTTCGGTATTATTAATATTGTTTTTTTCCTTTTTAAAAAGAAACCGTACACCAAAAACTATATAACCCACACCTACGCAAAAACCTATTACCTCTAAAATCATATTTTCGTTTTTTGTTAATGATATTATCAGTGCCGAAAGCAGAGCAAGCAACATAGCGATGGAAAGTGAAATTAGCGCAAATACCAAATCTTTTTTGCGAGAGGAATTCAAAGGCTCATATGGAAATGATTCACCAGTATTCTCATTATAAAAAAACTTAAATTCATCACCGATGGAAATATCTAATTTATCAACCATAATGTATTTAACAATTCCATTATGTAGAAATTCTATTTTAAACTGTTTTTGTTTGCTATTAAAAGACATTTTTTCTACTATTGTACCAGTTATTATTTGAAACCTTTTTTTCATAATAGCGAACTTTATATTTCCATATACAGATTTAAATATATAAACCAAACCTAAAATTAAAGCTAATCCTATACTTTGCATTTTCAATCTCCTCAAATATATTGTAATTTAATTATACCATATTAATGCAAAATGCATAAGCCCTTATATAAATATTACTTTTGTTTCGTATGTTAATAGTTTAGATTGAAAAGATACGACACTGCTGACTGCCTTTGCAAAAGGGTTACAGGTAAGATTTAAAACATTAATTTGGAATACTATGCTTTTATTATATTCTTTTATTTATTTCCCAATTGCCAGAAGCTGACCGCCGCCGCGGCGGCAACATTAAGGGAGTCAACACCGTGATGCATCGGTATTTTAACGGTATAATCGCAAGTCTTAATTGTGCCCTTGCTCAGTCCGTCTCCCTCTGCGCCTAAAAACAGAGCAAGCTTTTCGTTGTCATTTAAAAGCGGACTGTCAATTCCCACGCTGTCATTTTCAAGTGCCATAGCGGCGGTGGTAAAGCCCTTTGATTTAAGAAACTCCACCGCGTTTTCGGGCAAGGGAAAGCTTTGTTTATCAAAAAAAGCCCACGGCACCAAAAACACGCTTCCCATACTCACCCTGACCGTCCGGCGGTTAAGCGGTTCGCTGCAGTTGTGAAAAAGCAAAACTGCATCCATTCCCAATGCCGCCGCACTGCGAAAAAGCGCACCGACATTTACCGAATCGCTAAGTCTTTCCAAAACAGCAATCCGTTTTGCTCCCTCAAGCACCGTTTCAAGGCTTTGGCTTGCAGGCCGCTTCATTGCACAAAGGACACCCCTTGTCAATTCAAAGCCTGTAAGCGAGCTTAATACCTCTCTTGAAGCGGTGAAAACAGGAGTTTGGGGACAGCGCTCAATCAGCTTCTTCCCCACACCCTCTATCTGTCTTTCCTCCATCAAAAAGCTTAGGGGCTTAATTCCTTTATCCAGGGCGACATCGATAACCTTGACACTTTCGGCAATGAAAATCCCGTCATTCCTTTTAAGCTGTGCCTCGGTCAGAGAGGCATACACCGCAAGCTCGGGAGCATTTATATCCTTAACAGTAATTATTTGTGACATTGTTTTCACCCTGCCTTTGAGTTTTTGATATTTTATCATATCTGTATAACTTTTTCAACCTTGAAAAATGCAGAGTGTGGATATAAAAAAGAGCAGAAGCGCTTCTGCTCTTTTTAATATGAATTTTATTTAGACCTTTTGGCCGCCGCAACAACAATAGCAAAAAGCGGAAGCAAAGCCAGCACATTGGGGATTACCATTATATTATTAAACATATCAGCAAGCTCCCATACAAGGTCGTTCGGGAAAAGTGAGCCCAAGAAAATGAAGGCGATTGCCAAAACAGAATAGACAATGGTAAACCTTTTTCCGAAAAGATACTCAAAATTAATTTTACCAAAGAAATTCCAGCTTATAATTGTTGAGAAAGCAAAGAACAGCAGACAAACAGCTACCAAAATGTTACCGGTTACCGTTCCGAACGCCTTACCCATAGCTATCTGCATCAGATTAGCCTTGGTTATACCGTCCTCAGCGCCGTCAGCAAGTGGACCGCCGCCTACATAAAGGGTTGTAATAACTACCAAAGCGGTCATAGTGAGAACAACAAAGGTATCAATAAAGACACCAATCATAGCAACAACACCCTGATCGTGAGGCTTTTCAACATTTGCCATTGCGTGTGCGTGAGGTGTTGAACCCATACCTGCCTCATTTGAGAAAAGTCCGCGCTTGGCGCCCTGACTTATTGCCATCTTAATAGCCGCACCGATAGAGCCGCCGATTATAGCATTAGGAACAAAGGCATATTTGAAAATCATACCAAAAGCCTCAGGCAAATGCTTTATATTCATAACCAAAACAACAAGTCCCAACACAATATAAAGAATAGCCATAACAGGTACCAATTTTTCTGTAACCGATGCTATACGCTGAATACCGCCAAGGAAAATAAATGCAGCCGCAACCGTTACAATTATACCGATTATCCAACCGGGAATGTTAAATGCTGTGCTTGAGGTTTCAGCAATAGAGTTAGACTGCACCATAGAGCCCATA
Organism: Clostridia bacterium; assembly: GCA_017507805.1. GTDB lineage: Bacteria > Bacillota > Clostridia > Oscillospirales > Acutalibacteraceae > UBA737. The sequence goes on from JAFWAC010000028.1 coordinate 8,191, forward strand.
AAGCCCAAAGCCAAAGTAATTGCAACCGCAAAGAAGCCTGCCAGGAATTTGCCCAATTTTCCTTTATATGCCTTCTTTATGTAAAAAACAGGGCCGCCGGCAATTGAGCCGTCCTCATGAACCTCGCGGGTTTCCTGAGCCAAAACCGCCTCGGCATAAATTGTTGCCATACCGAAAAAGGCGATTAACCACATCCAGAAAATAGCTCCCGGACCGCCGATAAGAATTGCGCCGCAGGCACCCACTATATTACCTGTTCCTACCTGAGCCGCAACAGCAGTGGCAAGTGCCTGAAAGGATGAAAGTCCGCTTTTGTTCTTTTCGCCCTTCATAGAGAAATTTCCAAACACCTTTTTCATACCCTCGCCAAAGCAGCGCACCTGAACAAAGCGGGTTTTTACGGTATAAAAAACACCGCAACCAATCAAAAGGACTATCAATATATAGTCCGAAAGATAGGCATTGATTGTCTGGACAATTTTAAGTAATGCTTCCATTTTTCTCTCTCCTTTTTAAAATAAAAAAATCCGAACCATTCGGTTCGGACAAATTTCAAATACAACAGCCCTTTACTGCTGTTATAAAAAATGCACTTTGTCCTTTTGCCTGAGAGATTAGCTCATAAAAGCCTTGCCCCTTCGGCACCCGTTTAAACGGATTTCTCCAAAGCTCTGTCAGCCAACTGTCACCCAAGGCTTCAGCCAGCATCACACAGAAATATTAACGATATATGATATATTAACACACTTATTGCCTTTTTGCAACAAAAATTTTAAAAAAGCTTAATTATAAGCTCTGTCACAAAAACAACAGCACAGGAGCACACAGCAACCCCGAAAAGGCTTACACCGAAATACGCAAGCGCCACTCCCGCTATTAATGCGGCAAGTCCCGACCAAATACTGTTTGTAGCTTCAAGTATTGCAGGAAAGGTCATAACGGCAAGTGTCACATAAGGCACATAGAACAAAAAAGAACGGAGCGTTACATTGGTGATTTTTTTGCGTATTAATGCCAAGGGTAAAATTCTGATGGCGTATGTTACAGCCGCCATTATAATTATGTAAATATAAACTTTATACTGCATTTTCCGCTTCCTCCGTTTCCTTCACAGGGAAAAGAATTGCCGCCGCAAGTGAGATTGCAACCGTCAGAATGATAACCCTCATTCCCGAGGATATACCCGATAAAACAGGAAGTCTTGAAAAGGCAAAGCTTAAAGCCATTGAAAGAATTACAAGACCTGCAATCACTTTATTTTTTCTTGCGGGCGGTATGATTATAGCCAAAAACATACCGTAAAGCCCGACACTCAGCGCGCTTACAAGGCTTGCCGGCAGGACATTGCCCATAATCACACCGAAAAACGCACCCAAAGCCCAACCGGGAATTGATACCGTCATAGCGCCGTAATTATAAAAAGGATTAAGGTCACCCTTTACAGCCATTGAAATACCGAACACCTCGTCTGTAACATCAAATGCCACTATTGCGCGGTGCAGGGTTGAGGTTTTGGGGTGAAGCTTTTGGCTTAGTGCGCAGGACATCAGCAGATAACGCACATTTACTATAAATTCAGTAACTGCAACCTCAATATACGGAGCAGACTCTGCAATAAGTGTAAATCCGGCATAGCCGCCTGCGGAGGCATTTGTAAGACCTGCCGCAAGCAATGCCTGAAAGGCTGTCAGTCCTGCATTTTTCGCAACTATTCCCAAGGTGAAGGCAACCGCAAAATACCCTAAGGCTATGGGGATACCGTCACGCATACCGTTTTTATACCATCTTAAATTATTTTTCAAAAAATCACCTTCAAGGTATTATTTACAATGCCTTCCCAAGCTCTGCAACCAGCTCGGACATTTTTTGCCCCTTGTTAAGCCTTATTGTATAAACGGGCTTACCCGTGGCATTAAGCATAAACCGACTGCCGAAATGAGCACTTAATTTTGCCATCACATCGGGGCGGATAGAGTTTATATTCAATATTGCAGTGTTAGCTGTACCGGTTATTTCGGCAATGTCAGCGGCGGCGGCCTTATTGCGCAATATTGCAATATCAATCAGTCCCATAACCGAAATGGGCGGCTCACCGAAGCGGTCGCAAAGCTCATCTATAACATCTGAGGCATCGTCATCATTTCTTATCGCCGCAATCCGCTTATATATACCGAGTCTGGCAGACAGGGATTCGATATAGCTTTCGGGAATATGTGCCGAAACATTAAGGTCTACCGTACAGGGTATATCATCGCGCGGTTGCTCACCGTTTTCCTCATTTACGGCTTCCGAAAGCAGTTTGAGATACATATCGTATCCAACAGATTCCATATTGCCGTGCTGGTCTCCGCCAAGAATACTGCCTGCTCCCCTGATTTCAAGGTCACGCATTGCGATTTTAAAGCCGGAGCCAAATTCTGTATACTCCCTTATAGCCTCAAGTCTTTTTGCGGCAACATCAGAAAGCTGTTTGTTCTGTGCAAAGCAGAAATAGGCATAAGCCCTACGCGGCGATCTTCCTACCCTGCCTCTTAACTGATGAAGCTGAGCCAAACCCATACGGTCGGCATCCTCAACTATAAGGGTATTGGCATTAGGCACATCCACACCTGTTTCTATTATGGTGGTACAAACAAGCAGGTCAATCTCATGCTCCAAGAGCTTTCGCCAAACCTCGGTAAGCTCATCCTCGCCCATTTTTCCGTGAGCAATGCCGATATTAATATCGGGCAGACGCTGTTTAAGTCTTGCGGCACAGCGTTCAATGCTCTCAACCCTGTTATGCAGGTAATAAACCTGACCGCCGCGGCGAATTTCCTTGTTTATAGCATCAATAATTAACCCGGTATTATATTCAAGCACATAGGTCTGAACGGGATGGCGGTCACCGGGAGCTTCATCTATCGAGGACATATCCCTTAGTCCCGACATTGCCATATTAAGTGTTCTCGGAATCGGTGTTGCGCTGAGGGTGAGTATATCCACAAAGGGATAAAGCTCCTTGAGCCGTTCCTTCTGCGCCACACCGAAGCGTTGCTCCTCGTCTATAATCACAAGACCTATATCCTTAAAGCTTACATCCTTTGAGATAAGGCGGTGGGTACCGACAACCATATCAAGTCTGCCGCATTTAAGGTCAGAAATGATTTTTTCCTGACTTTTCGGCGGCACAAATCGGTTAAGCAGCTTTACTGTTATGGGCATATCCCCAAAACGGCGCACAATGGTATTATAGTGTTGCATAGCGAGTATTGTTGTGGGCACAAGCAAAGCGCATTGCTTACCCTCGCTTATGCACTTAAATGCGGCTCTCAGCGCCACCTCGGTTTTACCGAAGCCGACATCTCCGCAAAGCAAGCGGTCCATTGGCACCTCTCGCTCCATATCACGCTTAATTTCGTCAATACAGCGAAGCTGGTCCTCTGTTTCATCGTATTCAAAACGGCGTTCAAAGTCATTTTGCAGGTCGGTATCGGGGCTGAAGGCATAGCCCTTGACCGACATTCGCTTGGCATAAAGGGCTGTAAGCTGTTTTGCCATATCCCGTACTGCCGCCTTTACGCGCCGTCTGGTTTTCTGCCATTCGGTACCGCCCAAGCGGTTGAGCTTTATGCCGCCCTCCTCGGTGGCGGCGCCGATATACCTTGAAACCAAATCAAGCTGTGTTACCGGCACATAGAGCACATCGCTTTTGGCATATTTAATCTTTATATAATCCTTGGTGACACCGCCGTTGGTGATGCGGTTTATACCGTCAAATATACCTATACCGTGGGACTCGTGAACAACATAATCGCCGGGGCGAAGCTCGTCAAGAGAGCCGATTTCCTGAGCATTTTTAGGTCTCTTGCGCTTTTTTACACCTTCACCTGCAATATGCCTGTGGGTTATAAGCAAAAATTTTTGAGAGGGGATTTCAAAACCACCCGAAAGACCACCTGTGGTGACTGTGACACTACCTCCGCAGTGGGTTGGCTGTTCTGAAAAAAGTGCTGAAACGCTCCTTTCGCCCAGCTCTGCGCAAAGAACCTTGGCGGCACGGGCCTCGCCTGCCAAAACAACCGCACTGCCTCCCTGCTCAAGAGCATAAGAAATATCCTCCAGCAGAACATTAACATCACCACTCCAAGGAGTTGTTCGCTTATAGTTAAAATTAATTATATCCTTTATTTTAAGCTCATAAGAGGTGCGCGGAAAATTTTCAAGTATAACCGCGCCCTGAATACAACACAAAAAGTCGGTCTTATCAAGCCAAAGCTTTGAGGTTTCAGAGGACAAAAAGCCCTCCTCCAAAAAGCTTTCTGTATCAGCCGCCTGCTGAAGCAGTATGCTTTTTAGCCGTTCGGTAATACTTCCGCTTTCAGAAACAAAAATCAGGCTTTCAGAAGCATAGTCAAAAACCGTTTCACCGCAGGGGTAAATAATCGGAATATATCTGTCGGGAGGTATTGAAATACCGTTTTTCAAAGCATTTATATCTGTTTCAAGTCTTTGGCGTTGCTTTCCTGTCAGCTTTTTATTCCCTGCAAGATATTCCTCAAGGTCTTTACAAAGCTTTTCGGGGTTATAAAGCACCTCGCAGGCAGGGGTTATCTCTATTTGAGATATATCCTCTGTGCGGCGCTGTGTTTCGGTGTCAAAAAGAGAAATTACATCAATTTCATCGCCCCAGAATTCTATACGGCAGGGCTGTGCCGAGGTTATGGGAAATATGTCAAATATACCGCCGCGGCAGGAAAACTGTCCCCTTCCCTCACAAAGCTCACTTCTGATGTAACCGGCAGTCAAAAGGCGCTCTGTCAACTCGGGAATACCTATTTCCTCACCCTGCTTCAGGGTCAAGCGAGCCGCCGCAAGGACTTCGGGAGGGACGGTATACTGCAATGCGGCATCAACAGATACAGTAAGCAGGTCAAAAGCCCCATCAGCCAAGGCTGACAGGGTGTCCGTCCGTTTATGCTCATATTCCTTTGAGTAGCCCCTCAAATCACCTAAGCAGTAATCCCTGACAGGAAAATTAACCGCCCTGAGCCCCAAAGCCTTGGCATCCTGCATCAACTCATTTGCGGAAGCCTCGTCATGAGTGATTACGGTCATTTTCTTTCCTGTAAATTTAAACAGAGAAGCCAAAACCGCCGCCTTGTGAACAAGGGAAAGTCCCGTGCAAGCAAGTGGGAGCCGTTCTTTTTTTATATCGTTTAAAAGGGCGGAAAAATCGGGGTCCTTTAAAAATATCTGATTTAGAAATTCCATAACCGCCTCAACTGTTATATTTATTCATTGCAGAATCTATACCCTTGAGTATTATTTCTTTAACAGCCTTACAGGTGTTTTCAAGCGCTTTTTCAAGCTCATCCTTTTGCTCGTTGGGGAATTTACTCAACACCCAGCTTGCAAGGTCATAATCAGGGTGCGGCTTCTGCCCTACCCCGATTTTTACACGCATAATATCCTGACTGCCCAAAAGCTGGGTTATATCCCGCATACCCTTTTGACCGCCGTCACTTCCCTTGCGGCGCATACGGATTTTACCTATATCGAGAGAAATATCATCGTGGAGTATAATAATTCGGTCAACAGGTATTTTATAAAAGGCTGTTATTTTGCTGACCGCATTTCCCGAATTGTTCATAAAGGTTTGCGGCTTTGCCACCAAAATACGGTTATCACCGATTTTGAATTCCCCAAGCGCCGCTTCAAACTTTAATTTATTAAACTCAAACCTGTTTTCCTGCGCCAAACGGTCAACCGCCAGAAAGCCCGCATTATGACGGGTAAATTCATACTGAATACCCGGATTTCCCAGCCCCACAATCAACCAATCGTAGGTGGGCTTTGTCTTAAATATCATTTTTTCACCCTTTTATTATTTTTATTTTGCGATAGCAAAATAGGCAAGCACCGCTATTCCCAAAGCTATTCTGTAATAACCAAAGGCTTTGAAATCGTGCTTTCGAATATAAGAAAGCAAAAACTTAATTGCCAAAACCGATACTGCAAAAGCCGTTGCCATTCCCACAAGCAGAATTATAAGCTCCTGTGAGGAGAAGGTATTACCGTCTGCAAAATACTGCAAAACCTTGATACCGCTACCGCCCACCATTGCCGGAACGGATAAAAAGAAAGAAAATTCCGCCGCGGCTGTACGGGAAAGTCCCAAAAGCATTGCGCCCAAAATGGTAGAGCCACTGCGCGAAGTACCCGGCACTAAAGCAAGGCATTGTATAACACCTATAAAGAAAGCAGTACGGTATGTAAGACTGCCCAAATCCTCAAATTTGCCCTTTATCTTCATACTCTCGATAATAATAAACAGAATACCGTATACTATAAGTGCCGCCGCTACGATATATGCGCGGCTGTCACCTGTGAGCATGGCGTCAATTTTTTCGTCAAACTTAAGTCCCAAAACAGCCGCCGGAACGCTTGCAAGCAGTATTTTAAACCACAAAATAAAGCGTTCAGCATAAATATAATTATTACAGAATTTGCAAAACCCGTTAAGCTTTTTACCGTTTTGCGGTTTAAAAAAAGGTACAACCTCTGTTTTTTTGAGATGAAAGGGCCACAGCTTATTCCAAAAAAGAATAATAACCGCAAGAATTGCACCTAACTGAATTACCACCAAAAACATATCCTTAAAAGCATTGGTAGTATTAAGGTGTATAAGCTCATCGGCAAGTATCATATGACCTGTACTGCTTATAGGCAGCCATTCGGTGATACCCTCAATAATTCCAAGTATAACAGATTTTAAAATTTCAAGCATAAAAACCTCCGTAAACACTAAATCCCAATAGTATATTATAAAGGGATTGCCCTTTTTTGGCAACCCCTTTTTACATTTTTGTTCCTTAGTTTGAAATAATTTCTTTATACAGTCTTATATAAGCATTTGCCGAGGTGCCCCAGCTATTATCGCACTTCATAGCTCTATCACGCAAAAGCCTCCAGCCGTCCTTTTCGGCGTAGCCTGCGAGGGCGCGCCAGATTGTCTCAAGCATATCGTGCGCATTATAAGACTTAAAGGTAAATCCGTTTCCAAGACCGTCTCCGCTGTCAGAAATGGTATCGTTAAGACCGCCCGTCTCACGCACAATGGGTATTGTGCCGTAACGCAAGGCTACCATCTGTGCAAGTCCGCAGGGCTCGCTTTGGCTGGGCATAAGGAAAATATCTGCACCGGCATATATTCTGTGGGCAAGCTGTGGCTTGAAGCCTAATTTAAGTCCAACCTTTTCAGGATATTTCTGAGCCATTTCATGGAAAAAGGTTTCAAATTCCCACTCACCTGAGCCCAAAATCGCAAACTGAATATCTGCCCTTAAAAGATCCTCAAAAACGCACTTAACAAGGTCGATACCCTTGTGCTTCACAAGCCTTGTAACAATTCCAACCAAAGGAACATCGGGGGCTTCGGGAAGTCCCATTTCCTTTTGAAGCTGTGCCTTGTTATATGCCTTGCCCTCTGTGTCACCGACAGTAAAATTCTTATAAATAAGACTGTCGGTTTCAGAATTATACACATCAACATCAATGCCGTTTACAATTCCGGTAAGCTTATAGGTAAATTCCTTTAAAATGCTGTCAAGCCCGTGAGAATAATAGGGGTCAAGAATTTCCCTTGAATAGGTTGGAGAAACGGTGGTAATCTTATCCGAGCACTGAATGGCTCCCTTCATAAGATTGACACAGTTATCGTATTCCACAAGGCTCTCAGTACCGTTAGGCAAGCCCAAAACATCGCCTGTAAGCTCATAACCGTATTTCCCCTGATACTGAATATTGTGAATTGTGAATACGGTTTTTATGTTTTTATACGGGTCAGAGCTTCTGTATATGGTATCAAGATAAACCGGAATAAGTGCGGTTTGCCAATCATTACAGTGAATAATATCGGGTGTAAAACCTATATGCGGAATAACCTCCAGCACTGCGCGTGAGAAAAAGGCAAAGCGCTCGGCATCGTCATAATGACCGTAAAGACCGTCACGGTTAAAATAATACTGATTATCTATAAGGTAATAGATAACACCGTCAAGATGGGCTTCAAAAACACCGCAATACTGCCGTCTCCACGAAACAGGAACGGTTATATTACAAATAAAGGTCATTTTTTGGCGCATTTCCTCTGAAACGCAGGAATAAAGCGGCATAATTATTCTGCAACCTATTAATCTTTTTCTTAATGCCTTTGGCAAGGCACCTGCAACATCGGCAAGACCGCCCGACATTGCAAAGGGATAGGCTTCACTTGAAGCGAATAATACTTTCATTTTTAACTCCTTTAAAGCACCTGATTTTTCTTTATAAAGAATTTTTTTGCCGCAGTGCCTTTGAGCACCATATTGTCACCGATTGCGGCATTCTTATCTGATATTACATTGTTAAGCTGGGTTTCCTTTCCAACCTTGGTTTCCTGCATTAAAATACAGTTTTCCACCACAGCACCCTTTTCAACCTTAACACCGCGGAAAAGCACACTGTTTTTAACCGTACCTTCGATTACGCATCCGTCTGCAATGAAGCAGTTATTTACTATCGCCTTTGTGCCGTAGCGCGTGGGCATATCGTCTCTGGTTTTAGTGAATACGGGGCGCTCGCTGTTAAACAGCTGACGCCTTACATCGGCATCAAGTAAATCCATGCTTGCGCGGAAATAGCTGTCAGTTCCGTTCATAAATGCCACATATTCGCTATGCTCAAAGCCGCAAACCTTTAGCTGTTTTATTTTCTTAGCGATAACCTCCCGGTTGAAGCTTGTGTATTCCTCCTCGGAGGCTCCCTCAACCAAGCGAAGCAAAAGCTCTCTGCCAACGATTGTAATACCGATACTGAAGGCCGCCTCTGCACCGCCCTCGCTGTCAAAATCGACCGAAGTGACACGGTCTCCCTTCAGTCCCAAAAGCATGGTCTCGCCACTATTGGCAAAAACAGTGCCCTTATGATAAACAACAGTAATATCTGCTTCGTTCTTGATGTGTGCTTTTATTGCAGATGAAACATCTACATTTGCAAGCACATCTGCATTACAAATAACAATATAATCGCTGTTGCAGTGCTTAATATAATCCTTTGCTCCTGCAAGAGCATCAACTGTACCGCTATATCGCTTGGCGCCGCCGGTGCTGTAAGGCGGGAGTACATACAAGCCGCCGTTTTTACGGTCAAGGTCCCAATAAATTCCGTTGCCGACATGATCCATAAGCGAACGGTAATTTTCCTTTGTGATTATACCCACATTGGTGACACCGGCATTAACAAGGTTAGAAAGAGCAAAATCTATAAGTCGGTATCTGCCGCCAAACGGGACAGATGCCATAGAACGCTTGGTTGTCAGTTTTTTAAGCAAATTATCGTTTACATTTGCAAAAACAATTCCCGCTACTGCTGATGTTCTCATATCTTCGCCCCCTCTTCAACATTTTCGGTTATCATTTTATTTGCACTGATTTGCGCCTTACTGCCAATTATAAGGTCAGCGCCTACCACTGTTATACCCCAATCCTCTGTGCCGACAACTGCCGGATCTCCGCCGATATCGGCATCCTCACCGACAACAACATTTTCGGCAATTATGGAATATCTCACCTTTGCGCCCTTTTGGATTACTGCGCCCGGCATCACAAGGGAATATTCCACAGAGGCCCCCGGTTCAACCGTCACATTCTCAAACAAAACCGAATAATCAAGGCTGCCGTAAATTTCACAGCCATCGGTAATAAGCGAGTTTTCCACAACCGCGCTTTCCGAAATATACTGCGGCGGCATTCCGCCCGTTCTTGAATAAATGCGCCATTTTTTATCCGAAAGATCAAGATTAAGCTTGGGATTAAGTAAATCAAGATTAGCGTCCCAAAGGGATTCCACCGTTCCCACATCTTTCCAATAATCGTTAAAGCGATAAACCCTCATAAGCTCGCCTGCATTAAGCATTGCCGGAATAATATTTTTTCCGAAATCGTTGGAGGAATTGGGGTCAGCCTCATCCTCAACAAGATATTTTCTGAGCTTATCCCAATTAAACACATAAATTCCCATAGAGGCAAGATTGCTTTTAGGCACCTTGGGTTTTTCCTCAAATTCGTAAATTGTGCCGTCCTCGTGAGCATTCATAATACCGAAACGGGTTGCCTCCTCAAGAGAAACCTCCAAAACGGCAATCGTGCAGGCGGCTCCGCTTTGAGCATGGCTGTTTATCATTTCGGAATAATCCATTTTATAAATATGGTCGCCCGAAAGGATTAAAACATACTCGGGATTGTATCTCTCTATAAAGCTTATATTCTGATAAATAGCATTAGCCGTTCCCGAATACCAATCTCCGCCCTGCTGTCCCTGATAGGGAGGCAGGATGTGAACTCCTCCGTCATTACGGTCCAAATCCCACGGCTTTCCCGAGCCCACATAATCGTTAAGCTCAAGAGGCTTATATTGGGTAAGTATACCAACCGTATCAATACCCGAATTGGTACAGTTGGAAAGCGGAAAATCGATTATACGGTATTTTCCGCCATAGGGCACAGCCGGCTTGGCAATTTTGCTTGTAAGAACACCGAGACGGCTACCCTGACCGCCGGCAAGAAGCATTGCCACACATTTTTTACTTTTCAAAATTAACACTCCTGTCAAGTTGGTTTATATATTATAATTTGCCATTGGATTTAAGTGTCGGTGCAGGCACCGTGTAAAAGCTGACCGAAAGAGCCGGAATATCAAGGCTCACAGAATAATCGTATCCGTGGAACGGCTTTTTAACCGCCTTGTAGCCTGTGCGCCTCGGAGCAGTTTTTCCTCCGAATTTCACATCATCACTGCAAAAAACTCTGCGATAGCTTCCGCTTCGCGGCACACCTATGCGGTAATCCCGTCTTTCAACCGGCACAAAATTACAAACAGCAATAAGCTCTTTTCCCTCTTTATCTATTCGTCTGAAAGCAATTATACTTTGGGTGTAATCATCGTTAGAAATCCACTTAAAGCCCTCCCATGAATAGTCCTCCTGCCAAAGCGGTGAATTTTCAAGATAGAATTTATTAAGCTGCTTTGTAAACTCAAGGGTGTTGCGGTGTTGCTCGTAATCCATAAGCATCCAATCAAGCTCCTTGGCATAATTCCATTCTGCAAACTGACCGAACTCCTGCCCCATAAACAAAAGCTTTTTACCGGGGTGCGCCATCATATAAGCATAAAAGGCACGAAGCGAAGCGAATTTTAAATCGTAATCCCCCGGCATTTTGTTTATCATGGAGCACTTGCCGTGAACAACCTCATCGTGGGATATAGGAAGTACAAAATTTTCCGAAAAAGCATAAAAGAAGGAAAAGGTAAGACAATCGTGACTGCCCTTGCGGAAAAGAGGGTCAAGCGACATATATCTCAGCATATCGTTCATCCAACCCATATTCCACTTGAAATTAAAGCCAAGTCCGCCGTCAAAGGCAGGTCTCGTTACCAAGGGCCACGCGGTTGATTCCTCGGCAATCATTAATGCGCAGGGGTTTGCTTCAAACACAGCTGCGTTTATTTCCTTTAAAAACTCCACCACCTCAAGATTTTCTTTTCCGCCGTAGGAATTTGGAATCCACTCACCGTCAGGTCGGTCGTAATCAAGATAAAGCATTGAAGCAACCGCATCAACACGCAGTCCGTCTATATGATATTCCTTAAGCCAAAAAACCGCACTTGAAATTAAAAAGCTCTTAACCTGCGGCTTGCCGTAATCAAAAACCGCAGTCCCCCAGCCCTTGTGCTCTCCCTTTCTGTAATCAGCGTATTCATAGCAGGGTGTGCCGTCAAAACGGTAAAGCCCGAATTCGTCCTTCGTAAAATGCGCAGGCACCCAATCGAGTATAACACCAATATCGTTCTGATGCATTATATCAATGAATTTTTTAAAATCTGCCGGAGTACCATAGCGTGATGTAGGTGCAAAATAACCTGTCACCTGATAGCCCCACGACCCGTCATAGGGGTATTCGGTCAAAGGCATCAGCTCCACATGGGTATAATGCATTTCCTTTAAATATTCCGACAGCTCCTCTGCAAGCTTTACATAATCAAAGGTGTTTCCGTCCTCATATCTTTTCCATGAGCCGGCATGCACTTCATAAATATTCACGGGAGCTTCATATATATTCTTATTTTTCTGCGCTTTTAACCACTTACCGTCATTCCATTTGTAATTATCCTCAGCATAAATTTTAGAGGCGTTTGCCGGTGCAGTTTCAAAATGTCTGGCATAAGGGTCAGACTTAAGAACCCGACTACCGTCACAGCGGATTATTGCATATTTATAATTATCATAATTTGAAAGTCCGCTGATTTCCGTTTCCCATATACCCTTTTCTGCTGAACACATAGGATTTGCGTCATTATCCCAGCCGTTAAAATCGCCCACAACCGAAACTGACTGCGCATTTGGCGCCCAAAGGCGGAAAACCACCTTATCCTTTAAAACAAATGCCCCAAAAAGCTCATAAGCGTTTGTTATTACCTGAGAATTATATTTTTCCAACAGTTCCCTCATCATATAACTCCTTTATTTCGGCTGTCTGATTTTAGACCGGCGAGAGGAACATAGTCATAAATTTCCATTTCTATTATAGCAACCAAAATGCAAGATTTCAAGTAGTTTTTGTTAAAAATCTGAAACCAAAATAGAATGTTTTTGACATCATTTGTTAAAAATGCATAATTTTCGCTCTTTTTTTGCCTATAACAGCCTGAATTGACTTTATTTGCATTATTATTCCCCCTAAGCAGACAATTATGTTAAAGCACATAATAAAGATACCGCCTCACTAAAAAAGTGAAGCGGTATATTGTTTTATATTCTTTTAATATTAACAGTTTCTATAAGCTTTAAACCGTATTTTTCTATCATTCTATTTGCTGTTATCAAGGAGTCGCCATCATAAGCCGCCATTGTATCGTGGGCATCAAAACCGAAAACGGCGGTGCAGCCCTCTTCGCCTGCAATTTCCCAAAATTTCATAGCAGGATAGTGTCTGTTTGTCCTCAACCCCAAAAAATTGATTTCTAACGGCATACCGTATTCGGCGGCGGTTTTGCATATTCTGCGCATTTCCCTTTCGTATTCGGGTGCTTCGGTATCATAATTAAATATATCAGGGTGAGCTATATAACTGAATACACCGCTTTTAATGGCGGCAATAACATAATCGGCAAATTCCGAAAGCTCCTCGGCAGTGTTTTTATTACCTGTTGTATGCTTACCGTAGGGGAATTTTTCGGTGCGCGTCTCGTTATCAACAAAATGCTGACCGAGTATGAGATACTCCGCACCCAACTCTTTTACATATTTGAGCATTTCCTTAAAATGCAACGGATAATACTCCATCTCAAAGCCGATAAGTATTTCAATTTTATCTTTATATTCCTCACGCAAAGCCTTCAAGGTGTTGATATAATCCTCTGCCAATGCGGTAGGCACTCGGTAGCCCGATTCATACCCGTCAGGAAAAAGGAACGGCGCATGGTCGGAAAAGCCCATAATCTTAATACCGTTTTCAATTGCCCGTTCAATATATTCCCTTTCGGTACCGGTTGCATGACCGCACCTATAGGTATGCGTGTGATAATTAGCAATCATTGCTCTTACCCTCTTTAAAAATCAATTATGATAAAGCTTTTTGGTCTGATATTTAGGCTGGAAGGTTATATTAACCCCAAGCTTTCTGAAAACATTTTCATCCACCCGAGACAAAATAACGCTTGAATGGGCTTCAAGTCCCTTGAGCTTACTTGCTTGTTCAAGAGCCTTTTTAGCTACATCGCTTGTAGCGGCACAAATAGAAAGGGCTATAAGAATTTCGTCTGTGTGAAGCCTGGGATTGTGATTTCCCATAATTTCGGTCTTAAGCCTTTGTATCGGCTCAATAATAGTAGGAGAAATCAAGTCGATTTCGTCCGGAATATCGGCAAGCACCTTAAGGCAGTTCAAAAGCATTGAGGACGAAGCACCCAAAAGGCTCGAGGTTTTACCTGTAATTATAGTGCCGTCCTCAAGCTCGATCGCCACAGCCGGAGCATCGGTCTCCTCCGCCTTTTTAAGTGCCGCTTTAACCACAGGTCTGTCCTCAACCGTAACACCAGCCTGCTTCATCAAAAGCTCAATCTTTGCAGAATCGGAAGCCTCGCCCATTCCCTGACGGGCAGAAACCAAGGCATTAAAATATCTGCGAACAATTTCCTGCTTTGCCGCTTCCCTGACAGCTTCATCGTCACAAATAGCGAAGCCTGCCATATTAACACCCATATCGGTCGGGCTTTTATAGGGCGACTCTCCCAAAATACTTTCAAGCATTGCATTAAGCACAGGAAAAATCTCAATATCGCGGTTATAATTTACGGTAGTTTCAGAATATGCCTCCAAATGGAAGGGGTCAATCATATTAACATCATTAAGGTCGGCAGTTGCCGCCTCATAAGCAATATTTACAGGGTGCTTTAAAGGAATACTCCAGATAGGGAAGGTCTCAAACTTAGCATAGCCCGCCTTTATTCCGCGCTTATTCTCGTGGTAAAGCTGAGAAAGACAGGTTGCCATTTTGCCGCTTCCGGGACCGGGGGCAGTAACCACCACAAGACCGCGTGAGGTTTCAATGTAATCGTTTTTACCGAAACCGTCCTCACTTACTATAAGCGGAATATTGGAGGGGTAATCATTGATAGGATAATGTCTGTAGGCTTTTATTCCCAAGGAAACAAGTCTTTTTTCAAATGCCACCGCGGAGGGCTGTCCCGTGAAGCAGGTAATTACAACACTGCCCACAAAAAGCCCAATACCTCTGAAAGCATCAATAAGGCGCAGGGTATCAAGGTCATAGGTAATACCCAAATCTCCGCGGCGCTTATTCTTTTCTATTGCATCGGCATTTATAACTATAACAATTTCCGCTTCGTCCTTTAAGGCTAAAAGCATTTTTACCTTTGCGTCAGGCTCAAAGCCCGGCAACACCCTTGCCGCGTGATAATCGTCAAACAGCTTTCCGCCGAATTCAAGATAAAGCTTGCCGCCAAACTTTGAAATTCTATCCCTGATATTCTGCGACTGCAGCTTTATATATTTATCATTGTCAAATCCTATCCTCTTCATTTCCGCTTCCCCAAATCATTAGCTTGTTTCTTTTTGTAAATATTCAACATATTCCTCAAGGCACATTCCAAGGTCGTTAATTTCCTTAGCGGCATTTATTCCTACAAAACGCCAATGCCACGACTCGTGTATAACCCCTGTAATCGGTTGCTTTTCCTCCGAGTAACGCATAATAAAGCCATAATTTTCAGCATTTTCAACCATCCAACGGTACATTTCTGTGTTTTCAAAGGCATCGCTTGCCATATTAAAATCAGCACAAAGACCCGTGTTGTGCTCACTCGTCCCCGGTCTTGCCACAACAGTGGCAGCCTTTGCCTCGTCACCGCCTACGCGGTTCACCTGCTTTTGGAACAAATCCTTTTGTATGGCATAGCTTCTGAAGGGTGACCAAACCCGCAAATCAACCCCGTCCGCCTGAGCAGCGGCAACCATTGCGGTTATATAGGGGTAAACATCCTTGTGAATTTGTGTGACATAGTTATTATTGCGGTATTTCGCATCTATCTCCACAAGATCCTTCCGCACATCTGTATCATAATTCTCCGGCAACGGATTTTCACCGTTCACAAGCAAAAGATTTGTATACTTTGGATTAAGCTCTCCGTTCACCGTTGCATTAACACTGTCGGTTTCGGAGGAGGCTGCGTCACTTTTATTATTATCAGAGCCTTCATCCGAGGTGCCTGACGGTACAGAGGATGAAGCTGTTCCCGTCTGCTCAGAGCTTGACGGAATATCAGAGGTATTACCGTCCTCAGGTCGGGAGGTGACAGCCGCCACGATAAATACAATTAAGGCTGTAACCAGAGCTAATATTAATGCGCAAAGTCCTATGAAAATCCGTCTGCGCACAATCGCCTTATGTCTTGCGCTGTTTTTTCTTGTCATAATTTCTCACCGTTATTCATCAAGCTTAAGCACTGCCATAAATGCCTCCTGCGGCACCTCAACAGAGCCTAACTTTCTCATTCGTTTTTTACCTTCCTTTTGCTTCTCTAAAAGCTTCTTTTTACGGGTGATATCACCGCCGTAGCACTTTGCAAGCACATCCTTACGCAAAGCCTTTACGGTTTCTCTTGCTATTATTTTACCCGAAACTGCCACCTGAATAGGAACCTCAAAAAGCTGACGGGGTATATAATCCTTGAGCTTTTCAGCAATTCGGCGCGCCCTTGTGTAGGCATTATCCGAATGTACGATAAAGGAAAGCGCATCCACAACATCGCCTGCCAGCATTACATCAAGCTTCACAAGCTTTGATTTCTCATAGCCCTTAGTCTCATAATCATAGCTTGCGTATCCCTTTGTGCGTGATTTCAAGGCATCAAAGAAGTCATAAACGATTTCACCCATCGGCATAACATAGTGGATATCC
This sequence comes from Clostridia bacterium, assembly GCA_017507805.1. Classification (GTDB taxonomy): domain Bacteria; phylum Bacillota; class Clostridia; order Oscillospirales; family Acutalibacteraceae; genus UBA737. The sequence continues at coordinate 24,690 of JAFWAC010000028.1, forward strand.
ACCCTGTCACCCATATATTTCATATCGGTATAAATGCCGCGGCGTTCCTCGCAAAGCTGCATTATTGTTCCGACATAGTCACTCGGGCTGTAAATATGCACATCGGCAACAGGCTCTAATGCCTCCGCAATTATAGCAGGGTCGGGATAATTGGTCGGATTATCAACCGTAACCGTTTCACCCGAGGTTAAGGTGAATTTATATTCCACGCTCGGAGCTGTGGTCACAAGGTCAAGATTATATTCTCTTTCAAGTCTTTCCTGAATGATTTCCATATGCAAAAGACCTAAAAATCCGCAACGGAAGCCAAAGCCCAACGCATTGGAGCTTTCGGGCTCAAACAAAAGGGAGGCATCATTAAGCTGAAGCTTATCGAGCGCGTCTCTGAGGTCGGGATATTTTGCACCGTCTGCAGGATATATACCGCAGAAAACCACAGGATTTACCTTACGATAACCCTCTAAAGGCTCTGAAACGGGATTTTCCGTTAATGTTATTGTGTCACCAACGCGCGCTTCACTTACAGTTTTGATTGAAGCCGAAAGATAACCAACCTCGCCCACCTCTAAAACATCGCAGGGCTCAAGTGAGGTTGCTCGCTTTCTTCCTATCTCTACAATATCAAATTCCGCACCGGTAGCCATCATTCGTATGCGGTCGCCCGATTTGATTTTACCACTCATAACCCTGAAATATACAACTACACCCTTATAAGGATCGTAATAAGAATCAAAAATCAAGGCTGAAAGAGGTGCAGAAGCCTCACCCGAGGGTGCCGGAATATCTGTAACAATCCGTTCAAGCACCTCCTCAACATTAATGCCTGTTTTGGCAGAAATGAGGGGTGCAGTATCGGCAGGAATACCTATAATATCCTCTATCTCATTCTTTATGCGCTCCGGCTCAGCCGAGGGAAGATCTATTTTATTGATAACCGGCAAAATCTCAAGTCCATGGTCAACCGCAAGATAAGTGTTTGCAAGGGTTTGAGCCTCAATTCCCTGAGAAGCGTCTACAATAAGTACAGCACCCTCACAGGCTGCCAAGGAACGGGAAACCTCATAATTAAAATCAACATGTCCGGGGGTGTCAATCAGATTAAGCTCATATTCAAGACCGTCATTAGCGGTATAATAAAGAGTTACCGCGTGCGCCTTTATGGTAATACCGCGCTCGCGCTCCAAATCCATACTGTCAAGAATCTGCTCCTCCATATCCCTTTGAGCCACTGATTGTGTAAGCTCCAAAAGACGGTCAGCAAGTGTAGATTTGCCGTGGTCGATATGTGCTACAATACAAAAATTTCTTATTCTGTCAAGCGGAAAAGACATAAACTACTCCTATTAATAAAAATACTCTGTTATTATAACATAAAATATGCTATAATGTAAATAGCAATTTACTCTTTCATTTACAAATTCTTAATATAATTATGAAATATTTGTTTTATAGTGATATTATAAAGGAGGAATTTCCGTGGAAAAGAGAAAAATTCTTATTGCGGATGACGAGGAACGCATTGTCCGCCTTGTCTCCGATTTTTTAAATGCCGCCGGCTATGAAACTGTTTCTGCACCGGACGGCGAACAGGCTTTGGAGCTTTTCAATTCAATGTCGGAGGAGCTTTCCCTTGCGATTATCGACATTATGATGCCGGGTATTGACGGTTGGGCGCTCACCAAGGAAATACGCAAAACCTCCAATATTCCGATAATAATGCTTTCTGCCCGCGCAGAAGAATTTGATCTGCTTACAGGGTTTGAATCAGGAATTGACGAATATGTTACCAAGCCCTTTTCCCCCGCTGTTCTCGTCAAAAGGGTTGAAGCGCTTATACGAAGGTCTCTCGGCAGACAGAACGATACCGTACCCGAAAACAAAGGTCTTTTTGTGGACGAAGCCGCCTTTGCCGCATTTGTTGACGGAAACCGCTTAGAGCTTACACTTAAAGAATTTGAATTGCTTGCCTATCTTTCAAATAACTCCGGCAGAGTTCTCACCCGTGACCAGCTTCTCAATGCTATATGGGGGTATGATTATGCAGGCGATACCCGCACAGTTGACTCCCACATTGCCCGACTTCGTACCAAGCTGGGTGATTACGGTGCTGCTCATTTAAAAACGATATACGGAATGGGGTATAAACTTGAGCGTTAAATCGTTAAAAACCAAGCTGTGGTTTAACATATTTATAAGGGTTGCCGCTATATTTGCCGTGTTTGTTCTCATACTCACCCTTTCAAATGTGGCGTTTCTTGTAAGGTTTTTCGGCAACAAACAAAAAAACGCTCTTATTGAGCAGGTGACCGCTGTGAGCCGCCTTGATTTAAACGATGATACCGCTGTAATAAAATCACTGACCGAAATCAGTGAAAAATATAACTTTGATATTGAAATATACACCGGTCAAGGCTCGATACTTTATACCACCCACGGCGGTCAAATGATGGATTTCATTCAGCAAAATAATGACAAGTTTTTAATGTCGCATGAAAAAATGATACCAATCACCACCGAAACACTAAGTGACGGCATCGTTTTTGAAACAGCAGTACGGGGGTTTGACCAAAACGAGTTTTTGCTCTGTCGCAAACAAATCTTGGATAATGTGTATGCTGAGGTGCGCGTGCAAAAGCAATTGATTTCGAATTCTGCCGCAATTGCGAATGAATTTATTGTGATTATTTCAATTATTTTTCTTGTCATCTCCCTTATCTGGGTAATGATTTTTGCAAAACAGTTTTCACAGCCTATATCGCAAATGAACGAAATCACAAAGGATATGGCAAGGCTTAATTTCAGTCGAAGGTTGCAAATTAACAGAGACGATGAAATCGGTCAGCTTGCAGCTTCTGTCAACGAGCTTTCCGACTCACTTTCCGAAGCCCTTGATGACCTTAAAAGAACAAATGAAAGACTCAAAGACGAAATTGAGCTTGAGCGTCAGCTTGATGTTATGCGCAAGGGCTTTGTTGCAAATGTTTCGCACGAGCTTAAAACCCCTATTTCAATAATAAGCGGTTACGCCGAGGGACTTAAATACAATATAAATTCAAGCTCCAAAGAAATTTATTGCAATACAATTATCGAGGAAAGTCAGCGAATGAATCGGCTGGTGCTGAGTATTTTGGAGCTTTCGCGTTACGAATCGGGACAAATTCCTCTTAATAAACAATATTTTGATATACATTTACTCTGCGGCGATATGCTGAAAAGGATTTTTAAGGATAAAAATATTTTCACTGAAAACAAAATTCCTCAAAACACTATTTGTTATGCAGATGCATTCCAGATAGAGCAGGTTTTAAAATCACTGCTTGAAAATGCCGCCGCACACACTCCCGAAAACGGTACAGTGACAGCAACAGCACAAACAGTGAATAATATGCTCCGTATTTCGGTATTCAACACCGGCAGCCATATTGATGACAGCATAATGCCCGAAATCTGGCAAAGCTTTTACAGGGGTGACAAATCTCACAAAAGAGAAAGCAGCCGTTTCGGCTTAGGACTTTCAATTGTAACAGCAATTATGAAGCTTCATAACACAAGCTGTGGTGTTTATAACACAGAAAACGGTGTCTGCTTCTGGTTTGATTTACCTTACTGTGAGGAAAATAACAACTAATCTTATAAATTTAATATTGAAAAGCATAAGCGATGGAAACTAAACCCATCGCTTATGCTTTTATGGCGTACATCACTTATTAAAATATTTTTTTCTTTTGGAAAAATAAATAATATTTAATATCATATAAATCAACCAAACGATTATCGAAAATATATTTATTAATATTTGCATTATCGAAAAAACTATAATAAAAGCAATTGTTAGATAGTATAATCTAATCGGATAATTACGAATTTTTATGAATTTTGCCCTTCTAAAATTTATAAAAATCGACACTTCTAATGAAAAAATTATAAATTGTATAGTAGCCATAACTATATAAACCATATCATCCCTAAAAGCCGTTATAAAAAAAGCTATGGTATAAAGTAACGAGCCTACCATCCCTATAGGTATAGAAATCTTATAGAAAAAATCAAACCATTTCATTCCCAACCGTTTATTATCCAAATTATTATATTCTTGATTGATTTCCATTAAAATAACTCCCATCTAAAAAATTATCACTTTTTGAATATATACCATATCGGGATATTTATATTATACCGTTATGGGATAATAATGTCAAGAGGTGATTTTATGAGATTGAAAGAAATCAGAAAAGCCAAAGGCATTTCCCAACTGAAATTAGCTATGGATTTAAATACTAATCAAAATACAATCAGTCGCTATGAAACAGGTGAACGAGAACCCGGAATAGTGGAACTGATAAAAATAGCAGATTATTTCAATGTGTCTGTTGATTATTTACTTGAAAGAACCGATAACCCCACTATACAAAAATGAGCCGCAAAACGGCTCATTTTTATTGTAGTTCCTTTTCAATTTGCTCTATTATCGGTATATAGTCAGTGTGCAGAAGCTTTTTTGCTTCGCTTGCAGTTACAAATTTGTAGCTTTCGATTTCATTTTTGTTAATCGTTGCAGGCTCCCAATCGGTTAATGCCGCAAATAAAATCACCTTTTTGTGGATTAAACCGCCTATAAGATAATCGATTTCGGTCTTAAAATCGGTTAAATCAGTGACCGTGATACCTGTTTCCTCAAAAACCTCGCGCAAAGCCGCCTGTTTTTTAGTCTCTCCCCTTTCAATATGTCCTTTAGGGAAGCTCCAATTTTTTGCAACGGTTTGTTGCAAAAGCAAATATTCATTTATACCACCGTTTTTCCGATATAAAATCACTCCGCAGGATACTTGATACAGCGCTTCAACAGTAGTTTTATACCATTTTTCCTGAAAATGTATAGCTTCAGCAATCTCCGCCTGATTAAATTCAGCGCCGATAGGTGCGGCTATAAGCTTGTCTTCAACATCGTTTTCGCGATGCGCTATGCCAATGATTTGACACTCGTATTCCTTTACCGGCTCATTAACTCCCATCAAATAAACATCTAACTCCTCGCCGTCACCGCCCAAAACATCAGGAATATAACCATAGTTTATCGGGTATGTAAGAGTGTATTTTTCTTTTCTATGCACATAGCCTATAGGTCGATCAATTCTAATATTTACCGTTTTACCCAAATAAGACTTAACCTGTTCTTTTCTTTGCTCGAAGGTCATTATATCAGCTCCGTTTCAGAAAATTTGCCTTAATAGCTCACGCGGTAGACCGAATGATACGGTTACATACCGAAAAAGAGCTGTTAGTTTCTAACAAGAGGTTGAATCAATTTTTGTGCAAACCTCACATAAGCCCTAATAGCTCAGTCGGTAGAGCATGCGGCTGTTAACCGCAGTGTCACAGGTTCGAGTCCTGTTTGGGGCGCCACAGAAAGTCAGTAAACATCAGTGTTTGCTGACTTTTTTCTTTTTTAAAATTTTAGAAAATTTCTAGAAACAGCTCACTCGGTAGAAAAAGCAACCGAGTGAGTGTTAACCGCAAAAAATCAATTATTAATGGAGTATG
>JAFWAC010000029.1 GCA_017507805.1 Clostridia bacterium
AATTAAGGAATATCCTATGCTTGGCTATATGCGTAGCCGTTATTCTCACGAGGAAATAAAAGAGATTGTTGCCTTTGGCGCGCTTTACGGTATAGAGCTTGTCCCCTGCATACAAACCCTTGCGCATCTTAAGGGCTTGCTTAAATGGATACATCACTCAACCCTTAAGGATGTTAATGATGTTTTGCTTGTTGACCATGAGCCTACATACGAATTTATTGAAAGCGTTGTTAAAACAATGCGTGAAATCTATACTACCGATAGAATTCATATCGGTATGGACGAGGCGTTTTTATTAGGTCGCGGTGCTTATATGAACAAGCACGGTGCGGTTGAGGAACACGAAATTTTCACACGCCACATTAACCGCGTGGTGGATATCTGCCTGAAAAACGGCTTTTCCAAGCAGATTATGTGGTCGGCTAATGTGACTAAGGGAGAAATTCCAAAATCCGTAAGTATGGTTAAGTGGGATTACTATCGCGCAGAAAAGCAACAATATTACAATGCCTTGATGGCTTGCAAGGGGAGGGCGGAAAATATTATTTTCGGTGACTCGGCTTATAAGTGCACAGGTATCGCCTCTACCCAAAGATTCAGCATTATGGTTGCCGAGCCTGCTCTTTCTGCCTGTGACGAGGTGGGGATAAAAGATTTTTTACTTACCTCATGGGGTGATATGGGAGCTGAGTGCACAGCATTTTCTCCGCTTCCGAGTTTACAGCTTCACAGCGAATTTGCCTATTCTAATTCTATTGAATATGATTATGTAAGCCGCAGACTTGAGGCTACCGTAGGCGTGCCGTACGAGCCTTTTCTGGACATAGATTACTGCAATCTTTTGCCCGGATCAGATGTGGTGGTTGCTCTGAACGCAGGAACAGCATTGCTTTATCAGGATGTTTTAAACGGTGTGCTGGATAAGCATGTGGCTAACGCACCCGATGCTAAGGAATACCTTGAAAAGGGAATAGAGCTTTTCCGAAATTATATGGAAAAATATCCCGAATATGCATATATTTTCAGGGTTCAGCAGGCATTCTGCAAGGCATTGATTATTAAATGGAATTTGGGAGTAAGAACAACAAATGCTTACCTTAAAGGCGATAAAGAAGCGCTTATGCAAATAGCCGAAAAGGATATTCCTGCTGTTACAGAGGATATAATGGCGCTGTATACCGCACTTAAAAATCAGTGGTATAGAGAGGCTAAGAAAAACGGCTTTGATGTTCAGGATATTCGCTTCGGCGGTCTTGTAAACCGACTTGCCGCAGTCCGCGAGCGACTTATTGCCTACTGCAACGGTGAGGAGGAGCGCATAGAGGAGCTTGAGCTTGAGCGACAGTTCTTTGATAACCGCAAGGATCCTGCTATTTATACCGATTGGATTGGAAATAAGCACGAAAATCCTTACACCGATTGCATTTTCTATGACCGCAATGTTACTTGTAATATGCTCTCGGGCAATTAGCAATATTAAATATGAGGTAATTTTTCCTATATATTAATTTTTTAAAGGGTGTTAGTTATGGATAATATTAAATGCTTCGAAATGCTTTCTACACTTGAATATTGCGCAAGAATAGACGGTGACAGTCTTAGCGTGCTGTTGGATAAAAGAATGCCGCAGGCTATGGCATATCTTTATAAGGATGGCTGCATTACAGGTACAGGAAATGTGGCTGACCAAGAAAATTATTATTTAATAAACGGCGAAAAAAAGGTGCCTGAGGTGATTTTTGAACGCGTTGATGGCTCTCGGGCAAAATATACCGTAAAAACCGAAACCCTTGAATTTGCTTATGAATACAGCATCAGGGAAAATACGCTTGTCAAAAAAATGCTTTATTTAAATGGTGATTGTGATAAAAACGAGCTTTGGATAGAGGAAAACAACCCGATATTTTATGTAGATTCTACTATACCGCAGGCAGGTGTTGCGGCTTCTAACACATCAACCAAGCCCGGATGCGGACCGGTAGGTGCCGAAATGTCAGGTTATCTTGACAGTATGGTAGGCGATACCATTAAGGATTGTGGCTTTGTTTTTGTTTGGAACAGTAAGGTTGCAGCTACCGTTTACACTCCCTCTGCCTTTTACTGTCCATATAGCCTTGAGGTTGTAAACGGTGAGGATAAAACTACCGGTACTGTTTATTCGGGTAAATATTACCACCGCTTAAAGGAAGGCACCCGTGTTGAGAGAGAAGACGCAAACGGCGAAATCAATCCTGTTTTTTACGAGAGTATTATAGGCTTTGCAGATGATGTTAATAATTCCGGTAAAGTGGATTGGCAGGATGCCGCTTTGTGGCTTCGCAAGGTAGTTCCGCAAATGCCGCAAAAGCTCAAGGATTATCTTAAGGTTGGCTCTTGGGGTCAGGCAAGATTTGCCTTTCCGGGTGATGTGACCTTAAAAGACGGTATTCCCGGATTTACCAAAATTTTCGGTACATACCGCCAGTATCTTGAGTTACAGAAAAGATTGCGTAACCTTACAGACGGATTAACCCGTCAGACCTATTGTGTGGTGGGATGGCAGGGTCGCGGTCATGATTACGGCTGGCCCGATTTATCCGAACAGCCTGTAAACCCCGTATTAGGAACCTCTGATACTATAAATATGTATAAAAAGCTCTTTGATGAGTGCGGTGGCGACCTTTCCTTCCATATAAATCAAAGTGATGTTGACAGTCACACAAGCATAACCTTCAGACGAATTCCGACTATTGAACATCCCTTTGGCAATGCTTCAATAGTCAGCAATACGGCATCTATAAGAGAAGCGCATTGGTTTGGCTGGCCTTATTGGCAGAATTCCCATTATTACGATTTTATAAAAGGGTATGTTACAAACCGTCAAAACGCATTTATTGATAAGTATTTTGCTCCGTTTATTATGTATCAGGATGTTATGACCGACCGCAAGGTTTTGGGCTACGGTATAATTGAGGATCAATATGGCAAGGCGCGTCAGATGCAACATTGGGCGAGCTTCGGAATAAATATGGCTACCGAGGTGTACAGTCAGGAAAAATTCTTTAATGGGCAGTTTTTATTCCTCACATCCTACGGCTTTAACAAAATAGACAGCTTTGTGCTTGCAGGAAATGCCCAATTCGCGGCAACACGCGCCTTTAAAACCCAGAAACGCGACCTTGTGTGGGGCTATATCGGCAATAATTCCGGCTCTATATCCCGCGGAGGCAACCGTTTGGTAAATTCTATGGCAGCAAAGAGGCTGATAGTTTCGTTTGTGAATATGGGAATGTTGTCTCAGGCAGAGCTTATAAGCTTTGAGGAAAACGCGGAGAGAGCTGTTACCGTTTGGAGTGGCGGACTGACCGTAGAATACAGCAGCTTTAACGATTGTATAACCGTTAAAAAGAACGGTAAGCTTATTGCCTGTGATGATAATTGCTGTGTTCCGGCACCCGATTCAAGTAAGCGCGCATTTGTTTACAATAAAATTGATGCAAGGGTTACATGGGATCTGCCCGAATGTCTTGCAGAGTGTGATAAGCTTTCACTTTATCGCCTTACAGCTAACGGCAGGGTTTTCGTTGACGAAATCACTGCATCAAACGGTAGGATTACCTTTGATGCTTTGGGCGAGAATATTTATTTGCTCACCTCAGAAAAGGAGATGACCTCTCAAAAAGAAAATCTTGCGCTTCTTGCCAGACTTAACGCATCTTCAAGAAACAGTGAGGAAAAAAACTGCAAGAAAGTAAGCTACGGTGCAAAGCTTGTTGCAATTTCTAAGGAGCTTGCTCCGACAGGCAGATGGACCGATACAATTTTTGCTGTGAATAGTAATATGCTTGACAGTGAAGGCAACCTTTTGGCAGAGTATCCCTGCAGTCCTAATTGTACGGTAGACGGTGACCCTGACACCTATTGGGAGCCTAACGATGACCCCGAGGTGGCGCCTATAGATATGGCAGACGGTGAAGCATATCTCGAATACAGATTTGATAGTATTAAAGAGGTTAGTCAAGTGGTTGTAAATGAGGTGTCATTGGACGACTCGCGGGTTACAGACTTTGAAATAAGATACTATAATGGCAGTGATTGGGCAACCGCCTTTAAGGGCAAGGAAATACCCGGTTTACCTATAAATTTCGCTGCATTAGAAACCGAGGCTATAAGATTTGTAATTACCGGCGCTAAGGGTAATGTACCGCGTATATCGAATGTTGAAATATATTAAATTAATGCCCTGTCAGAAAAAAATAATGTCGGGTTTGTGGTGTTCTTTATACCTGAAGCAATATTTTTATAAAAATATGCAATATTCTAATTGTCAAGGTTTATAAAATGTTATATAATAATTATGTTGTATTTTGTAAATTTTATATGGAGGTATACTAATGAAATTCTTTGAAAAGAAACAAAACCAACTGTTGGTAATTGTGATTTTAGTGGTTGCAATTATTCTTACAGCTTCCGTTATTTGCTTGTGGCCGTCCTCTACAACTCCAACGACCAAACCAAGCGAAAATATCGGCATTGGCAATCCGGAGTTTGGCAAGGGTATGAATTTTGACCCTAATAATGTTTTTGCAGCATATACAGCAAAAGGAAATGTTGAAATTATTAAGAGCGATGATTTAACCGTTGTTATGGATAAAACCAAGGCTCTCCCCTTAGCTTATCAGTTAAGCAACGGCGCGTATATGCTTGGTGCGGGTGAATCTGTTACCGATTATTACACCATAAATGCCAAGGATTATAAGCCTGAGGTAAGCTTCAAGAAAATAGACGGTTCATCTGTTGAGTATACCTTAAGCTTTAAGGATGTTAAGCTATCAAGCAGTGTTACTAAAAACCTTACCGTTTGTTATGAATTCAAGGTAGAGGGTAATGAGCTTGTGAAGAAAATGAAATCCTTGGAGGGTGACGATGCCAAAACAGAGCTTTGGATTATGGACACTGCACCGATGCTTCAGGTTGACGGTCAGATGACCGATTCGGGTGTTGCAGCTTCAAGCTCACAGGCGAAAAGCGGTCAGGGCAACAAGCTTGAGGATATGATTGGTAAGCTTTCCGAGCTTAAAAGCGGCCGTATTCCAAACAGCAGCTTCTCCTTTGTGTGGAATAACGGTGCGGCAGGTACAATTTATACTTCATCTGCCTTTACCAATCCTTATACTGCCGAGATTAAGAATGACGGTTCAAGCTCAAAGGCAGTAATTTATGCAGGTACATATTATCACAGACTTTCCGGCGGCACCCGCGTTCAAAAAGAGGATTTGTCGGGCAAGGTGAGTGATGTGCTCTACGAGGCAAGAGTAGGTATCGTTTCGGATGTGAATTCAACAAATTCTGTTGATTGGCAGGATGCCGCAATTTGGCTCAAGGGTGAAATTCCTCAAATGACTGAGGAGCTTTACGAATATTTGCAGACAGGTTCATGGGGACAGTCTTTGATGGCATTCCCTTCCTCAACTTATGTTAAAGAAAGTAAGAATTTACCGGCATACAGCTATATTCACGGCACATTAGAGCAGTATTTAAATGCTCAGAAATATCTTTACAATATGACTGACGGTGTAGGTAAAAACGCTTACTGTATGGTTGGCTGGCAGGGCAGAGGTCACGATTATGGTTGGCCCGACCTTTCCGAGCAGATTGTTAATCCGGCAATCGGCGACACAAAAATCTGGAATGAATACAGCAAGAAATTTGCCGAGTACGGCGGTATTCTTTCCTTCCATGTAAATCAGAGTGATATTTCGAATGCAAGCCTTATTTACAACAGAGCTGAGAGCGATACAAGCAAATTCGGTAACAGCTCGATATGGATTGATAAGAAAACGGTTAATGTTAGTGAAGACTACTTTGGCTGGACAACATACACACTTTCTCATTACACCGATTTTATAAAGGGCTATGCGCTTACCCGTCACGATGCCTTTATCGAAAAATATTACGCACCCTTTATTATGTATATGGATGTATTTACCAACCATCCTTACGGTGATTACGGCGCCGCTGAGGAGGAATATGCCAAGGCGCGTGAAATCCAACATTGGAAAGCTAACGGCGTTAATGTGGGTACAGAATACTATAGTCAGGAAAAATATCTTAACGGGCAACAGTTGTTCCTTGGCACAATAGGATATAGTATCATCGATTGCTTTATGATGACCGGTAATGCAAAGGGCGGCAATTTCTCCCAGGCAGACGACCGCGGTGATCTGCGCGTTTGGGGTTATCTTGGCACAAACGGTGCCAGCTTCTCACAGAGCAACAACAATATCTATACCAATATGTTATCAAAGCTGTATACCGGTTCTTTCCTTAACTGTGGTATACTTTGGGATGCAGGCTTGCTATCTTATGAGGAAACTGACGAATACCGTAAAACTGTTTGGGGTGACGGTATTGTAGCCGAGTATAACAAGGAAACTGATGTTTTCAAGGTTACAAAGAACGGTGATATAATAGCCTTTGGTAGCGATGTTATATTCCCCGTTCCGGATGATGAGAACCGCGCATTAGTATACTGCAATATTGGCAGGGAGGCTACCTGGCGCTTGCCTGAGGGTCTTGAGGGTGCTAAGAATGTGGTACTTTATAAGCTTACACCCAATGGTCGTACTTATGTAGAAACCTTAGATGTCAAGGATAAATCTGTTACCTTTACAATGTTGGGCAACACCTCTTATCTCTTGGAAAAGGGCAAGAAGGCATCCAAAACCTCAAAGGAGAATCTTGCGGTGCTTTCTAACATAAGCGGTTCTTCTAAGGATGATACAGGCAAAAATGCAAATAACGAATCTGCTAACCAGATTACCCTTTCGATTCCAAAGAGCAAAGCTCCCACAGGAAATTGGAATGATACTCTTAAAACCTTGCTTCCGTCTATGTTTGATAAGAACGGCGGTATAAAGTATGAGTACCCCTGCAGACCTGCTTGCACGGTCGATGGTGATGTTAATACCTGGTGGCAGCCTAACGGAGACACCTCCTTTGAAACACCCGATTTGGAAGACGGCGAGGCATATATCGAATATAAATTTGATTCTAAGAAAACCAAGGTATCAAGTGTTAAGATTAAGGAAATCTCTGCTGACAGTGATAAGGTTACTAAATTCAAAATTCAGGGTATGAAAAACGGCAAATTCGTTACACTTTACGAGGGTACCGAAATTCCTGATAAGACTATTACCTTTGAAAGGATAGAAACCTCAAGAATTCGTGTAGTAATTCTTGCTGCAAAATCAAACACACCACGAATTGCCGAGGTTGAAATTTACGAATAATTCAGTTTTAAAGACAGGCTGTCGCTTGTAGTGGCGGCAACCTGTTTTGCATTTTGAAGCAAAAACAGAGCATTTAAGCTTGAAAGCAATATACCAATATACTATAATACTAATGCGAAGCGACCATATTTTTCAGGAGGTTTTGGTCTATGGAATTTAATAAGCCTATAAAAACATGGGATGAAGGTTTACAGCTTGGAAATGGTACAATAGGATGTCTTGTCTGGAATGACAATCCTTTAAAATTCAGTATTGACCGTACAGATTTGTGGGAAGCTACACCCGCACCGCAAACTCTCAGGGACGATTTCACCTATGAAAATATGGTGACACTTATGAAGGAGGGAAGATTTGACGAGCTTCACCCCATATTTGATGATTGTTACAGCCATATTACACCAACAAAGATTTTAGGCGGCAGAATTGAGCTTGATTTCGGTGCTGAGGTGGAAAAAATCAGCTATAAGCTTGACCGCCGTGCTCCCATTGCCAAGGTAGATTTTGAAGTGAACGGCAAAAGCGTATCGGTAGAAAGCTTTGTTTTTGCTGACGATTGCATCGGAATGATAAGGATAAACGGAACAAAAAATGTGAATTACAGTGTTATCCGTCCTGATTACGGTATCATAGGTGAGGAGGCGCATTCCTCAAAAAAGCCCGGAGAAATTACAAACGGTAATATAAGCGATATGCGATTTCCGGCACCTTATATTATCGACCAACCCAATCTTAGGGGCTTTATCCAGTCAACGGGCAAGAATTTTCAGTATGCATTGCTTGCAAGCTGTTTTGAGATTGATAGCGGCTTATTAATTGTTTATACGATAGACAAGGGCAGTGATGATGATAACCTCATCATACTTACAGAAAAACTGCACAAGTATTTTAATTCAGGCTTTCAAAAGGTTTCGCAACAGCATCTTGCGTGGTGGAAGGAATATTATTCCAAATCGGATATCAGGCTTTCGGATTCTACCCTGCAGGAAATTTGGGATGTGGGTAATTATCTGCTTGCCTGTGTTTCGCGCAAGGGCTCACCTCCAATGCCGCTTCAGGGTGTTTTCACTGCTGATTGCGGAATTTTGCCCCCTTGGAAGGGTGACTACCACAACGATACCAATACTCAAATGAGCTATTACAGCTATATGAAAGCAAACCATTTGGAGCAGGGCGCAAGCTTTGTAGACTTTCTGGCTGACCTGATGCCTCAGTTCAAAAAGTTTGCAAAGGAATTTTTTGACGCAGACGATGCAATTAATGTTCCCGGTGTTATGACAATTGATGGTAAGCCTATGGGCGGATGGTGCCAATATTCACTGAGTATCACTACTGCAATATGGCTTTGCCGTAATTTAGAGGATTATTATAACTATACTCTTGATAAAAATTATTTTAATGAGGTGCTTTATCCCTTTATGGTAGGCACGGAACGCTGTATTATGCGTTGGCTTGTCCCCACAGAGGATGGCAAGCTAAAGCTTGTGCTTTCCACCACACCCGAATGGGCAAACAATTCTCCCGACTCCTGTTTTTTTGATACCAATACTAATTACGATTTGATGCTTTTGCATTATTTGTATGAGAAGCTTATCAAATATGCAATGGAGCTTAACGACCCGAATATAGAGCATTATATGGATATAAAATCCAAGCTTCCCGATTATTATTCGGACAGCAGGGGATATCAGCTGACAAAGGATAAACCGCTTACCAGTAGTCACCGTCATTTTTCCCACCTTATGGGTATATATCCTTTAAGAACTATTACTTGGGATAAGCCTGCCGAGCGTGACCTGATAAGCAAGAGTATTCTTGAGCTTGAAAGAAACGGTATGTCTTATTGGGTGGGATTTTCTTTCCCTTGGATGTCACAGCTTTATACTGTTTCACACAATGGCGAGGGCGCGGCATATATGCTTAAGCTTTTTTATGAAAGCATTTGTCTGCCTAACGGCTTCCACTGTAACGGCGACTATAAGCACCACGGTATTACCGTTTTCAGGTACCGTCCCGTAACGCTTGAAGCAAATATGGCGGCTATGGATGCCGTTCAGGAAATGTTGCTTTACGGTGTGGACGGTACAATAAGGGTATTCCCCGCAATTTCTAAGGAGCTGGCAGAGAAGGGTGCAGAGTTTAAAACACTTCGAGTTGAGGGTGCAGCTCTTGTATCTGCTAAGATTGAAAGAAATGTTGTTGAATACATAAAAATAAATGCTTTAAAGGGCGGAACATTCACTATAATTCTTCCAAATGAAATGATTCCGTCAAGCACAGCCGGAATAATCAGTAATGAAAATGGCAAGCTTGTGTATGATTTCAGGGAAAACGAAACCTTGATTTTGAAGCATAAATAATTCTGTGGTGGTGCAAAGATGGAAAATATAAGTATTAACGGTAATAAGTTTTATCTTGACGGTAAGCCCTTTCAAATTACTTCTGGGGCAATTCATTATTTCAGAACCTTTCCCGAATATTGGCGCGACCGCCTGCTAAAGCTTAAAAACTGCGGCTTTAATACGGTTGAAACCTATATCCCGTGGAATGTTCATGAGCCGGAGGAGGGACAATACTGCTTTGAGGGTATAGCCGATATTGAAGGGTTTGTAAAAACCGCTGAGGAAGTAGGGCTGTATGTAATATTGCGTCCGGCACCTTATATTTGCGCCGAGTGGGATTTCGGCGGATTTCCGTATTGGCTTTTGAAATATAACGGTATAAGGCTCAGATGCAGTAATGAAATTTATCTCAGTAAGCTTGATAAATTCTTTTCGGTGCTAATGCCTAAAATAGTGCCTCTGCTCCGCAAAAACGGCGGTCCTGTTATTGCGATGCAGGTGGAAAATGAGTACGGAAGCTTCGGTAACGATAAGGATTATATAAAAACGGTTAAAAATCTTATGGTAAAGTACGGTATAGACACCTTTTTCTTTACTGCAGACGGTGCTTCGCCCTCTATGCTTACGGGCGGCGTTACAGACGGTATTTTTGCTACTATTAATAATGGGTGCGGAGAAGCAGAAAAGATTTTTGCTAACCTTGATAAGCGCCGTCCGGGTCAGCCGCATTTGTGTATGGAGCTTTGGTGCAGTAAGCACGAGTCCTGGGGGTTGGAGTTTGATATTCCGTCCCCCGAAAAGGTTGCAAATTCGGTTGAAAGCTTGATGAAAAACGGAGATTCCTTTAATCTTTATATGTTCCACGGCGGAACTAATTTTGGTTTTAGAAACGGTGCTATAAATTGGGGTATACCGGAATATCTCGTAACAAGCTATTTCGCTAACGGCTTGCTTACCGAAAACGGCGATTATACCGAAAAATACAATAAGGTAAAGGAAAAAATGGCTCAGTTTGTTAAGCTCCCCGAAATTGAAATTCCCGAAATACCTGTTGCTGCTTACGGTAGGGTAGAGCTTACAGAGAGCGCAAGACTTTTCGATAACCTTGATAATCTTACCGAGGCGGTTAAATGCGCCCACACCCTCACCTTTGAGGAATTAGGTCTTGATAGCGGCTTCTGCCTTTACAGAACTACCGTTAAGGCGCCTACAAATCCGTTGCCGGTTAAAATTCACGAAATAAGGGACCGCGCTTTGATTTATGCTGACGGTGAGCTTAAAGGCGTTAAGGACAGGGCAGGCTTCCAAAAAGATAATGTTACTATTGAAGCAGTGGACAAGGATATACAGCTTGATGTTTTAATAGAAAATATGGGTAGACATAATTACGGACCTTTCCTTTGCGAGCATAAGGGTATAGAAAACGGAATAATGCTAAACATTCAAAATCAGTTTGGCTATGAAATGTATCCGCTGTCACTTAAGGATTTGTCCCGTCTTGAGTTTAAAGAGGGCTTTGTTAATGACGGCACACCCGTTTTCTACCGCGGAATTTTAAAGGCCTACAAATGCTGTGATACCTTTATCGACATGAGTGATTTCACAAAGGGCTGTGTTTTTGTGAATGGCTTTAACCTAGGACGCTATTGGAATATCGGCCCCTATTTTGACCTTTATATTCCGGCTCCCGTACTTAAAGAAGGGGACAATGAAATCATAGTCTTTGAGCTTGAAAATGCAAAAACCGATTTTGTCACCCTTAATGATACCCGTAAAGAGCTTAGGGTTACGGCAAAATGGCCGCAATAGCCTTATCTATTAATGTGTTGTATAAGGAGAAAAAATTGAAAAAAATAATTACTTTGCTTATTTCATTATGCCTTTTGATAAGCCTTACTCAAACTGCTTTGGCAGAGGAAACGGCTTCCTCCGAAACCGAAAGCCAAGCCTCGTCACAGAGTTCAAACAAAACCGATGAAAACGGCGAGGAAATGGGGTATAGACCTCTGTGGGAATATGCCACACTTATAAATGATTTCAGTGATATTTCAACAGTTGCTGCCGATAAGGGAATGACCGCCGAGCTTTCAGCAGACTCGCCTGACGGAAGCTGTCTCAAGCTGGGGTACAGTCAGTCGCTTGCACTCACGGTAAAATCAACCGTTGAAAAGGAAAAACGCGCTGCCGATGCGGACAAGAATTATCTTTGCTTCTGGATAAAGACACCCAACACAGTGGCAGAAAACATCATCTTTTTTGGGCTTATCGAAAACTCAATGGGCGATAAAATAGGGCAAATGGAGATGATTTGGAACGGCAATTCTCAGGAGAATTTTTATGTCGGTAAAATCATAGCAGTTTCAAACACGGGCGAGAAGGAATATCTGAAGCCGGGGAAATGCCTGCGCCTTAAGCCCGGATTTGAGGGATATATCGCAATTCCAATTCGCTCTGCAATGGATATTCATCCCGATTGGGAGGTTGACGGAACCTTTGATTATACCTCGGTAAGCTCTTTGAGAATTTGGTTTGAAAGCAATGAAACTGCGGCAAATAGCTGGTATTTCTTTGATAACTTCTATCTTGCAAAGAACGAATTTGGATTTGAGTATATGATGAAGGAGGCCGGCCTCACGGTATCAGACCAAGAAAAACAGGAAACTTCCTCAAGTGAGACAACAAGCTCGGAGGAAAGTGAGCCCGAGAGCGTGGTAGAAAATACCTCGTCCGAGGAGGAAGCTGACGAATCCGGGGACGGCGGAGCCGGACGGGAAGCAAACAATAAAAAACCTATCATTCTTATAATAATTATAGCCGTTGCGGTGTTGCTGATGGCAACCTCGGTAATATTCAAGCTTAAAATCTCCAAGACCGATGAGGAAAGTAGCAGTGACGGGGAGAATATACAATAAAAGTATTTATTGAATATTTATTATAAAAAAGCTTTTGAATTGCTATATTTTGTCTAAACCAACTTTTTTTGAAAAAACTCAAAAAAAATATATACAAGCAAGGTAATTATGTGTTAAAATGAATGTGCTATCTAATTTAAAGGAAGTGCTTTTTATGACAAAGATTTATGAGGGCAAAACCAAGGATGTATATGGACTTGAAAATGGCAATGTGATGCTTAAATTCAAGGATGATTGCACCGGTAAGGACGGAGTTTTTGATCCCGGTGAGAACACCGTTGGCCTTACTATTGAGGGTATTGGCAAGGCTAATCTGCAGACATCTGTTTATTATTTTGAGCTTCTTAAAAAGGCAGGCGTTAAAACACATTATGTTTCTGCCGATGTTGAAAACGCTACTATGGAGGTTCTTCCTGCAACGGTTTTCGGTCACGGTCTGGAGGTTATTTGCCGCTTGGTTGCAACCGGCAGCTTTATCCGCAGATACGGCGAGTATATCGAGGACGGCACCGTTTTAGAGGGCGGCTATGTTGAGTGCACCTTTAAAAACGATGAAAAGGGCGATCCCCTTGTAACAGGCGAGGGCTTGGCTGCCTTGGGTGTTATGACTCCTGCTATGTTTGAGAGTATGAAGGAGCAAACCTTGAAAATCACCAAGGTTGTTGCTGATGATTTAAAGTCTATCGGTCTTGATTTGTGGGATATTAAGTTTGAATTCGGCTACAACAATGATGAGGTTATCCTTATTGACGAAATTGCTTCGGGCAATATGCGTGTTTATAAGGACGGTAAGATTGTCGAGCCGGTTGAGCTTACAAAGCTTATTTTAAACAGATAAATTCAAAAGCCTCCGTTGTCTGTCAAGACAACGGAGGCTTTTTTGCCGCCATAGGAGAACGATGGCGGCGCGGGGTAAAAATGTTTGAAGACAAGACACATTTTGTTACCACGCTCACCACAGAGGAAATCTCTGTTGTAAGTAAATTAATTAATATTTCACAAACGGAAGCAGTGAGAGCCATAATCTTCGCCTTCTGTGAATCCAATAGCGGCGCTCAAGCCCATAGGTTCGTTGAATTTCTAAATTTATGTATTTAAGCTCCTTAGAAAAGTTTTCGATGAATGATATTAATCCAAACGATAGCAATATCAAAAATAGTATAGCAACTATGCCTATGAGCAAGTAAAGGATAATATCGATGTTATTCGTTTCGGGCATCGCTATCACCTGTATTTTTGCTAATAACTGTTTCCTCTGTGTGGCTGTCGGTTTCGTGCACGCTTAAAATGGCGCAAACTCCAAAGCCGACTATGCCGCCTGCGATAAGACCGATTATAAAATATAACATTTGGGAATCAACTGCTTTCTATTGGGGAATTTTAAACTTTCTTTGTTTTAGCGCTCAGCGCCGTGTCAGGCGAGAGCTCTTTCGGTATTTTTGTGTTCTGAGCTTTTGTGCTTTGATCTCATCTCCTTTTTAAGAATCACTGTTATCGTTTTTTCTGAAATATTGTTTAACAGATTGATAGATTACCCGAAACACATGCTCACTGTAATTATCCTCCTTGGGCATTTCATCGTTATGTACCATTATGGCAAAGTCAAGCATTACATTCAAAATATGGTTAAGGATTAGCCACACAGCCGCTTCATCCTTAAAAGCATCCCTGAATTTATCAACAAGCGGAACAAATCTCTGCTTGTGTGTCTCGGCAGAATACTTTTTAAAATAGGGTGAATAATAGTAGCGGACATACATAAAAATTTCATCCCTGTTGCCAACAAGAAACCGCCATATTGCTAAAAAATAGATTCTGCATCTTGTTTCATAATCCATTTCTCCAATATACATAATATCGATATGCAGCAGGGCCTTGTCTATTAATTGTATATCGAGGTATTCAAACGCTTTTTCAAAGAGCATTTCTTTGTTTTCAAACAGGCGGTAGATATACACCTCGTTAATACCTGTTGCTTTACTTATTGCTTTTGTGGTTGCCTTTTCAAGTCCGTTTTGGGCAATGACGTGGATAGTGCCATCAATCAATGCCTGACGCAAATCATCCTGTTTCATTTTTAAGCTCCCCTCTGTAAGTGTTTACTACAGCCTTCGGTAAAAAATTACAAACGCTGAACGTTTGTGCTTTGGTTACACATAGTCTTTTGCGGAGGAGTAAGTATCTATGAAATTACGATTAGCTTCTTGCTTGATGCGTAATTTTTAAGGATGGTCAAGCGGTTCTACATTCACAATGCTTTCTTTACCGCACCGTTTACATTTAATCGGCAAATTTTTAACCTGGGTGTCGGGAAGTAACCACAACACCGTGTGCTTGCCGCATGAAGGGCAAAGAAACCGCCGCCGTTCAGTTTTTATATCGTTGCCTGTTGGCTTGTGTAATGTGTTTTGCAAATGGGATCACCTCGTTTTGTGCTTGTCTCAAACAACCTCAAAAAAGAAAAGCCTGTACCATAATCGCACATAGCGATTAAATGGCACAGGCTCTAAGGCTCAGGCACGGGGTCTGTTTCATATATTACTGTGGGTACTAAACTTACTCTGTTAAGATTATGTGTTTGCTTAATGAATAACAAGAATGGAAAACACAAAGATTATTATGTTGTTCATTAAGGCGAACAAGAACATCTCGTTATTTCCAACTAAGGGGCATTATAATGGATTGTAGTTAGTCGAAACGCTCAAAAGCGTTTCGACTAACTTATTTAATTATAACATAATACAAAGGAAAAAACAAGCGGTTTTTTCAAAAAAATGAAATTTACATAAAATTAACGAGTTTTGGTGTAACCAAAACAACCTTTTTGTTATTTTTTAAAAGATGACGGTTTTTAGAATCCTAAAAGCTCGGTACCTGCTGAAATAAGGCTTTCCTTTTTAGCGGTAGCCCTTTCATCAGTTTGACCGACAGCACAAACATAAACCTTGATTTTCGGTTCTGTGCCGGAGGGGCGGATGGTAAGGGTACTGCCATCCTCGGTAAAGAAGGCTAATACATCGGATTTAGGCAGTGTCAATACCGTTTGATTACCGTCCAAGGTGTCGGTTGAAACTGACTTACCGTAATCGTTAATTTTTATAACGGTGCTGCCTGAAATAGAGGCAGGGGGATTTTCACGAAGCATTGACATAATGCCTTTGATTTTTTCCATACCGCTTTGTCCTTCACAGGTAAAGCTTACCTGCGCGCAATAATAGTAACCATATTTCTTGTAAATGCTTTCCAGAACATCGCCAAGGGTTAAGCCGCGGCTTTTGTAAAATACCGTCATTTCGCAGATGAGCATTGCGGCAACAACAGCGTCCTTATCTCTGGCATAGCTTCCCACAAGATAACCGTAGCTTTCCTCAAAGCCAAGGAGATAGCGGTTTTCCTGCCCTTTTTCGGCAAGCAGGGTGATTTGTTCACCGATGAATTTAAAGCCTGTAAGCACATCTAAAAGGATGCAACCGTAATCCTCTGCAATTTTTCGGCAAAGCTCGGTCGTAACGATTGTTTTAACTGCAACCGGATTTTCGGGCAGTGTACCGTTTGCGGCGCGGCGCTCGAGAATATAGTTAAGTAATAAAACACCGACATCGTTTCCTGTGAAAAGCTTGTATTCACCGTCAACCTTAACCGCAATACCAACGCGGTCACAGTCAGGGTCGGTTGCTAAAAGAATATCGGGATTGGTGGTTTCGGCAAGCTTCAATGCCATCTCAAACGCCTGACGGATTTCGGGGTTGGGATAGGGCGAGGTGGGGAAGTTGCCGTCCGGCTTTTCCTGCTCGGGCACAACCGATACCTTTTTCACACCCATTCTTTCAAGTATGGCGCGAACAGGCTTGTTTCCGGCGCCGTTAAGGGGTGTGTAGACAACATTCAAATCCGAAATATCGGTGTTGGGTTCAATTCTCTGCGCCTGAACACAGTCAAGATATTCGTCTATTATATCCTGAGAAATATACTCAATTTTGCCCTCTGCCAAGGCAGTGTCAAAATCCATGGATTTAACACCTGTGAAAATATCAACGCTTTGCATTATCGAAAGCACAAAATCGGCAGCCTCGGGACCTAATTGACTGCCGTCCGGACCGTATGCCTTGTAGCCGTTGTATTTAGAGGGGTTATGGCTTGCCGTAACAACGACACCGGCATCGCATTTAAGCCGTCTTACGGCAAAGGAAAGCATTGGCGTGGGCATAAGCTCAGAGTAAATATATGCTTTAATTCCGTTCGCCGCAAAAATTGAAGCGGCGGTGCGGGCAAAGGTGTCAGATTTAATTCGGCTGTCATAGGCGATGGCAATGCTTCCGTTTTCGGTTACGGAATTGACATAGGCGGCAAGTCCCTGTGAAGCCTGACCGACTGTGTAGACATTAATTCGGTTAGTACCTGCACCGATAACTCCGCGAAGCCCTCCTGTGCCGAATTCAAGATTTTTATAGAAAGCATCTGAAATCAATTCGTCATTGCCTTCCATTGCTTTAAGCTCGGCTGTTAAATCGGGGTCAGCCGTTGCTTGTTTGCACCATAATTCATATTTAGATTTAAGCATATATTATACCTCCGTAAGTAATTAAGCTCTATATTTAGGGTAGAGTAAACAATCCGAATACCGTTTTAAAAAGGCGGATTTTCGCTCACCCTTTGTTAAAATACTCGTTAATCCGTAAAGGATTAACTGCGTTTTATGCCGCGGCTGAACAAAAATCCGCACTTTTTAAAATCTTTGACCTCAAAGCGCCGAAATAAACCGCTTTGAGGCGGGTTCGAATTATTTGCTCTACCTTATGATAAATCTATAAGCCCGTTTTGTCAATAATTAAGTTCCTTTAAATTCCAAAAAGTCAGTTAAATTCTTAATTTTTTGTTAAAAAATTATTAATAATGCACAGCGCAGGTGCCCTTGTGGGGTATGTTTTTAACAATCTTTTTTTATGCGCTTGACTTTTTCTTTATTATAAGGTATTATTACTTTATACTTGTAGAGTAATACTGTTTTTGGAGTTTGAATGGGAATAGATTTTGTCGAAAATTACGAAAACTTGTCAGACAATGAGCTTGTCTCATTAATCAATCAAGGCAATTATGAATTGCTTCAAATCATAATCAGCCGTTATTATTCTACAATACTTTATTATGTTAAAAAATACTGCCCCGAAAATCACCGCGAAGATGCTGTGCAGGAGGCCATATTTGCTCTGTACTCTGCTGTTAAGAGCTTTGACAGTGCGAAATCTTCCTTTTCCACCTTTGCCTCACTTTGTATTAAACGCGCAGTAATTTCGGTTTTAAAGGGTCAACGCTGCAAAAGAAATATTCCGGATGAGCTGTTATCACCCATAGACGGATTAGAAATTATAGATTCTAACAGTCCTGAAAAAATATTTTTTGACCGCGAGGATTATAAAACCCTTACGGACACTATAAAACTTGAGCTTTCAAAGCTTGAGTACGAGGTTTTACAGCTTTATCTTTCGGGAGCGAATTATTCGGATATAGCCTTAAGGCTTAGTATAACCGAAAAGGCGGTTGACAATTCACTAACCCGTATAAGACGGAAGTTAAAAGGAAAATAACGGTATTCCGTTTATTTATATATGCCCATGTAGCTTAAAGCAGAGCGTTGATAATTAATAACAAAGATGTCGGTGCGATTCCGTCCGGGGCTAAATAACAAACCAAGTGAGGTAAAAGAGATGTTTGAAGACAAGACATTAGTTTGCAAAGATTGCGGAGAGGAATTCGTATTCACTGCAAGAGAACAGGAGTTTTACGAATCCAAAGGCTTTGTAAACGAACCGCAGCGCTGTAAGCCCTGCCGTGACAAGCGTAAAAACGCAGGCAGAGCTCCCAGAGAAATGCACGAGGCAGTATGTGCAGCATGCGGTGGCACTGCAACTGTTCCCTTTGTACCGCGTGACGACCGTCCGGTATATTGCAGTGAGTGCTTTGCTAAGATGAAGGAGCAGGAGAACGCTGATAGCGCTGCTGAATAATTCTTACATTTTCGACCGCCACAAAAGGCGGTCTTTTTTTGGTTATATTTAATATGTACTTAAATAATGTTACAATTATTCATATTTTCGTAATAAAATTATTATATTATTATTTTTAAATATATTATGTAATCGAAGCGGGGAGTAAAAATGCAATATAAAATTCTTATTGTTGACGATGATGAAAATATTTGCGAGCTGTTGCGTCTTTATCTTGAAAAGGACGGCTTTGAAACTGCCGTTGTGAATAATGGAGAGGCGGCGGTTGACTATGCCTTAAAGCAAAATCCCGACCTTATTTTGCTCGACATAATGCTTCCCGGGCTTGACGGCTGGCAGGTTTGCCGCGAAATAAGAAAATCCTCCGACACACCCATAATAATGCTTACTGCAAAGGGCGAAACCTTTGATAAGATTTTAGGGCTGGAGCTTGGGGCGGACGATTATATAAGCAAGCCCTTTGACACCAAGGAGGTTATCGCCCGTATAAAGGCTGTGCTTCGCAGAAGCAATGATAATGACAAGCAAAATCAGGTTTGCGAGGTGCGTTACGACAAGCTCAGAATTAATCTTACCAACTATGAGCTTGTGGTAAACGGCGTCAGGGTGGATACTCCGCCTAAGGAGCTTGAGCTTATATATCACCTTGCCAGCAATCCCAACAGGGTGTATACGCGTGACCAGCTTCTTGACGAGGTTTGGGGCTTTGATTATTACGGCGACTCAAGGACTGTGGATGTTCATGTAAAGAGGCTGAGAGAAAAGCTTGAAAATGTTTCCGAGGAATGGACTCTTAAAACAGTGTGGGGTGTGGGTTATAAGTTTGAGATAACCAAGCTTTAAGGTATGAAACTAAAATTATTCAAGAAATATTTTTTAACCACGGCGGTAATCATTATTTTCAGCTTAGCCTTTATGATGATTATTTTATCCTTTGTTATGAATAATTATATGGCGAAATCAAAGCAGGATGTTTTAACAAAGGCGTGCGGAAAGGTTACCGAATATGTCGAGACGGAAGCTCAAGGCGGAAAAAAAATTAACGGTGAGGATTTTCACAAGCTTTTAAGCACCATTTCTGAGGTTTCGGAATCGGATATATTTCTTGCTGACACAAGCGGCAAGGTGTTTGTCTGTAGCTGTGAGGAATGGAAAGAAAATTCAAGCTGTATGCATTCTGCGGCTGATATTCCGCAGGAGAAGCTTCAAAGAGATTTCGATGCGGTTGCGCGTCTTGACACACTCAATATTTATAAGGAACCGCATTATGTTGCGGTCGAGCCGCTTATATTTGAGGACGAGCTTTACGGAACGGTATTCGTAACTGCGCCGATTTCAACCGTAAGCAAGCTGCTTTCAAGCGTCACCCGCCTTTATCTGGCTTCGGCATTAGTTCCGCTTGTATTAATGTTCTTTTCTATTTATGCAATGATTTATCGGATGACGAAGCCCTTAAAGCTTATGTCTGAGGCATCCCGTGCGATGGCAAAGGGAGACTTTTCCAGACGAATTCCGGTTATGAGTGATGATGAAATAGGGGAGCTTTCGGCATCATTTAATATGATGACCAACTCGCTCTCACAGCTTGAGGGTATGCGAAAAAGCTTTGTGGCAAATGTTTCGCATGAGCTTAAAACCCCGATGACAACGATTGGCGGTTTTATTGACGGAATACTTGACGGCACTATTGAGCAGGAAAAACAGCAATATTATTTGGGTATCGTTTCGGATGAGGTTAAGCGCCTGTCGCGGTTGGTACAGTCTATGCTTAGTATGGCAAAGCTTGAATCGGGCGAGTTTGTGCTTAAGCCGGAGCTTTTTGATTTGCGAGAGCTTATCTGCACAATTGTGGTCGGTCAGGAGCAAAGGATAGAGGAACGGCGCTTGGAAATAATCGGTTTGGATGAGCTTCAGGAAATATCTGTGAATGCGGACAGGGATTTGATACATCAAGCGGTGTATAATCTTGTTGACAATGCGATAAAATTTACCGAGAACGGCGGAAAAATAAGCTTTTCGCTTAAAACCGAAAATAAAAAAGCGGTGCTTGCAGTAACCAACACCGGTACGGGAATACCCGAAAAGGATTTGCCCTTTGTCTTTGAACGGTTTTATAAGGTTGATAAATCCCGTTCCACAAGTAAAAACAGTACAGGCTTAGGGCTTTATATTGTAAAGACAATAATAACCGCCCACGGCGGAAATATAACCGTTACGACCAAGGAAGGTCAATTCACATCATTTAAAGTAATACTACCCTAAAGAACGGAGAAAATCAAATGGATGAATTTTTAAACAGCAAAGAAAACAACGGCGAAAGCCCTGAAACGGTAATCACCGAGACACAGACAGAGGAAACACAGGACGAAGCGTTACCACAGCAGTCTGAAGAACAGCCTGCCGAGCTCGAGACCGAAGCGGTAACAGAAACCGCAATTCCTGACGAGGAGCCCTTTGTTTATAATCCGGTGCAATATTCGACAGTAAACCCTGTTGAGGACTATAAACCGATGAGTAAGGGGCTTAAGGTCTTTGCACTGCTTATGGCACTTGTGATTTTGCTTACAGGCTCTTGCATCACAGGATATTTTATAGGTAAAAACAGTGTTAAGACATTGGGTGGCGGAAAGGTATCGGTTAATCTTTCCTCACGACCGAAGGATACAGACGAGCTGACCGAGGCACAGGTTTATGAAAAGGTCAACAAATCCATTGTGGGTATCGTGATTTATAATTCTGAAGGGCTTGGAAGTCAGGCAAGCGGAATTGTTTATTCGGATAGCGGATATATAATCACAAATGACCACATTTATTCCGAGGTGCCTTCGGCAAAGTTTAAGATTTATGCTTATGACGGCAAGGAATACGATGCGGAATATGTTGCAGGTGATGTGATAAGCGACCTTGCTGTGCTGAAAATAGCTCCCAATAAGCTTGAGCCTGCCGAGTTTGGAAATTCTGATGAGATTTTTCACGGTGAGCATGTTGTGGCTGTCGGCAGACCGAGCGATGCCACCGATAATTCAAGCATTACAAGGGGTATAATATCAGCAGTAAGCCGTAGAGTACAAAATACCTCGAGCTATTCTGCAAGACTTATCCAGACCGACAGCGCGATTAATCCCGGAAGCTCCGGAGGAGCGCTTGTTAATATGTACGGTCAGGTAATAGGAGTTACCTCGTCAAAGTTGGCGAGTGTGGAGTATGATGCGGTGGGTTACGCAATTCCTACCACAACAATGAAGCGGATTGCTGACGAATTAATTTCAAAGGGCAGGGTGGAAACCCGTGCAAAGCTTGGAATTACCTATACTGCAATTGATTCGGTAACTGCAGAGATAAACGGTTACGATTATGTCGGTCTTTATATAGCTTCTGTATCGGAGGATAGTGACCTTTACGGTAAGGCTGAGGAGGGCGATGTAATCACCCATATTAACGGTATTGCCGTTACAAGTGATGAGGTTGTTCTTGATATAATTGAGCAAAGCGCAGCAGGCGATAAAATAACGGTTACAATCGTCACAGAGGACGGTAAAACAAAAACTGTTGAGGCTGTATTAAAGGCAAATGTGAGCGAGTCAAGCTACACAACCGAGAGTGCTCAGAATAAACTGCCCGGTAACAGCGGCGGCAACGGAAGCGGTAGCGGCAACGGCGGAATATTTGATTTCCCCGAGGGAGAATAATACTTTAAACAGGGGATTCCTGATATGAATATTACAGACCAATCAAATACCTGCATAAACAATTCCAATTGGATTTGGTTGCCCGAGAGAGAGTATCCTGACCTGCAAAAATGCGATTACAATATACTCGATTTGGAAAAGAAGTATCCAAGACTTGATACCTACGGTGCGGCTGAGTTTATAAGGGATTATAATTTTGAAAAAAAGGTTGCAAAGGCAGAAATTAAGGTTTGCGGAGATACCTACTACCGCTTGTTCTTAAACGGTGAATATCTCACCACGGGACCGGTTGCCGCAGGCGGCGATTTTCTGTGTCTTAAACAACCGAGATATTATTATTATCAGCCTTTAACGGTTTTCCCCGAGAGCAACAAAATATCATTTTACGCATTAGTGTTGTTAGGACCTGTTATGCAGACCGAATATTCTTTTGGCAGAGGCGGCTTTTGCTTGTGGGCGAAGCTGACCTTTGAGGACGGTACCTGCGAGGAAATAATAACGGACGGGCTTTGGAAATGCAGGTCTGCCGATAGGTATATAACTCCTGCAAGCTATGACCAAGCTGTTAAAGAAAATGATTTTATTAATGCAGAAATAGTAGAATCGGTGTGGAATTTAAAGCAATCCTTTATTCCTGTTATGGATGAGGAGGTTATTATCCCGAATGAAAGCTCTGCAATAACAGTACCCGTTGGCGAAACAGTTATAAAAGAAATCGAGTTTGATAAAATATATTCGGCTTATATTGGGTTAAATATTAGCGGCAAAGCTAATATTAAAGCTTATTATTATGAAATTCCGCAGTTGTTTTCACAGACGGATTGCGAAAAAATACACACTGAGGGTGCTTTAGAATATAAATCCCTGCACTATCACAGTGTGGGCTTTCTGAAGCTCGAAATCACAAATGAGGACACTAATCCTATAGATGTTTCACCCTATTTGATTTTCACCCATTATCCGATAGGCGCGGAAGGGGAATTTGTATCGTCAGACGGAGACCTGAATAAGGTATACGATGTTTGCAAATGGACTTTAAAAATCTGTAGACAAACATTACATTTGGACAGTCCTAAGCATCAGGAACCACTTGCCTGTGCAGGAGATTATGCGATAGAAACGCTTATGGACTCCACCTGCTTTGACGATATGCGCCTTTCTGAATTTGATGTTATGCGAATAGCTGATAATTTAGTTATAAATAACGGTAGGATATTCCATACAGGTTATAGTATGCTTTGGATTCAAATGCTGTGGGATACATATATGTTTACCGCAAACCGCGATTTGTTGGAATATTGCGCAGATGCATTGAATTTATTGTTAAATAGGTTTGACAGTTATCTCGGCTCTAACGGTTTGCTCGAAAAGGCGCCTGATTATATGTTTTTGGATTGGAATGTGGTTGAAGGGTATACCCTTCATCACCCACCCAAATTTTTGGGCCAAACAGCCTTGTGCATGTTTTACCTTGGCGGTCTGGGTTATGCGGCTAAGGTGTTTAATGAGCTTAACCGCACCGAGCACTGCAAGGCGTGCTTGGAAAAGGCGGAAAATTTAAAAGCGGCTATTGAAAAAAATCTATACGATAAAGAGGTTGGTCTGTTTTTTGACGGATTACCCACCGATAACTGTCTGCCTTCAAATACATGGTTACCCGACAATGAAAATAAAAGGCATTTTTCAAAGCACAGTAATATTTTAGCG
Source organism: Clostridia bacterium (assembly GCA_017507805.1). Lineage (GTDB taxonomy): Bacteria > Bacillota > Clostridia > Oscillospirales > Acutalibacteraceae > UBA737. Next base: position 23,924 of record JAFWAC010000029.1, read on the forward strand.
GTGCTTTACGGGGCTGTAAATGGGGATAACGCCAAACGGATACTTGACAGAGTTATCGAGGACAATACATTACCCGATATTCAGCCATATTTTATGCACTATATGTTTGGGGCTTTAACAAAAGAAAATTTAATGGAGCCTTATTTTATGCAGCTTCTTAACCGCTGGAAGGAAATTGTCGCAAAGTGCGATAAGGGCTTGCAGGAGGGTTGGTTTGCCCCCGATGATAACGGGGACTACCCATTTGACTATTCGCATGCATGGGGTGGCACTCCTGCGTATTATATTCCTAAAACCTTGCTTGGATTAGAGGTTTTAGAAGCAGGGTATAAGAAAATTAAAATTTTGCCCAAGCTTTATGGATTGGAATGGGCAAAAATATCAATTCCCACACCCTTTGGAATGATAAGCTGTTATTTGGAAAAAGGCAAAGAGCCACAGCTTAATGTTCCCGAGGGGATAAAAGTGGTTTGAATTAGCTTCTCTAAAAATTAAAAGGTGTAGGAATAAAAAATCCTACACCTTTTTATATTGGGGGTATTCTTTAAATGTATTCGCTGTCAAAGGTTATAACACATTTAAAGGTTGGGTTTATAATTGCGGCTGCCGTTTCTATTTTAAGCTGAAGCTCCTTGTGAGTAAGCTTTACCTCGGCAGGCACCACCACATCAAAAATCAAATTTGTCTGTCTGTCACAAATAGGTGTCATTCTGAAATCGTGCAGGGTAAGTCGCTCGTGAATAATTGTAAGCGCCTGCGCCATCTTTTGCTTTGTTTCTGAAACTGTTTCATTATCGGTATCAATAGGATCCATATGAATTACTACCGATATATTCAGTTTTTCGTAAAGCAGCTTTTCACAAAGGTCTACCTGCTCATGGCATTTTACAATATCGGTGTTTTGCGGAACCTCAACATGAACAGAGGCAAACTGCCTGTTAGGGCCGTAATTATGAATGATAAGGTCGTGTATGCCGATAAATTCATCAAAAGAAAGGATGGTGTTTTCTATTTCTCCGATAAGCTCTTTTTCAGGAGGGGTGCCGAGTATGAGGTCGATAGTGTTCTTTGCGGTTGCTATTCCGGAGTAGATAATGAAAAGTGCAACTAAAATACCCATCACAGCATCAAGATTAAAGGGAACGGTAACAAGCCTTGAAATTACCACGGAGATTAGAATTACCGTTGTAGCAATAACATCGTTAAGCGAGTCCTGTGCGGTAGCAACAAGGGCATCGGAATTAATTTTCTTGCCGATTTTGCGGTTGAAAAAGAAAAGCCAAAGCTTAATTAATACTGAAATTATTAAAATAATAACCGTCCATAAAGAATAGGTTGGTGAAGCAGTTCCGTTAATAAGTGCTCCTGCAGAGGATTTTAAAAGCTCAAAGCCCACAAGTAAAATAAGCATTGACACTATAAATGCGGACATATATTCCATTCTGCCGTGACCGAAGGGATGATCGCTGTCGGCAGGCTTGTGCGCCATTTTGAAGCCAATCATTGTCACGATGGATGAACCCATATCGGAAAGATTGTTTAGACCGTCCGCCAAAACAGAAAGGCTGGAGGTTAAAATTCCCACTCCGATTTTCATTACCGAAAGTAAAAGATTGCAGAAAATGCCCACAAAGCTTCCCAAGGTGCCGTAGGCTTGCCGTACAGAGGCATCGGCGGTATCACTATGCTTTTTTATGAACAGGTGTATAAGTAAGTCTCCCATTAAAGCTTAGCTCCTTTAGAGCCCTTTGTTCCGAAGGATACACCCGATAAAATATTTGTATCAATAGTATAGGTGATATTTTCGCGGTTTCTTTGTCTGCGGAAGGCAAGCTCTATCAAACGGTCGCAAAGCTCACGGTAGGGCGTGCCGGTGGCTTCCCAAAGATAGAAAGCAAGGGAGCCGGGAATAGTGTTGATTTCGTTGGCATAAACCGTGTCGGTTTCGGTGTCGATTATAAAATCAATCCGCACAACACCGCAAGCACCCAAGGCTTTGAAAATATCACAGGCAAGCTTTCTTATTTCCTCGGATTTTTCCTCGGTTAAATCGGCAGGGATTTTTCTGCCTAACGAAGCCATACCCTTGCTTTGACCGCCCTTGGAGTTGCCCAAATATTTATCCTCGTAAGAAAGAATATCATCATTCATAAAGGGTTCCTCGCAAACCGAGGCAATGCAGGAATCGGCATCGCCCAATACAGAGCAGTTGATTTCTCTGATTGCGGTTACGGCGTGCTCAACCAAAATTTTATCTGCAAAGGATAATGCCAGCATTATGGCGTCATCAAGCTCATTCTCGGTTTTAACCTTGGTTATACCCACGCTTGAGCCTAAGTTTACCGGCTTTACAATTAAAGGGAAGCCGATTTTTTGAATGATTTTTTCGGTCACAGCCTGCTTATCGGAAACATATTCCCTTGCGCGGAAGCAGACACAATCAAGCACAGGAAGCCCTGCGCCCTTTAAAACATCCTTGAACATTGCCTTTTCCATTCCCACAGCAGAGGAGATTATATCACAGCCGACATAGGGCAGCCCAAGATACTCAAAAAAGCCCTGAATAGTGCCGTCCTCACAGTTTGTACCGTGAACAACGGGGAATGCCACATCGATTTTAACGCTTTTTTTCTTTGAAAACAGACCACTGTTTTCGTGTTTCATAATAACACTGCCGTTTTCTCTTGTGAAATTCACCTTACTGCATTTTTTGAGTAATTCGGGGAGATTGCGGTATTCCTCAATGGTAAAAAGACAGTCCCCGGTATACATTTCACCGTCTTTTGTGACATATACAGGGGTAATATCATATTTTGAACGGTCAATAGCCGCCATAGCCTGAACGGCAGATATTATCGAAACCTCGTGTTCAACCGAACGGCAACCGTAAAAAACTGCAACATTAGTTTTCATGTTATCACCTTAATTCAAATAGTTATCGGGCAGGTCGTTTTCAATTAACAACACTGTATTGCTGTCGGCAAAGCGGGAGTAAATTTCCATTGCCTCTTTAAAGCTTTGTGCAACAAACATTTTTGATTTATCAAATTCGGTGGTGTTGACAGCATCCACCATTGGTTTTGAGCGATTTAACCCTACAAAGATTATTATATCACACTTAGCCGCCGTTTCAAGACCTAAACGGAAATTGCAGTCATATTCCCTTTCACCAAGCTCGATAAGACCGGGTGTGATAATAACCTTTTGCATACCCTCAAACGAGCCTAATACCCTGACAGCCTCAATACAACCCTCGGGGTTGGCATTATAGGCATCGTCAATCATAAGAGAGCCTGCTATGCAGGGCTTTAATTCCAAGCGGTGCTCGGTGGGCTTCAGTGAAGCCACCGCGTAGCGGATTTCCTCCGCAGATACACCAAGCTCATAGGCAAGACCTGCGGCACCTGTAATGTTTATTATGCTGTGAAGCCCCAAAAGACGGGATGTGAGCTTCACGCTTTGTTCACCTAAAAGGATTTCAAATTCCGAGCCGTTTCTGCCGTAGGAGATGTTTTGAGCCTTGTATTTGAAGGTGGTATCGGTGCCGTAAATCGTGTAGTTATCATTTAGGCGGCTGATAAGCTCAGCGCTGTCACCGTTTACGAAAACCGAGCCCTGCTTTTTATCCACAGCATCCGCCAACTCGAATTTGGTTTTAAAAACATTATCTACCGATTTAAAGGTTTCAAGGTGCTGTGCGCCTACCGAGGTGATAAGACCGTAATCGGGCTTCACAATATCGCATATTTCCTTAATATCACCGAGGTTTTTGGCGCCCATTTCACAGACGAAAACCTGTGTTTGGGGTTGCAGCTTTTCGCGGACTGTGCGAACAACACCCATCGTAGTGTTAAAGCTTTGAGGGGTGCAGACCACATTATATTTTTCACTTAAAATCCTTGTGAGAATAAATTTTGTGGTAGTTTTACCATAGCTACCCGTAATGCCGATAACCTTAAGTGAACTGTGATTTTTTAAGATACGCTTGGCATCGTTTATAAAATAGCGCGAGAAAAGCTTTTCAATCGGCAATGTCAAGCCCCAACAAATATAGGTCGTGACAGGGCTTAAAAGCGCTACAAAGAAAAGTATTACGGCGCAAAGCTTTGAAAGCATTTGGTTTTCAAGTAATGAAAAGAGTAAAATAAGTGCCGTATAAATCAAAACAGCAGAGCCGAAAAGCCTTTTAATTCTGCCGGTGAAAACCAATTTTTTAATAGACTTTTTTTGGATTTTTACAGCCCGAATTATATTGATTATTGCAGTAACGGCTAAAAATGCAGCTTGAAGCCAAAACAGTTCGAAATAAAACAGCACCGAGGAAATCAAATATGCGGCTACCGCCAATGTTGGAATATTCGACATCAGCCAGGAGGAATATCTTGACGGGAAATAGGAATTTTGCTGTAGCATTTGAAGCTGACGGGTTAGTGAAAACAAACCTGAAACCGCGGCAAGTATCAAAGAAGCCAATAAAAAGAAATTCACGGTAACACCTCTTATTTAATAAAGCTTTGAAGTATTTTGTGTGCCTGATAGGGCTTTTCACAGAAGGAATAGTGCCCTGTGCCCTCTAAGACACAAAGTCCTGCATCGGGGATAAGACCTTCAATTATTTTTGCATCCGAAAGGGGAGTGGCGGTGTCCTTATCACCCCATATAAGCAGGGTGGGACAGCTAATATTATGAATTATATCTCTAAGGTCGGTATTAACAAGTGAAACAAGGGTTTTGCGCAAAACCTCAGGCGCGGCATTATAATCGGCAGAGCCGTAGTGTCGGCGCGCCTTATCCAAAAGACCTTGGCTGTGATTTTTTATGATGGGTAAGCTAAGCACGCCCTTTATTGCCTTAAAGCTCTTAGCCCTTAATTTTTGCTTTGCGGATTTTTTCGGTATAAGCCCTGCAGAGTCAAGCAAAACAATTTTAGGCGGATTAACAAGCCTTTCCGCCGCCATTTTTAAAATAACTCTGCCTCCGTGGGAATGACCGATCATTATAGGATTTTCAAGTCCTATCTCGCTTATGAATTTTAAAACGAAGTCGCAGTAATCCTCAAGGCGCCAAGGCTCCTTCATGGTATCGGTTTTTCCGCAACCGGGGAAATTCACAGCCACCAGACGGCAACGGTCGCTAAGGGCGGCAATAACTCCTTTGTAAACATCAAAGGAGGAGCCCCAGCCGTGAAGCAGTAACACCGGTATGCCGATGCCTGTATCGGAGTATTCGGTATTAATACCGTTAATATTTATGAACATCGATTTTCACCCTAAAAGCATATTCATATACATTATAACAGAGTTTGCACAAAAAAAGAAGTATTTTTTGCCTGTAAAGGAAAAATATTATTAATATTTCTTTCAAAACAAAAAAGCAGGCATCCTTTAAATTAAGGATGCCTATACATATTACTCAATAATCGGGGTTCCGTCCATTTCTGCCGGTTGTTCCAAGCCTAACAGCTTGATGATTGTGGGAGAAATATCGCAAAGCTTGCCGCCCTCGCGCAAAGAACAGTCCTTACCTATTACCGCAAAGGGAACAGGATTGGTTGTGTGCGCGGTAAAGGGAGAACCGTCAGTGTCAATCATACGGTCGGCATTACCATGGTCGGCAGTGAGAAGCATCACACCGCCCATTTTAAGGGTAGCATCAAGCGTTCTGCCAACGCAGGTATCAACCGTTTCAACAGCCTTTACAGCCGCTTCGAATATACCTGTATGACCTACCATATCGCAGTTTGCAAAATTCAGGATAACAACATCATATTTTCCGCTTTCAATAGCTTCGCATACCTTGTCACAAACCTCAACGGCACTCATTTCGGGCTGTAAATCATAGGTTGCAACCTTTGGTGAGTTGACAAGAATTCTGTCCTCGCCTTCAAACATAACCTCTCTGCCGCCGTTAAAGAAGAAGGTAACATGGGCATATTTCTCGGTTTCGGCAATTCTTAGCTGTGTCATATTGTTTTTTGCAAGATACTCACCCAATGTGTTTTCAAGGGTCTGAGGCTTGAAAGCAATCTCAACATTAGGCATTGAGGCATCATACTGTGTCATACAAACATAGTAAACCTTTTGTCTGCCGCCGCGGCGGGTAAAGCCTGCAAAATCATCGTCAACAAAGGTGCGGGTAATTTCTCTTGCGCGGTCGGGGCGGAAGTTAAAGAAAATAACACTGTCGTTTGTCTTGATGCGCTCGGTATCAGCGATAACGGTGGGCAGAACAAACTCATCGGTAATATGCTTGCCTTCCTCGTCTATTTGAGTGTAAGACTCCCTGACTGCGGCGGCGGCATCGGTTGCCTGCACACCCTCACCGTAAACAAGTGCGGCATAAGCCTTGCCAACGCGCTCCCAGCGGTTGTCACGGTCCATACCGTAAAATCTGCCCATAACGGTTGCAAGCTTTCCGCAACCGATTTCTAAAAGCTTTGCATTTAAAGCATCAATAAAATCTGCCGCGCTTGAGGGGGGGACATCGCGTCCGTCAAGCAAAGCGTGGATATAAACCTTTTCAAGACCGTTTCTCTTTGCAAGCTCTACCAAAGCGTACAAATGCTCAATATGACTGTGAACACCGCCGTCAGAAAGCAGACCTAAGAGATGCAAGGCACTGTCGTTCTTTTTGCAGTTTTCCACAGCATTCAAAAATGCGGTGTTGTTGAAAAAATCACCGTCAGAAATTGATTTGGTAATGCGGGTAAGCTCCTGATAAACAATTCTGCCTGCACCGATATTGGTGTGACCGACCTCACTGTTACCCATTTGTCCGTCCGGCAGACCGACATCCATTCCCGAAGCGCCAATCTGTGTGGTGGGACATTCTTTGAAAATCTTATCCAAACGGGGAGTAGCCGCCGCTTCAATTGCATTGACTGCCTTTTCATCGTTGAAGCCGAAGCCGTCCATAATAGTTAAAACTATGGGTTTTTTCATTTTGTTTTCTCCTGTATATCAATGTAGGGGCGAACCTATGTGTTCGCCCCACAAATTTAATTATTTAGAAGCAGCTTTAACGATTACTGCAAAATCCTCTGCCTTAAGTGAAGCACCGCCGATAAGACCGCCGTCAACATTAACCTTGGCAACCAATTCGTCAGCATTCTTTGCGTTCATAGAACCGCCGTACTGAATGGTAACGGTTTCGGCAACCTCAGCGCCGTAAGCTTCGGCAATAGCGGCACGAACATAGCCGTTACCCTCGTCAGCCTGCTCAGCAGTAGCAGTAACACCTGTGCCGATTGCCCATACAGGCTCGTAAGCGATTATAATATTCTTAAGCTCCTCAGCAGAAACATTTGTGAGAGCCATCTTTGTCTGATATTTAAGCAATGTCTCGGTGTAGCCTAATTCTCTCTGCTCCAAGGTTTCTCCAACACAAACGATAGCGGTGAGACCTGCCTTGACAGCTGCCAGGGTGCGGAGATTAACAGTCTGGTCGGTTTCGCCGAAGTACTGTCTTCTTTCGCTGTGACCGATAACAACATATTTAACACCGGATTCAACCAGCATCTGTGCGGAAATCTCGCCGGTGTAAGCTCCGGAATCCTTAAAGTGAACATTTTCAGCACCGATTTCTATGTTTGAACCTTCTGCTGCAGCCACTGCTGCGGGAATGTCAATAAAGGGAACACAAAGAACAACCTTGCAGTCAGCACCTGCAACCAAGGGCTTCATTTCATTGATGAGTGCGGTTGTCTCAGCGGGGGTTTTATTCATTTTCCAATTGCCGGCAATAACAGCGGCACGAGTTTGCTTATTCATTTTTTAATCTCCTTAATTTTGTATGGGCCGATGCATTCATCAACCCATATATTATTTTAATTATTTATCGTTGAGAGCTGCGATACCGGGAAGCTCTTTACCCTCAAGGAATTCAAGGGAAGCGCCGCCGCCGGTAGAAATGTGTGTCATCTTATCACCGTAGCCCATGGTGTTTACTGCAGCCGCAGAGTCACCGCCGCCGATAACGGTAACAGCATCGGTGTCAGCAAGGCTCTGTGCCACTGCCATTGTGCCCTTTGCAAGTGTGGGATTTTCAAACACGCCCATAGGACCGTTCCAAACAACGGTTTTAGCATTCTTAACCTCATTTGCATAAAGCTCAGCGGTTTTTGTGCCGATATCAAGGCTCATATAGTCTGCAGGGATTTTATCTGCGTCAACAACCTCAACCTCAACAGGGGCATCGATGGGGTCGGGGAAATCCTTAACGATTGTGCAATCGATGGGGAGGAGGATTTTAACACCCTTTTCCTCAGCCTTTGCCATCATATCGCGGCAGTAATCAATCTTGGTTTCATCTATAAGAGAGGTACCAACGCCATAGCCCTTAGCGGCAAGGAAGGTGTAGGACATACCGCCGCCGATGATAAGGGTATCAGCCTTGGTAAGCAGATTTTCAATAACGGGAAGCTTGCTGTCAACCTTAGCGCCGCCTAGGATACAAACGAAAGGACGAACGGGAGTTTCAACTGCATTACCCAAATATTTAAGCTCTTTACCGATAAGATAACCGGCAACAGCCTCTTTAACATAGGAAACAACACCAACTGTGGAGCAGTGTGCTCTGTGTGCTGTACCGAAAGCATCGTTTACAAAAATGTCAGCCAAGGAGCCAAGCTCTGCAGAGAAGGCTTCACCGTTTTTGGTTTCCTCAGCGCGGTAACGGGTGTTTTCCAAAAGAACAACATCGCCGTCCTTCATAGCGGCAACGGCGGCCTTTGCATTTTCACCAACAACATTGTCATCAGCAGCGAAAACTACCTCTTGACCTAATTTTTCGGAAAGTGACTTTGCAACGGGAGCCAAGGAAAGCTCGGGCTTGGGCTCGCCCTTCGGTTTACCTAAGTGTGAGCAAAGGATAACCTTGCCGCCGTCAGCAATGAGCTTCTTGATTGTGGGGAGAGCTGCATTGATACGGTTTTCGTCTGTGATAACACCGTTTTTAAGCGGAACATTAAAGTCACAGCGAACAAGCACCTTTTGACCTTTTACATTAATGTCGTCAACTGTTTTTTTGTTGAGAGCGTTCATCTGAATACATCCTTTCAAAAACATTGTTAAAAATTTACCACTATTTATTTTACCACATTTTACAGCTTTTTCAATATAAATTTTATGTTTTAACCGTAAAATTTAATATGCGCTGTCCCAGGTATAATTATGCAACTGTCCGAAATTTTGAAGCCGGGGATAATCCCACTGCCGCAAAGCCTCATAAACAGCAATTGCAACAGAGTTTGAAAGGTTAAGACTTCTGATTTCGCCCTGCATGGGAATTCTTACACAGCGGTCGGGATTTTTGAGCAGTAATTCCTCAGGCAAGCCCTTTGTTTCCTTGCCGAAAAGCAGATAACAGTTATCGGGGTAGGAAATATCAGAATGGACATGCTGTGCCTTTGTGGTGTAAAAGAAGAATTCACCGCTGTTTTTTTCGAAAAACTCGTCAATATCCTTGTAGTAGGTTATGTCAAGATAATGCCAATAATCAAGCCCTGCGCGCTTGAGCTTTTTATCGTCCACAGTAAAGCCCATAGGTCCCACAAGATGAAGCCTTGCTCCTGTGGCGGCACAGGTTCTTGCTACATTTCCCGTGTTTTGCGGTATTTCGGGTTCTACCATAACTATATTAATCTGCATTCTATCATCGCCTGTTTTTAAAAATATCTTTATAACAATTATAATTAATAAAAAACACTTGTCAAGTAAAGCTTTAAGAGGTATAATAAATTCATTACATAGAATTTCTGTTCTGAGGTGTGTTATGAAAAAATATTACGGTGTTTTGCTCCGTGTAAGGGAGCTTGAGCAGAAAAACGGTGTCTCCTATGCCAAACCGGACGGCAGGCTTTACAAGGCGCTCAGGTTTTTATATTCGGCGGCAGGTGCATATACCTTTGTTATTAACCTTTTCTTTGTTTTGGGACTTTTGTTGGTTTATTCCGGAACGGATAATATGACCAAGGTTAAAGCCTCCATAATAACAGCAAGTGCTTGCACGGGTGTAATGATAATAGGATATGTTTTGAATTGTCTCAGGCTTTATCTTGCGGGCGGAATTACAAGTGTTATACCCATTGTGCTGTTGCTTCCATTCTTTGGAAACATTTTGCAGGATGATTTCGGTTTCCTTGGTTTCAAGACTTCCTATTATTGGAGGCATTTTATTCCGCTTGTGCTTATGATTTTTTTTATGGTCTGGCTGACAGTAATTGCGGTAAGGGCTAATATCAAGACCGACAGACTGTATAAGCGTGTTACCGAAAATCTTTATAATATGTATAGTATATCTGACGATATGCATTCAGAGCTTACAGATGAACAGTGGGAGGAATTTTTAATTTCCTATAATCCGGCGGATTATAAAAATCCTAAAAAAACCAAAAAGGTGCAGGCAATTTCTGAAGAACAGGCACCGTGAAAAAGTGGAGGCTGAAAATAAACCTCGTTAAAGTATCAAAGGCTTTAACGAGGTTTTTAAATTGCTGTTTAAAATTTTCTTTTCTTGATTGTGTTACCCGAATCGGAATAATAATAGGTGCTCTTCATATAGTAGGTACTGCGGTCAACATTTTTGGCGCTTGTTGAATTGAGAACTGCCCCTAAAATACGGCAACCGCTTTTTGAAAGCTGTTCTTTTACGACAATTGCTTCATATTGCCTTACCTTACCCGGAGAAATAACAAGAATTGCGCCATCGCAGTGTGTTGAAATAACCGCGGCATCAATTACCGGGCTTAGAGGAGGAGTATCAATTATAATATAATCATATTCAGCTTCAAAGGCTTCGATTAAATCGTGAAGTCTGTCCGAGCTTAACAGCTCCACAGGATTGGGCGGGAAATGACCGCTGAATATAACATCGAATTTTGGAATTTGTGTGCTGTAAAGTACCTGGTCAACCGTTGCCTGACCTGAAAGAAGCTCTGATAGACCGAGAATGTTCTGGGTTTTGAGATTACGGTTTAAGATGACCGATTTGCGCATATCTGCGTCAATAAGAAGCGTTTTCTTATCGATTTCTGCAAGGCTCTTTGAAAGCTCGGTTGCGATTGTGCTCTTACCCTCGTTCTCATGTGATGAGGTGATGAGAATGGTCTTTATTTCGGAACCGCAAAACAACAGATTGGAACGGAGCGTTTTAAAGGCTTCGTTAGTGGGGTAATCGTTCTTTACCGCTGTGTTGAAGTTTACCTTACCGGCATATTTTGTTTTTGGGGAGTAAGCCGAATTTGTTTCAAAATCTTTTATATCCATGGAGAAAACCTTTCAAAGCTTATTTTCAGTATTTTTTCTTTGCTCTGCTCTGATTGTAGGGAATAGTAGCCAAAACACTGAGACCTAAATATTTTTCAACATCCTTGGAGGAGGAAACCTTATTGTCTGCTATATAAAGAATAAATACGGTCAGCACCGAGATCGCAATCCCCACAAGGAAAGCCAAAAGTGCGTTGTGTGTTGTTCGCGGGGAGGACGGGGCGGAAGAAAGGCTGCCCTGTCTGATGATTTTCACACGGTCGAGCCCCATAATATCAACCAGGGAATTCTGTGATATATTGCAAAGGCTGTCTGCAATTTTTTTTGAGTCCTGTGCATTGGGAGATAGAACCGAGATTTCGATAATTCGTGTGTTTGAGGGTTGATTAATGGAAATAAACCCTCTCAATTGACCGGAGGAGTATTTTCCGTTCATTTCAGCCGAAACCTGATCAAGGATTGATGTGTCGGTTAAAATTTCTGCAAAGTCATTTGAAAGATAGTTGGAAACCGAGAGGTCAGACGAGGTTATAATCTGGGACTCCTTGTTTGTAACATAAAGCTTTGCAGTTGATGTGTAAAGCGGCGTTGCCAAAAAGACCGAATAAAACAATGATAATAAAACAGAGGCAACAATTATAGGGATAATAATATACCACCGTTTTACCGACTCATAAAACAGCTCTATCAGGCTGATATTTTTTTGAAATGAAAAGTTTGTTGTACTGTTAGACATTTTGTTCACCGTAAATCGGGTAGAATGATAAGCAATACTACCATATTTTAAATTTTAAGCACTAAATATTCTATCATATTGTTATTTAATATGCAAGAATAAAAATGAAAATTTTATGTTAATTACTAAAGGTTATTTCACAGCCGATTTCCCGTTGGCAGGCGGTAAGCCCGGAGGCTACGATTTCTTTTGTTCTATTATAAGATTTTTTTGCTTTTTCTGCGGCGGTACTGTCCAGCCCGTATTTAAGGGAGCCGTCCTCAGGCGCCTTTAAAGGATAGATAGTGTATTGATAACCGCTTCCGCCGCGGTATTTATTAACCCATGTAGGAATAATATCAATACTGTCAAGTGTAACATCATTGCCGTATTTTCTCAATGTGTAGGTAAAGAATAATCCGTCCTCGGTGTGACCGGAGGGACAACTGTCCATAAGCTCCTGCCTTTGATTGGAAATTGCATTTCCCGTGGAATAAAGACAAACCGTTGTGTTTTGACCGTCCTCCGAATGGATAAGCTCAACCGGCTGAACAACATGGGGATGGCTTCCTATTATAATATCTACGCCCATATTGGAAAGCTTTTGCGCGATGGTTTTCTGCCATGTGTTGGCTGATAGCTGGTATTCATTACCCCAATGCATATAAAAAACAATAAACTCGGCACCGTCTGTTTTCATTTCTGCAATTGTTTCCTCGGCTTCAATATAGAAATCCTCGAGCCGCTTGTAGGAAAAGGTGGAAATAAGGCTGTTGGCTTCCTGTGCGAGAATAGCACCATTTAAATATTTGCGTCCCGCGGTTTGTCCGTCTGTCTCGTAGGTGTAGTTTGCCATACCGATTTTAATGCCATTAATTTCTTTGACTGTGAAAATGGGATCGGCTTCGGTTTCTCTTGTTCCTATGAACTCTATACCGCGCTGTTTTAAAATCTGGGCGGTGCGCTTTAGCCCGTAAAGCCCTGTATCATAGCTGTGATTATTCGCGGTAATCAGGAAATTAAGTCCGGATGCCTTGATAGTGTCTGCAAGGCTGTCAGGTGTGTTAAATGCGGGGTAGCCGCTGAATTTTCCCGATTCACTTCCTCCGAAGGTGACTTCAAGATTGGCAACACTCAAATCAACCTTTGCAAAGTAATCGTCTGCCTCTTTGAAAAATGCGCTGAAATCATAGCTTCCGTCACTGCTCACATAAGCACCGTCAAGCTGGGTGCTGTGCACCATAATGTCGCCGGTGCTTAAGACCGTGGCAAAGCTCTCCTTAACAGGCTCCGAGCTTTCCTGCAGATTGCTGCCCGAATCTGCCGTACTGCCGTTTGGGGCAGGAGCTTTGGTAATATTTGTCAACGAATGGATTATAAAGGATATAAGCGCGATTACACCTATAAGCACAAGGCATACGCAGGAAAGAAAAATTCTGCGGCGTATTATTGCTTTCTGTCTTTTTGTCCGTTCCTTCATTTTGTTCTCCTTATAGCTTGGTTGGAATTTACATAAATATACAAAGAATAAGTGGCAGGAAAATTGCGGGGATGTAGTTCATCACCTTAATTTTAGTAAGTTTAAGCATATTAAGACTTAACGAGATTATAAGCAATGAGCCTATAACCGACATTTGTGTTATTGCATCTGCGGTAAGCATGGGTGCTACAAATACCGCCAAAAGGGTAAGACCGCCCTCTATAAAGAGCACCGAAAGGGCAGAGAGCATAACCCCTATTCCTAAGCTTGAGGTAAGGGCAACTGCGGCAACACCGTCTATTATCGACTTGGAATAAAGTGTGGAGTTATCTCCGCTTATTCCGCTGTCTATTGAGCCTACCACCGTCATTGCTCCCACACAGAAAAGCAGGGTTGCGGTGACAAAGCCCTCGGCAATTGCTGTTTTACCCTTTCCCATTGCTTTTTCAAGCCTTGCGCCCAAGCGGTTTACCAAGGCGTCAAAATCAACAAGCTCGCCTATAAGCGCTCCCACCGCAAAGGAAATTATGATTATAATAATATCTGCGCCGTCCTCAAGAATGCCCGTGATGCCTATGTAAAGGACGCAAAGCGCCATTCCGTTCATAAGGGTGGTTTTGATTTTTTCGGGTATACCTTTTTTGAAAAGCAATCCCAAAAGACTGCCTGCTATAACAATAAAAAAATTCACGATTGCACCGCTGGTAAGCACCCGGGTGATAGAATCTGCTGTTAATGAATTCATTTTTTCACTTCTTTCGCGTTCAGACGCCGGTGTCGGGCGGGGGAGGTGTTGCCCCCTCGGACGATGCTTCACCGTCCGGATTTTCGGGTTCTGATGGGGTTGACGGCTCCTGGGGGACTGTCGGCTCGGTGACGGTGCCGTCAGAGGAGGTTTGCTCGCTCGAGGTATCCGAGGAGCTTGCCTGTGACGAGCTTGATTGTGAGGAGCTGCTTGAGGAGGAGCTTGAAGCGCTTGATGAGCTTGAGGAGCTGTTGTATGTCACACTGCTCGGCTTTGTGCCCTCTTTATAATATCCCACACCTTTTTTGTAGACATCCTCACTGTCGGTAAATTCTTTCTTTTCTAAATCCTTGTGGACCTCTTTCATTACAGTTTTCCAAACGGTAGCCGCTGCAGAGGTGCTGTGTATCTGCTGTTGCATATCAAAGCCGTACCACACAGAGCCTACATAATAGGGGGAGCCTGCAACCATCCAAAGGTCATTAGATTCGCTTGATGTGCCTGTTTTTGCAAAAGCCTTCATATTACTGTAATACCGTATGCCCGTACCTGTACCGCCGCTGTTGTAAACAACCTCTTGCAGTAAATGATTCATTATCGTAGCGGTTGAGGGGCTTATAACCTGCTCACCCTTGGTATCATATTCAATTATCGTTTCACCCAATGCGTTTTCTATCTTAGAATAGGTGGTGGGCTCATGGAAAACACCGTTATTGCCGAAAATGGCGTAAGCCGAGGCGGATTCGGTTGTAGTTATACCGTAATGACAGCCGCCCAATGCCAGAGAGGAAAGGTTTTTATCCTCCTCTATAAGATATTTGAATTTAAGCTTGTTTGTAAGAAAATCGTAAGAGGTTTCAACCCCTAAGTCCTTAAGCAGTCTTACGGGTATGGTGTTGGCAGAGCGCCTTATCGCGTAGTTAAGCCCGATAGTACCCATATAGTAGCCGTACCATTCTCTGGGGCCCGATTTACCGTCAGGATAATAATTGGCGATTGGTTTATCCAACACACGGGAGGTGTAATCAACCAAACCGTTTTCGATTGCAAGGGCATAAACCCCAATCGGTTTCATTGTTGAGCCGGGCTGACGCGGAGATGATGTGGCGCGGTTAAGACCGCGGTTGACTGTTTTTTCTCCTGCACCGCCTACGATACCTACAATGTGTCCCTCATAATCCATTATTGTCATTGCGGACTGCACATGAACAACATCGCCGTCCAAATCCTTGCCCTTTAGCGAAAAGTATTTATCGGTGTTAAGATAAACATCTTCCATTATATTCTGGATTTCGGTGTCCACAGTGGCATAGATTTTATAGCCGCCGTTATAAAGCATAGTCGAGGCTATGGTCTCGTTGCAGTTATATTTTTCGGCAAGGTCGGCAATAACCTCCTCAATCAAAGCATCTATAAAATAGCTGTTGATTTCGACCTCGTAATCGGTTTCCTGCGAGGTGTCAAGCTTTAATTCCTTGTCGTAGGCAGAACGGTACTCCTCCTCGGTTATTTTTTCAAGCTCCAGCATTTTATCCAAAACGGTGTTGCGCCGTTCGGTGTTATCCTCAGCTCCGCTTAAGGGATTGAATTTTGACGGATTTTTCGTAATCGCCGCAATAGCCGCACATTCGACCAGACTAAGCTCGGACACATCCTTATTGAAATAATAGTTTGCGGCAACCTGAACACCGCAGATGCCGTTGCCCAGCGAAATGGTGTTAAGATAAGCTTCAAGTATTTCCTCTTTTTCAAGATTAAACTCAATGAGTGTGGCTCTTATGATTTCTCTGAATTTGCGGTAGGCGTTTCTGCCGTTATCCATGGTTACATTTTTAATAAGCTGTTGTGTTATTGTGGAGCCGCCGAATTCTGTATCACTGAAGTTGAAAACGAAATTGCCGAATGCTCCCAAGGTGCGCTTCCAATCAACACCTGTATGGGTATAGAAACGCTCATCCTCGATGGCAACAAAGGCGTTAAGGAGATTTTTGGGCATATTTTCAATATCAACCCAAATTCGGTTTTCGTTACCATGGAGGCGCTGATATTCCTCCCATTTACCTTTGGAGTTTTTAACATAAATTACCGAGGTCATATTCATTTCCATGTTCCGGATGCTTTGGGATATTTCCCTTGAGGAAAATATGTTAAGCTTTATATCCGAACGGGTATACACCGGAACAATACAGATCATCAGCAGCATGGATGCTACCAATAAAATGGATAAAAAAACAAATAAGCCCTTAAAAAACCGTTCCATTGCAAGGTTCCTTTCAAATTATCGGTTAAAAAATACTATCAAGTAATTATACCACTGTCCAAAACAATTAGCAAGTTTTTTAAACTAAAATAGCTTTTATTAATCATCCTTAAGCACCGTTTCTATTATGAATTTGGGGCGTGCCTTGGTTTCAAGATAGATTTTACCGATATATTCGCCTATTATTCCGAGAGAGAGCATAATAAGCCCTCCTATACCCCAAATCGAGCATACAATACTTGCCCAGCCTGCCACAGTGGCGCCGATTACCCAACGGGATATAAAATAAATCACCATTATTATGCTTATAAGGAAAATCAAAGCGCCTATAAGTGTAATATATCTGATGGGCTTGGCGCTCAGCGAGGTTATGCCCTCCAAAGCAAAGGAAAGCATTTTCCTTAAAGGATATTTGCTTTTTCCGGCAAAGCGTTCGCCTCTTTCGTAGTAAACACTTGAGGTTTTGTAGCCAATCATAGGCACAATTCCGCGCAGGAAAAGATTGACCTCCCCAAATTCGGACAAGCCCTCTAACGCTTTTTTAGACATAAGACGGTAATCGGCGTGGTTAAAGACCGTTTCCGCGCCCAAAAAATTCATTATCCGATAAAAGCTCTCTGCGGTTGCGCGCTTGAAAAAGCTGTCCCTTTTTCTGCTTGAACGGATACCGTAAACAATATCACAGCCCCCGTAATATTCCTCAAGCATTTTGTCAACAGCGTTTATATCGTCCTGTAGGTCTGCATCCATAGATATAGTAACATCGGCTTTATCTTTGGCGGTCATAAGCCCTGCAAGCAAGGCATTCTGATGACCGCGGTTGCGGCTCAAATTAACACCTGTGAAAAGCCTGTCCGCTTGATGGAGCTCTTTTATCATTTCCCATGTTTTATCCTTTGAGCCGTCATTGACAAGCATAACGCGGCTTTTGGGGCTGATGCTCCCTGATTTTAAGAGCTGCTCCATTTTAGCTTTAAGTCTCTTTGCGGTTTCGGGTAAAACCTCCTGCTCGTTATAGCAGGGGACGACAATATAAAGAATATCAGGCATAATTAATCCCTCTCAAAAGCTTCGATAATATCATTTTTTTCGGCGAAAACTGTGCCCTGCACCATGCCGTTTCTGCCGCCGCCTTTTACGGTAAATTGCTCCTTAAAGTGGGTGAAAAAGCTGTCAAGGGCTTTTGCATCACCGCAAATTGCAAATAAAAATTCTCGGTTACAGCCGCTGAAAACAGCCCTTATTCCGCCTGCCTTTTTAAAGAGCGCATCGGAATAAAGCTGAAGCTCCTTCATTTCAAGGTCCGGCTCAAATTCTGCGGTGATTTCACGGTCGGGAGTGTAGCTTTGAGCCTTTGACAGAATACTTTTTCGCTTCATTTCACCGAGGGAAGCCTTTAGTTCACTCACTTTCTCGCAAAGTCTGTTTACCGCCTCGGCAGTTTCCTCCTGCTTCACGCAAAGCGCGTTTGAAATTTTAAGTGTGTTTTCATACTTGCTGTTATAATCGTCAAGAGCACGCATACCGGCTTTAAGCTGAAGCCGCACTCCGCCTCTCAGCTTTTCCGCACCTAAAAGCTTAATAAGCCCCACTTCTCCTGTACTTTTCACATGAGGAGCACAGCAGGCGCAGGTGTCGGTATCCTCTATTTCCACTATCCTGATACTGCCCTCAATTTCTTTTTTACTGCGGTAACTCAGGGCTTTTAGTGCTTGGCTGTCGGGGTAATAGGTATGTATTGCTTTGTTGGCAAAAACCGCGCTGTTTGCAAGCTGTTCAACCTTTGAAATTTGTTCCCTTGTAAGCTCCTTGTCAAAATCAAGGGTTACAATATCCTCGCTCAGATGAAAGCCCACATTTTCGCAGCCGTAAAGCCTGTGTGCTATACCTGACACAATATGCTCTGCAGAATGCTGTTGCATAAAATCGAAACGGCGGTCAAAGTCCAAAGCTCCCGAAACGGTACTGCCCGTCTGTAGAGGGGTATCGGTAAAATGAATGATTTTTTCATTTTGTATCTGCACATCGGTAACGCAGGCATTGCCAAGAAAGCCGCGGTCGCTTGACTGACCGCCGGCTTCGGGGAAAAAGGCGGTGCGGTCAAGCTCAACGGCAAATCCCTCTCCGCACTTCTCACAGCTAACAACCGTTGCGGTAAATTCCTTTAAATAAGCATTTTCATCGTATAATTTAACAGTCATTTTTCAGCCCAGCTTTTCCTGCACAATATGAGCCGCCTTGTAAATATCGCCGCCGCCCATGGTGATTACAATGTCTCCCTTGTCTGCAACCTCGATTATTTTATCGGCTATATTGGCAAAGCCGTCAACTACAACCGCATCGGGCAATCTTTCTGCGATATATTCGGAGCTTATACCGTAGGTGTTAATTTCGCGTGAGCCCATTATCGGAGTGATGATAACCTTATCTGCCACAGAAAGCGCTTCTATAAATTCATTCTTTAAGAGCTCGGTGCGTGAAAAGGTGAAGGGCTGGAATACCGCAATCACCCTTTTATAGCTTAACTGCTTTGCCGCATTTAAGGTTGCTTTTATTTCGGTTGGGTGATGTGCATAATCGTCAGCCAAGGTAAAGCCGTTATACTCACCTAAAAACTCAAAGCGTCTGCCTGCACCCGTGAATTTTTCTATTGCCTGCTTTATACCCTCTGCAGAAACACCCTGCTCACTGCAAACGGCAAATGCCGCCAAGGCATTAAGCACATTATGCCTGCCCGGTGCGTGCAATTCAATGCCTGTTATTTTCTTGCCGTTTTGCATAACATCAAAACAAAAGCCGAATTTTCCTGCCTTGATGTTATCGGCATAATAATCGTTTTTATCTGTAAAGCCAAAGGTCACAAGCCCTGCGTCAATACCCTTTGCCGCGCGCAAAGCAAGCTCATCGTCACCGTTTATATAGCATTTGCTTGACATGGCGAGAAATTTGTGGAATGATAATATAAGATTATCCATCGTTTTAAAGTAATCAAGATGGTCATTGTCTATATTAAGAAGCACTGCTGTGTCGGGTGACATTTGTAAAAATGTGTCAACAAATTCACATGCCTCACAAACCATTGTCTGACTGTTGCCTGCAATGCCGTTGGAATTGATAAGGGGTAATCTGCCGCCTATAACAGCGGTAGGCTCCATCTTGTTTAAAAGTAAAATCTGTGTTATCATAGAGGTAACGGTGGTTTTACCGTGGGTGCCGCAAACACCGATTACATTATCGTAGCATCTGGTGAGGGCGCCCAGCAAATGCGAACGCTCCATTGTGGGAATACCCAGCTCCCGTGCGGCAACAAGCTCGGGGTTATCCCTCGAAATGGCGGCAGAATAAACCACCAGCTCGCTGTCCTTCACATTTTCAGGATTATGCCCCATAAACACCTTAATTCCCAAGCCCTTAATGCGCTTTAACGGGTCACTTTCGTTATTGTCGGAGCCTGTAAGTATATAGCCTTTGCTGTGCAGTATCTCGGCTAACGGACACATTCCGCTTCCTCCGATGCCTATCATATGAATGTGTTTTACCTGAGAAATTATTTTATCCCCGTCTCTAAGCTGTTTCATAATTAATCTCCCTGTTTTGTATTTTCAAAGGAACTGTTTCCTATATTTTTACATACTTTAATCCATTATATTACTTTACCGGTAAAAAATAAACACTTTTTTGTAAAGGTTTGAAAAAAGATGCTAAAAATTCCTCAGAAAACAGAATATGTTATTGACACTTTGATCGGGCACGGCTATGAAGCATATATCGTGGGCGGCTGTGTGCGCGATATGCTTATGGGTAAACAGCCGCACGATTTCGATGTTACCACCTCGGCTTTGCCGCAGGAGATTGAAAGGCTTTTTCCTAAAACGGTTGCCACAGGTATAAAGCATGGTACGGTTACGGTTATTGTGGATAAAACCCCCATTGAGGTCACAACCTTCAGACGGGAGGGGGATTATAACGACTGCCGACACCCCGAAACTGTGGAGTTTGTGACCGACCTTGAGATTGACCTTTCAAGACGGGATTTCACCGTTAATGCAATGGCATATAATCAAAAGACGGGACTTAAGGATTTTTTCGGCGGCAGGGAGGATTTAGAGCTTAAAATTCTGCGCGCGGTGGGAAACCCTGAGAAAAGATTTTGCGAGGATGCCCTGCGGATTTTAAGACTTTTCAGGTTTGCTTGCGTTTTAGGCTTTCAAATTGAGAAAAACACCCTTGAAGCTGCCATCAAGTGTTCCGAAAAACTAAGGAATATAAGCAGTGAGAGGATTATGTCAGAGCTTATTCGCGCTGTTATGGGTGAAAATCTGCAGGCAATTTCTGCCTTGACAGAGTGCGGCGCACTTCGGTTTTTAGGGGTGGAAAAAAGCCCCGATTTTTCAGCAATAACGAGCTTGCCACCAAAACAAGAGCTTCGGCTTTTTGCCTTTTTGCAGCTTTCGGGCGCAGATACTTTAAAGGCGCTCAAAGTATTAAAGGCACCAAACAAAATAAGCGACTATTGCCGTCTGCTTGAAAGCTGTCTCGATTTGCCTCTGCCCGAGAGTAAAGCCGAATTAAAGCGTATTCTTTGCGGCTGTCCTCCCGAAATTTATAAGGATTTGCTGATTATTAAATCTGCCGCCTTTAATGAAAATACCGAAACGGCACAGGAATTTCTTAAGCAGGTGACCGAAAACGGCGAGCCTTACCTGACAAAGCATCTTAAAATCGGGGGTGATGAGCTTGTTGCTTTGGGATTTTCCGGCAAGGAGGTCGGAACGGTTTTAAAAAAGCTTCAAGAGCTTGTGATTTCAAACCCCGAAGCCAACACCCCCGAAGGGCTTATGGAATTTTTGGAAAATTAATTTCTTTTTGCGAAATAAAAAAGTACAAAAAGCAAAGAAATTACATTGTATTTATTGCAGGATAAATTATACTGTAAGTGTATTATTACGCTAAAGAAATTATGGAGGTTAAGCCTATGGGGAAAATATATTTTTTGCCTGATTACGGAATATTACCAAACAGCGAAGCCGATTGTTCGGCAAAGCTGCAAGAATTGTTTGATTTTGTTGAGGACGGCTCGACAGTTCAGTTCAAAACAGGAAATTATTTTCTGTCCCAAATTGTTCGGTTGAGGAATAGGAAAAATATTAAAATATTGGGTAACAGGTCGCATATAATTACCCATTATGAGCCCTGTGGACCTAAAGAAAACAGTAATAATGCTTTTCAGTTTACGGAATGCTCTGATATAGAGATAAACGGTCTTTTCTTTGATACTGATAATCCTATCGGTGCGACAGGCGATGTTGTTGGTATGGATTTTGAAAACAACACCGTGGATGTTAAAATCTATGATGAATTTCCTGTCACGGGATATGAGCATTTTTGCGGAACAAACAGCTTTGATGAAAACGGCGCGCCTGATTATGCATTTGCTACATACAATAATGTGCTTAAAGCACAGGAAATAACCCTTTCTGATAATACAAAGCGAGAGCGCTTGATAGGTCTGGACTATGATGTCGTGGCAGAGCAAACGGTGCGCCTGAAGCTTGAAGGCGCGTTTCCGCCAAGAGAAAAATGCAGGCTGAAAATCGGGCACAAAATCAATTTCAGATATGAGATGTACGGTCATTCGGTTTTCACCTTTGCCTTTTGCCACAGGGTGCTTATCAAGGATGTTGTTATTTATTCTGCCGCGAGCTTTGGGGTTACGGTTGAACCGCGGTCATCGGATTTTACCTTTGATAACTTCTGTATAAGGGTTAATGACGGCTCAACCCGTCTTAAAGCAATCAATGCTGACGGTATTCATATTTTGGGATTATACGGTAAGCTCGAAATGAGAAACTGTAATATTGAGGGCTTGGGTGATGATACCCTTAATATTCACGGTCTTGCAACGGCGGTTACCGACATTGAAAATAATACCCTTAAAATGATAGGCAGAGAAAACAGCCTTTACAGGTCAATAGTGGAATGTACCTGGGCGGCGGCAGGGGATATTATTGATGCTTATGACCCTGAAACCTTTTTAAAGGTTGCGCAATTTACAGTCCTTGAGCAATGGGCTGACGGTACGGTTGTGTTCAGTGAGCCGGTCGGTGAAATAAAAAAAGGCGCAATCCTTGCAAACAGAACCTTTTACGCAAGCGTGCATCTTGACGGCTGTACTCTGCGAAATACCCGCGCACGCGGAATACTCATCCAAACCGAGAATGTTTTGGTTGAAAACTGTTATATCAGCGGAATGTCCCTTGCGGCAATGCTTTTTGCTCCCGACATCAGGTTTTGGTGGGAGGTAGGACCGTCAAAAAATGTTGAAATCCGCAATAATGTTATAGAATACTGTACTGTCGCTCCGGGAGCGCACAACAAGGCGGCGATTGTGTTCAAGGCATCCCACGAAGGGGACGATGCGGCATATCCTGCAGGTGTTCACAACGGGATTTATATTCACGGCAATTATTTCAAGGATATACCGCGCAGTGCGATATTTGTTGCGGCGGCAAAGAATATCAGAATAGAGAATAATGAGTTTAACAATTGTTGCTGTCTTGCAGGTGAGACAGACAGCGAGTATGCCGATTATGATATTGTTGCAATAAACTGTGAGGATATCGAGGTTTGCGGTAACTGCAGCAGTCGGGGAGACAGGACACTTTTCTTTAAAGGATAATCAAACGGTCAAAAGGGTGATGTAATTATAAAATTAGCAACGACTACCGCAGATTTTTCGCAATATTCGATTAGTCAGACAGAAATAATACAGCATATTTATAATGCAGGATTCGGATTCTTGGATTATAGTTTTGGTATTGATTTCTCCCGAAAAAACGGATTTTTTTCTTCCGACAAAAAGGCACATCTTGATAATATTAAACGCCAATGCGATAAGCTCGGGGTTGGATTTGTTCAGGCTCATTCTCCAATGGGCTCACCCATTGTAAAAAATGCCGCGCACAAGGAGTTTATTGAAGCCACAAAAATGAGTGTGGAAGCCTGCGGTGAATTGGGAATACCGAATATAGTTGTTCATTCCGGATATCAGGCAGGACTTTCAAAGGAGGAAACCTTTGAAAAAAACAAAGAGTTTTTTCTTGATATATTGCATTTTGCTGAAAAATACGGCGTGAATATTTTGGTTGAAAACTTTGATATTATGGTTTTTAAGGATGTCTATTGGGTGGATAATGCGTCCGATTTGCGCGAATTAATCGATTATGTTGACCATCCGCTTTTTCATGCCTGTTGGGATGCAGGTCATGCCAATCTTCAGGAAATGCCTCAGCAGGAGGGCCTGGAGCTGTTAGGCAATGATGTATACGCAGTTCATATTCAGGATAATTTGGGTACAGCCGACCATCATATGTTTCCGTTTTGCGGAAATATGAGCTTGGATTCGTTAATGAACGGTCTTATGAAAATAGGGTATAAAGGATATTTCACATTTGAAGCAACCAATTTTTTTGATTCTGCGGCTAAAAGGCATGAATGTGAAGCCGATAAAAGACTTTTACTGCCTCCCTTGGAGCTTCGCTGTGAGGCAGAGGCTTTGTTATACAAGCTTGGAAAGCACATTTTAACCGCCTATAATTGCTTTGAGGAAATATAGCAACGGACAAGAAAAGGGGAAATATGTATGTATGAATTGAATGTTATTAAAACAACCGTTAAAATAGGTCTTGAAAAGCCTGTGAAATTTTTACATATCACCGACACACATATTGCACTTGATGATCCCGAGAGGATAAGCGGCCGTGCGGTCGGTTGTTTTGAAGGAGAATATGAGGGCAGAACGGTTGAATATTTTAAGCTGGCTCTCGATTATGCCAAAAGCAACAAGCTGCCAATAGTCCATACGGGAGATTTGATTGATTTCTTTTCGAGAGCTTCCTTTAATGCTGTTAAGGAGCTTTTCACAAAGGATATTGATTATATCTATGCGGCAGGAAATCACGATTTTTGCCATTGGGTAGGAGAAGCTAAGGAGGATTATGAATACAAGTGGGAAAATATAAAGGTTATAGCTCCTTATATCAAATCCAATTTGTATTTTGATTCCCGTGTTTTGGGCGGAGTTAATTTTGTTACAATGGATAATTCCTATTATATGATTTCTGACGGACAAATTGAAATGCTTAAGGCAGAGGCGGCAAAGGGATATCCCATTCTTTTGTGTATGCACATTCCGTTTTACGGACCTTATTGCAAGGAACAGATAGAAAAGGGCATAGCGGAGCTGCAGGTGGATATACCCGAAAAGTATATAGCTAATTATCCGCCTGAGCGTCAGCATCAGGTGAGACCTGATGCCGCAACCTTAAGGGCAGTGGAATATATTAAAAATGAACCGATGATTAAGGCAATTATAGCCGGTCACAATCACTGTAATGTAGAGGAAACCCTTGACAGCGGTCTTTTGCAGATTGCAACTGCCGGTACCTTTGATGGCTTTGTCAGGGAAATAACATTGATTTGAGTAGTGCTAAAAGGAGGTGCCGATTATGTGGGAAAAGCTGTGCGATAAAGAAAATATCCATAACCCAAGGGATAGGGTGCTTGTTCAAAGAGCTTATACAACGCTTATGAATAATATATATCCTTCAAACGGTGAGTTCCTTTGGAGCCCTTACAGATGTATTTCACCGGGCAAGAACGGTTTTCCAGGTGTATGGAATTGGGACACTGCATTTCATGCGGTGGGTGTCTCAAGATGGGACACGGAGCTTGCCAAGGAAAACATAATCGGATTTTTTGAATTCCAAAAAGAAAACGGTATGCTTCCGGATGTGATTTTTGAAAGCGGAAAAAGAGTGGACACACTGTCAAAGCCTCCTGTGTTTGCGTGGGCAACCGAAGTGGTTTATAAAAGGGATAGAGAGCTTGCCTTTTTGAAACAAATGTATCCGAAGCTTGTGCTCAACACCGAATGGTGGGAAAAGGAGAGGTGCAGTGAAGGTCTTTTCCGTTACGATGCGAGCGAGCCTGAAAGTGAGGATTATCTTAAAAGGGTTAAATGGGAATCCGGTTGGGACAATTCACCAAGGTGGGACAGGGGAATAACCAAGTATTGGGCAATAGACCTTAATTGCTTTATGGTTATGTGCTATAATTCGCTTAGCTTTATTTCAAAAGAGCTTTGTCTTGATGCTGAAGCCGAAAAATGGTTGGAAAAATCACACCGCTTAGCCTTACTCATAAATCAAAAAATGTGGAGTGAAAAGGGCTATTATTCCGATACTGACAGATTTACCGGTGAAATATCCTCTGTTTTATCTCCTGCGTCTTTTATGCCGCTGTATGTCGGTATTGCTTCACCAAAACAGGCAGAATGTATGAGCCTGATTGCAGAGGATAAAAATAAATTTGATTGTAAAATGCCCACAGTTTCATTTGATAATCCCGGATTTGACAATGATTATTGGAGGGGTCCTACCTGGCTTAATGTAGCATATTTCGCCGCAAAGGGTCTGAAAAATTACGGTTTTGATGTTGCGGATAAAATCAAAGAAAGTATTTTGGAAATATGCCATAATGAGAAAAAGGCGATTTTTGAAAATTACAACTCCAGAACAGGTGAAGGACAGGGCTGTGCCGGATTTAGCTGGAGCAGTGTTTTTATAATGGAATTTATTTTTGATTTTTAAAATAAAAGACTTGACACAAGTGGACAGTTTTGTTGTGCTACCGTCCATTGCATTATAATAATCACAGTATCAGTGATCGTTTTATTGCGTTTCGTGCCCGAGAAAGGAATGCCGATAATTATGAAAATAGCTACTACCACCGGAGATTTTGCACAATATGCTGCCAAACGAACAGATATTATTGAAATTCTTCCGTTAATGGCAAAATGCGGAATAAAATATGTTGACCTTGATATGTATAAGTCGGTTTTTGAAGGCTCGCCTCTTTGCGGAGACGGATGGAAAAAATGGGCTTACGGTATAGGAGAGGCTGCCGCTGAATTGGGACTTACCTTTGTTCAGGCACACTCCTCGAACAGTATTTATAAAAAAGGTCCTGACCGTGACAGATTGACTTCGTTGATAAAAAGGGAGATTGAGGTTTGCCAAATTCTTAATATATCGGGAATTACCGTTCACGGCATAAAAAACACTGATGACCGCAATGATTTTATGGAAATTAACACGGAATTTTACGGCGACCTGTTGCAAACCTCAGAAAAAACAGGAGTAATGGTTTATGCCGAAAACTCCTGTAAAAAGAACAGTCCGATTTTCTATCTGTATGACGGTGACGATATGAACGAATTGCGTCAGCGCCTTAATGCGCATCCGCTTTTCGGCTTTTGTTGGGATGTAGGTCATGCGCATATTGAAGGCGTTGACCAATACAGGGCGATTATGACAATGGGTGACGGCTTGAAAGCGGTTCATATACACGATAATAATGGTGCGGATCACCATTTACAGCCCTATTCAGGGGGATGCTCTTATGACCCTATCGTCAAAGGACTTATTGATGTTGGCTATAAAGGCTATTTTACGCTGGAGGCTTTTTCGTTGCCAACGCCCCAATCGCTTATGGGGCGCAAAGGATTTAAAAAGGAGGGTGTTGTTTTCGATAGGCTTATCGACTTGCCTGTTGAATTTAAGCTGCGTTCCGAAACGCTTATGTTAGATATTGTGAAATATATGCTCGAAAGCTATAACTGTTTTGAGGAATAGCTGAAGGGTAACTATAAAAGAAAGGATTAAAAAAGAAAAAATTGAAAATATGGGATGGTAAAAGATTGCTGACAGAGCAAATCCGAACCGTCCGTTGCATTTTTGAAATTCAAGGTTGTTTGTTAATTTAGTGAAAAATAATAGCTTTAGTGTGACGAAATTTAAGTCAGCGCCATAAACTGTAATATACAGCAAGGCGCTGATTTTTATTTGGAATGATGCTTATGAAAAAAATAACCGTGGTAGGCGGTGATAACCGCCTTAAAATTGTAAAAGAAAAGCTTGAGGCCGGGGGCTATGCGGTAGATACCTTGGGGCTTTACCCTGAGGAAAGCGGTGATATTAAATCCTCACAGATAGTGGTACTTCCTGTACCCACCACAAAGGACGGTTTAAATGTATTCACACCCCTTTCGCACCGCAAAATACCCCTTTCGTATATTTCCGAAAACACCGCTTCGCATCAGCTTATACTAAGCTGTAATTACCTCTTTGAGGGACGGCAGTGTGTGGATTACGGCTCACTTGACAGCTATGCTCTGCTCAATTCCGTTCCCACAGCAGAGGGTGCTATAAAGCTTGCAATAGAAAACACACCCTACACACTCTGGAAAAGCAGTGTATTGGTTATAGGCTACGGCAGGGTTGGTAAGCTTCTTGCCGACCGCTTAAAGGCGTTTGGTTGCAATGTGACGGTGAGCGCGCGCAAGCCTGCAGATTTTGCAATGCTGGAGGCTCTTGGGTTTAGCTACATAAACACAGAACAGCTAAGCTCTGTGCCTCTTAATTATCAGATTATTTTTAATACCGTTGATGTTGAGGTTATAGCAAATGAAGCGCTTGAAAAGTGTAGCAGTGACCTTATAATCGACCTTTCCACCAAAGGGGGTCTCAGCCTCAAATTTGCTGAAGAATGCGGTATCAAGGCGCTCAAGGCACCGGGACTTCCCGGCTTGATTGCCCCAAAGACTGCCGCAGAGATTTTATGCAATACCCTGACCTATATAATTAATTCATATAATTAAAGGTGGTTCAAATGAAAAACATTACCGTTGGATTTGCTTTTTGCGGCTCCTTTTGCACATTGAAGCAATCGGTTGCCGCACTTGAAAAATTGGCAAAAGAGGATGTTAAAATAAAGCCTATTATGTCGCAGATAGTTTACACAACCGATACACGCTTCGGCAAGGCGGAGGATTGGATTTCCCGCGTTGAGGAAATTTGCGGCGAAAAGATAATACATGAAATTTCCGCCGCAGAGCCGATTGGCCCTAAAAATTTGCTCGATGTTATTGTGGTTTGTCCCTGCACCGGTAATACAATCTCTAAAATTGCCTTGGGCATAACCGATACACCGGTCACAATGGCTGTGAAGGCACACCTGAGAAATAACAAGCCGGTTGTTTTGGGCATTGCCACTAATGATGCGCTTGGTGCAACGGCTAAAAATCTCGGTCTTTTGCACAACACCAAAAATATTTATTTCGTACCCTACGGTCAGGATGACCCTTATTCTAAAAACAATTCACTCATATCCGATTTTAGTTTACTCACAGAAACGGTAGAAGCCGCCCTTGGCGGCACACAGCTTCAGCCGGTTGTGTTTTAGGAAAAAAGCAGAGCATATCCAAAAGCCGGATATGCTCTGCTGATATTTTTTTAAAATAATGCTTTTAATTTTGCTTGATAGATGGTATAATAATTCATTATATTACTTGGGAGTTTGTTATGAATTGGACTGAAATCACAGTTACCGTTCCGCAGAGGTTCACAGAAACCGCCGCGGCTATCGCTAATATGACCGTTCCTTACGGTATTTATATCGAGGACTATTCCGATTTGGAGCAGGGTGCATGGGATATTGCCCACATTGATCTCATTGATGAGGATTTGGTTAAGCGCGACCGCGAGACGGCTGTAATACATATCTATATTTCAGAGTGTGACAATGCGGCTGAAGCTCTTGAATTTTTAAAGGAACGCCTCACCGCGGAGGGTGTGCCTTACGAGGTAGGCTCTATCGGGGTTGATGACAGCGATTGGAACGAAAATTGGAAAAAGTATTTTCATACGATTGAGGTTGGTGAAAGACTTGCCGTTGTTCCAAGCTGGGAGGACTATGAGAATAAGGACGGGCGGACATTGCTTCGCATTGACCCCGGTGCCGCTTTCGGTACGGGTACTCATGCCACAACCTCGCTTTGCCTTGAGGTGCTTGACCGCCACACCTCTGCCTCAAGCCGCGTGCTTGATATAGGTTGCGGAAGCGGAATACTTGCCATTGCTTCTGTGCTTTTAGGTGCAGACGGTGCGTTGGGTGTTGATATTGACGCGCAATCGGTAAAAACCGCAAAGGAAAACGCCGGGATTAACGGTATCACCGAAAAGACCGAGTTTATTGTGGGCGACCTTGCGGACAAGGTTACGGGGAAATATAATATTGTTTGTGCCAATATAGTGGCGGATATAATTATAAAGCTTTTGCCGGATGTAAACAGATTTATGGAGAAGGACGGTATCCTGATTGTATCGGGAATTATAGATATAAGAAAGGACGATGTTCTGTCCGCCGTGGAAAGCAACGGTTTTTATGTTGCCGAGGAGCATTACCGTGATAATTGGTGTGCCTTTGTACTAAAATCAAAAGGAGAACTCTATGCTTGAATTTGAACAGCTTAAACTAAGGCTCGAAGCTAACGAACATGAGCTTCGCGACCTTAAGGATGCATTGGGCTATGACCGCTTGTGCCGTGAAATTGAGGAGCTTGAGGCAAAGGCAGCCGCCCCCGGCTTTTGGGATGATATGGAAAGCTCCCAAAAGATTTTGCAGAAAACAGGCAAGCTGAAAAATATTGTTGAGGCTTATGACCGCATTTGCGCTTTGTATGACGATATGCTTGTTTTGATTGAAATGGGTGACGAGGAGGAGGATTTATCTCTTGTTGAAGAAATAACCGCCTCCATAAACGAGTTTGAAACCGATTTGGCGGCACAGCGTTTGCAAACCTTGCTTACGGGCGAGTATGATAAAAACAATGCGCTTCTCACCTTCCACGCAGGCGCGGGCGGTACAGAGGCAATGGATTGGGTGGCAATGCTTGTAAGAATGTATACCCGTTGGACAGAGCGCCACGGCTTCAAGGTTAAAATACTCGATTTTCTTGACGGGGATGAAGCAGGACTTAAAAGCGCAACCCTGCTGATAGAAGGTGACAATGCCTACGGTTATCTGAGAAGCGAGTCGGGTGTTCACCGCCTTGTGCGCGTTTCTCCCTTTGATGCTTCGGGCAGGAGACACACCTCCTTTGCTTCACTTGAGGTGATGCCCGAAATAACAGATGATATGAATATCGAGGTAAGGGACGAGGATATAAAAATGGATGTGTTCCGTTCCTCAGGAGCAGGCGGTCAGCACATTAACAAAACCTCATCGGCAGTCCGCCTTACCCATATACCGACAGGAATAGTGGTTGCCTGTCAGAACGAACGCAGTCAGTTCCAGAACCGCGATCAGGCAATGCGTATGCTTAAATCCAAGCTTTTGGAGATAAAGGAAAGGGAGCATCTTGAAAAGATTGAGGATATTAAGGGCGTGCAAAAGGAAATTGCATGGGGCTCGCAAATCCGTTCCTATGTATTTATGCCCTATACCCTTGCAAAGGACCACAGAACAGGCTTTGAATCGGGTAATATCAATGCTGTTATGGACGGCGACCTTGACGGATTTATAAACGCCTATTTAAAGGCTTCGTCCAAAGGTGAGCTCGGTGATGCAGTGGCAGAGGATATTTAATTAAGTTTGTTTTCAGAAAGGAATTGTTAAAAATGAAAAGATTAATTTGTTTGTTGTTGTGTATCGGATTGCTTGCGGGATTTGCCTGCGGCTGCGGCAAGGCTGATAAAGCAAGGGTGCTGTTTAATGTTGAGCTTGAGGATTATATTGAGCTTGGTGAATATAAGAATATCCCTGTGGATACCAAGTCCGACACATTTAAGGAATATTATGATGATATAATCGTGAGTGATGTTTTAGAAAACGATTTTCATGATGAAACGATCACTGAGGGAATTATATCCAAAGGTGATATAGCCAACATTGATTACGAGGGTAAAAAGGACGGTGTCGCATTTGACGGCGGCACAGCACAGGGCTATGATTTGGAAATCGGCTCCGGCTCTTTTATAGACGGCTTTGAGGGTGGGCTTATAGGTGTGAATATCGGTGAAACCGTGGATTTAAACCTCACCTTCCCTGAAAATTACAGCTCTGCCGATTTGGCGGGTGCAGAGGTCATATTTACAGTTAAAGTAAATTCGGCTAAACCCGCAAAAAGCCCTAAAGAGTTTTATGCTGATTTAGGTTATAAA
Organism: Clostridia bacterium; assembly: GCA_017507805.1. Lineage (GTDB taxonomy): Bacteria > Bacillota > Clostridia > Oscillospirales > Acutalibacteraceae > UBA737. Next base: position 55,450 of record JAFWAC010000029.1, read on the forward strand.
TCATATGATGAATATAATGCTTCTGTAAAAGAAAATGCTATTAAAAATTATCTTGTAGATGCAATTGAAGCTAATTCCAAGATTAAGGATTTTCCCGAAGCGGATATTGAAAGTGTTTATGCTGCAACCGAAAATACCATTGGAATAAATCTGGAAAACAACTACGGTATGTCTCTTGACGATTATATCACACAGATGGGACAGACCAAGGAGGAATTCAAGAAATCAATGATAACCGAGCAGGTAGAGCCTATGCTGAAAAAGCTTATACTTTATTATGCGGTTCTTGATGCTGAGGGAATTGAAATTGAGGCTTCCGAGATTGATAAAATGATAAACGATGAGGTTAAAGCGATAAATAATTCATCGGTTGATGCAAAATATCTCAAGGAGTTTTACGGTGACTATTATTTCGAGGCAATGGTAGCCAACGAAAAGGCGATAGAGCTTTTATACGATAACGCAAAGATTTCTTAAAGACCAAGGGCGGCGCTAAAGCCGCCCGAAATTTGTTTGAAGGAGGGATTTTTTTGCAGCTTAAAATTCAAAACGGAGTGGTTGAGCTTTCAGGCGAGAAAATATTAAGCTCGGTCAATATTGAAATCAACGATAACAGCCGTATCGCGGTTGTCGGTCGTAACGGTTGCGGAAAAACCACCCTTTTAAAGCTGATTGCAGGTGAACACAGCATAACCAGGCTTGACAGTGACGCTGACAGCTATTTTACCGTTTCGGGTAAGCCTAAAATCGGTGTGCTTTCCCAAATGACCTTTGCCGATGATTCAGTTTCAATGGTGGATGAAATCCGCAGTGCCTACACCGAAATTCTGACCGTTAAAGAACAGCTTGAGCAGGCAGAGCTTGCCATGCAGGGTGAACAGACCGAGGAAAACATAAAAAATTATACTAATCTTATAGATACCTTCAATAATCTGGGCGGTTATTACTTTGAAAAGGAATATGAGGCGGCGATTAAGCACTTCGGATTTTCGGATGAGGAAAAGCACCGCCCGCTTTCGGAGTTTTCGGGCGGTCAACGCACTAAAATTGCATTTTTGAAGCTTCTGCTTTCAAAACCCGATATTCTGCTTTTGGACGAGCCCACCAATCACCTTGATATTCAAGCCACAGAATGGCTTGAGAGTTATTTAAGGGAATATAAAAAGGCATTTGTTGTGGTTTCACATGACAGAATGTTTTTGGATAATACCGTAAACAGCATTTACGAAATAGAACACGGAAAAACAACGAAATATGCGGGTAACTATACACAGTTTACAGTGGCAAAGAAACAGCTTCGCGAGCAACAGGCAAAGGACTACCTTGCGCAAAAAAAGGAAATTGAGCGCCTGAAGGAGCTGGTTGACCGCTTTAAATATAAGCCTACCAAGGCGGCAATGGCACAGTCAAAGCTCAAGCAAATTGAGCATATCATACCGTTGGAGGCACCGGAAGCCTATGATATGCGTACCTTCCATGCCGATTTTGAGCCAGCCGACATCGGTGTTAAGGATGTACTTTCGGTGACGGATTTGTGCGTGGGATACGGCAAGCCGCTGTCCACCGTAAGCCTTGAAATCAAGAGGGGAGACCGCATTGGAATTATAGGCGGTAACGGCTTGGGGAAATCCACCTTTATACGCACCCTTATGGGACAGGTAAAGGCGATTTCGGGCGAATACCGCTTTGCACCCCGTGTCAGCATTGGATATTTCGACCAGCAAATGGCGCAGTACGCAAGCGATGACACAGTTTTAGGTGATTTTATGTCTGCCTTTCCTCACTTGACCGAGTTTGAGGCAAGAAGCGCTTTGGGAGCCTTTCTTTTCAGTGGCGAAAGTGTTTTTAAAACCGTTAATATGCTTTCGGGCGGTGAGCGTGTGCGGCTGGCACTTTGTAAAATTTTTAAGAAGCGCCCCAATTTTCTTATTCTGGACGAGCCCACTAACCATATGGATATAGTCGGCAAAGAAACATTAGAGGAAATGCTTTCCGGCTTTTCGGGAACGGTGCTGTTTGTTTCGCACGACCGTTATTTTATCAAAAAAATTGCCTCCAAGGTGCTTTGCTTTACCAAGGGTGAGGCTCAGCTTTACCCTTACGGCTACGAGCAATATCTTGAACAGCAAAAAAACACTGCGGTAATGCCGCCGGAGCAGACGCAAAGGGCGGTTAAAGAAAAAAAGACCTACACCACTCCTGCCAAGGAAAAGGCAAAGAAGGAACGGGCAATTAAAAAGGCTGAGGAAAAAATAGCACTTCTGGAGGAGAAATTGGGCGGTATTGAGGCGGAGCTTTGTCTTGATGAAAATCTTTCCGATTATCTCAAGCTTTCCGCCTTGCAAAAGGAACAGGAGGAGCTTTCCATTGAGTTGGATATTGCTTTGGCAGAATGGGAAAAGCTTTGCGAGGAATAAAAGCAGCGGCTTCAAAGCCTCATAAATAAAGGAATTCTCTTGGCGGTAGAGTTTGTTTTTGCTCACTCTACCGCCTTAAATTTTAAAGTAGAGATTTTTGGGGAACGATTAGATTGTAGCTTTAGTGTCAAAAATATATAATATTAGTGGTCGGCTGTGCCCGACCTTGATTTTTTGAAAATTGAAGGAGAAAAATATGAGCTATAAAATCATTACCGATTCTGCCGCAAATCTCACGGATGAACAGATTAAAGAATATGATGTGGAAATAATTTCACTGAAATACAACATTGACGGCAAGGAATATGACAGCTACATAAAGGGAGAAAAAACCGATTATGCTCCCGTATATAAAATGTTGCGCGAAAAAGCAATGATTACCACCTCGCTTGCAAACCGCGATGCCTGTGATAAGGTTATAAAGCCGGTTTTGGAAAACGGCGAGGATGTTTTGGTTTTGGCTTTTTCATCAGGACTTTCTGGTACCTGCCAGAATATTATGCTTGCCGCTGAGGATTACCGCGAAATGTTCCCCGACAGAAAAATTATCGTTGTTGACACGCTTTGTGCTTCGATGGGACAGGGTATGGCAGTGCATTATGCGGCGAAGCTTAAAAAGGAAGGCAGAACTATTGAAGAGGTTGCCGAATGGGTTGAGAGCAATAAGCTTTCAATCTGCCATATATTCACGATTGACGACCTGTTTTTCCTCAAGCGCGGCGGCAGACTTTCGGGTACAAGCGCCCTTTTCGGTACTCTTTTAGGTATAAAGCCGCTGCTTCATACGGCTGATGACGGTAAGCTTTATGTTACGGGTAAGGCTCGCGGCAGGTCTGCCACCTTGGAGCATCTGATTGCTTCGGTTGGGGAAAAGGGAATTGATGTTGTCGACCAGGATATATTCATTGTTCACGGCGACTGTGAGGACGAGGCAAAAATAATCGGTCAAGAGGTTAAAAAACGCTACGGTGTTAAAAATGTGGTTTATAATATCCTTGACCCCGTTATTGCGGCCCACGCAGGGCCGGGAACCCTTGCGATATTTTTCTTGGGAAAAGAAAGATAAAAGCTTTTAATCGGACGGCACTTTTTCGCCGCCCGATTTTTTTGCCATTATTGCTTTTTTTGACAATTTTTTAGTGTGACGCTGAGCAAAAGCTAAGAATAAATTATAATTAATAATTTTCTTGCAAATAGAGTGAAACTGTCATATAATGTAACAGTATAAATTGTTATTGAGGGTTTTGTGATATGATTTTTAATAATATTTTAGAGGCAATGGGCAACACACCGCTTATCCGTTTGCAGAAAATGTGCGGTGAGAATGATGCCGAAATACTTGTCAAGTTTGAGGGACTTAATGTCGGAGGCTCGATTAAAACGCGGACGGCATATAATATGATATTGGCGGCAGAGCGTGACGGTAAAATTACGCCTGACACGGTTATAGTTGAGCCCACAAGCGGAAATCAGGGGATAGGACTTGCGCTTGTCGGAGCTGTCAGAGGCTATAAAACAAAGATTATTATGCCCGATTCCGTAAGTGAGGAGCGCCGCAAGCTAGTACAGCATTACGGTGCAGAGGTTATACTTATTCATGATGCCGGTAATATCGGAGCCTGTATTGAGGAATGTCTGCAGCTTGCTTTAAAAATGCAGAGTGAGGACCCCAATGTGTTTGTGCCGCAACAGTTTGAAAATCCTGCAAATCCGGAAATTCAGCGCAAGCAAACAGCCTGTGAAATTCTGGAGCAGGCAGACGGCCCGATACACGGATTTTGCTCGGGAATCGGAACGGGAGGTACCTTAACCGGAATTGGCGAGGTGCTTAAAGCGGCAAATCCTGATATGCTCATCTGGGCGATTGAGCCTGAGGATGCGGCTATTTTGTCGGGCGGGCTTATCGGCACCCATATTCAGATGGGCATAGGAGACGGTGTGATACCCGCAATTTTAAATCAGGAAATTTATGATGATATTTGCATTATAACAGATAAGGAAGCCCTTGAAACGGCTAAGGCGTTAGCCTGCAAGGAGGGCATTATGTGCGGTATAAGCAGCGGCACAAATGTTGCCGCCGCCATTAAGCTGGCAAAAAAATTGGGTAAGGGTAAAAGGGTGGTAACGGTTTTACCTGACACCGCTGAAAGATATTTCTCCACACCGTTGTTTGAGGATTAAAACGAAAAGGGGCTGCTTCACTTTCTTTAGTGAGGCAGCCCCTTTGCTATGTATCTTAAATATTTTAAAGATTAAGCATGAATTAAGCCGTTAAAATAATCATCAACAAGCTTTTGTGTGGAAACTAAATTATCCTTAATAGCATTATTCGTTACTCTGATTTTTCCGGAACAAAGAGTTTCCTTAAATGTCTTTTTTTCTCCACAGTTCGGGCATGTGCAAGTGATTTCTACCGTCACATAGAGTTTGGTTTCAGCATAATTATTGCTGTTAGAATCCTGCCAACGGCGGCTGATTTCCTGCCAGCTCGCATACTCTCCATTATTCAAGCTGTTACCACACTTATTACAAGTGAGATTTGCCAAACGCGCCTTGACACGGGATATTGCATAAAGCATAAGCCCAAAATAGAGACCGATAATAATACCAATAATTCCGATAATGGAAAATGGCCAATACAGCGCTTCAATTAAACCGGACAAAATCGAAAAAACTGCTCCTGCGCCCAAAAAGATTGCCATATACAATTTTGTTTCTTTCTCAATAGGCTTTGCTTCTGCTGCTTTTGAGATTGGTTGTTTAACACGCTTAAAATAAGTTTTAAAATTTTGTAAGAAATTCATTTTTATTCCCTCACCATAAATATTCTTGACACAAAAGCTTTATGTCAATTATTAGAATACCATAGTATTTTTAAAATGTCAAGTATTTTGAGATAATAGTATCGTAATATTTGTCAAGGAGGATATTTATGTTAAGCAAAAGAATATATGAATTACGAATATCTTTTGGTTGGACACAGGTACAATTAGCTCAAAAATTAAACATAACAAAACAAACGGTTTCGAATTGGGAAAATGATAATATTCAGCCGTCAATAGATATGTTGATTAAGCTATCTAAAGTTTTTAATGTATCAACTGATTATCTGTTAGGGCTAACTCCAACAAACTCAATAGGTGTAGACGGGTTGCCAATCGAATTCGTTTCTCACATAGTTCAAATTATCGATGATTACAAAGCCAAGTGAAAAAACTGCTGTCTTGCAAAAAAGCGAGACAGCAGTTTACTTATAAGAGAATAATATTACTCACCAAAGCGGATATTTATACCGTTTCGGTCGTTATTATCGCTGTTAATGTTCAAATAAGGAGTAAGTGCCTTTGCGGTATTGATAACCGGCATGGACTGTATGTATACCTTGCCGGGACCGGTAATCCGTGTGTGGAAAAGCCCCTCTCCGCCAAAGAATATATTTTTAGCACCTTTAACGGTTTGAATATCCATAGTACAGCTTTCGCTCATGGCTGCAAGATAACCGGTGTCAACAATAATACTTTCGCCTGAGCCTAATTGATATTCCTTGCAGTAACCGTCAATCTCAATAAAGACTAAACCGTTGCCGGTTATTTTCTGCATGATGAAGCCCTCTCCGCCAAAAAAGCCTTTTCCAAGCTTCTTTTGGAAATACACAGAAAGCTCAAGCCCCTTCTCCATTGCAAGAAAGCCTCTTTTTTGCACAACAATTCCGTTGCCCTCAGTTACCTGATACGGAATTATCGAACCGGGAAAGCTGGAGGCAAAGGCAATCATACCCGAAGCGCCGACAGCCGTAAACTCATTCATAAAGATAGATTCGCCTGAGAACATTCTGCCAAAAGCTTTTTTAATTCCGCCGCCGGTGTTGGTGTCCATTTTCATATTGGGGCTCATCCAGCTCATGGCACCGCTTTCTGTGCATAGGGCTTGACCGGCTTCCGGATAGCAGATTACAACCGGCAAATTACCGCCTTCAATTTCGTATCTGATCATGATTTATACCTCCAATTTCAATATTGTACTTTAAGACAGGCAAAATTTAACCTTTAAAGGCTTTAAGCTTGCAATAATCAATATCCCAATGGCTCACCGCAGATAATAACGGTGATACGGTTCTTTTCCTGTTGCCTGCCGCTTACAAGATAGCTTGCGCAAATTCTGCGTGAAAAATCACAGCCGTCAGTAATATCGGGTGTACCGCTTTTTGCAAGCGAGACACATTTACCGAGCTTTGCGCAGGGGCTGTCAATTCCAAGCCTTACACAGTTTTTGGGCGCGGCGGTGCTTTTTATGCGCAAAAAGGCTTCATCGATATTTTTCACAAGCTTGTTTATGCCCACAATCATAATTACCTTTTTGGGACCGAAGGTAATGGAGGCAACGCGGTTGCCGAAGCCGTCCACATTGACAAGCTCGCCCTGTTCGGTGATTGCGTTTGCGGAGCAAAAGAAAAAGTCGCACCCAATGGCTTGGCGAAAGGCTTCAAGCCGTTCCTCCTCGGAAATCCCTGCACGGGTACGGTCAAAAAATTCATAGCAGGGCTTGGAAATCAAATCCCAGACACCGCTTTCCTTAACAGAAACCGAACCGCCTGCCGTAATGACACAGCCCTCAAAAAGCATGGCTTCAACCGTTTTCACAATGTCCGCGGTTTTTTCAACATATATTCCCTGCATATTATTGCGAGAGAGCGCCTCAATGAGGCGCTCCACAGTAGTTTTATTATTTTGCATAATCAACTGCACGGCTTTCTCTGATAACATTTACCTTTATCTGACCGGGATATTCAAGCTCATTTTCAATGCGCTGTGCAATCTGGTGTGAAATAAGAACCATCTGGTCATCCGAAACAACCTCGGGCTTAACAACAATTCTTACCTCTCTGCCTGCCTGAATGGCAAATGAGGTTTCAACACCGTTAAAGGAATTGGCGATTTCCTCAAGCTTCTCTAAGCGCTTAATGTAGCTTTCAATGTTTTCGCGTCTGGCACCCGGACGGGCTGCAGAAATGGCATCTGCCGCCTGAACGATGCAGGCGATAAGGGTTTTAGCCTCAACATCTCCGTGATGTGCGTGAATTGCATTAATAACGGTTTCGTTTTCACGGTATTTTTTAGCCGCTTCAACACCAAGCTGGATGTGCGAGCCTTCCTGCTCGTGGTCAAGGGCTTTACCGATATCGTGCAGTAATCCTGTCCGCTTTGCAAGGGTAACATCGGCGCCCATTTCAGCTGCCAAAAGACCTGAAAGGTGGCACACCTCAAGCGAATGCTTGAGAACATTCTGACCGTAGCTTGTGCGGTAACGCAGCTTTCCGATAAGCTTAATAAGCTCAGGATGCAGGTTGTGAATACCTGCTTCTATCATAGCGCGTTCGCCTTCCTGCTTGATGGTTGTCTCGACCTCGGCAGTAGCCTTTGCAACAGTTTCCTCAATTCTGCCCGGATGAATTCTTCCGTCAAGCACAAGCTTTTCAAGAGCAACCCTTGCGATTTCTCTCCTTACGGGATCGAAGCTTGAAACGGTGATGGTTTCGGGAGTATCGTCTATGATAAGGTCAACGCCGGTAACGGTTTCGAGCGCGCGGATATTTCTACCCTCACGGCCGATAATTCTGCCCTTCATTTCATCGTTGGGAAGCTGAACAACCGAAACGGTGATTTCGGAGGAATGGTCAGCGGCACAGCGCTGGATTGCATGACCGATAATATTTTTGGCAATGCGGTCGGATTCCTCTTTGGTCTGCTGTTCAAATTCCAGAATTTTAACAGCCTTTTCGTGGGTGAGCTCACCGTCAAGCAGGTCTAAAAGGTGAGCCTTTGCCTGTTCCTTTGTGAAGCCGGAAATTTTTTCAAGCAAATCCATCTGGCTCTGCTTAAGACGGTCACATTCCTCAATGCGGGCGTCAATTTCCTTGGCGCGTGCGGCAAGCTTTTCCTCCTTGGCTTCAAGATTGTCTGTTTTGCGGTCAAGAGTTTCTTCCTTCTGTTGAATGCGGTGCTCCTGACGCTGAACCTCTGAACGGCGTTCGCGAAGTTCCTTTTCTGTCTCCTGACGGAGCTGGTGAATTTCATCCTTGGCTTCAAGCAAGGCTTCTTTTTTCTTTGATTCGGCGGTTTTCATAGCATCGCTCAAAATGCGTCTTGCCTCGTCCTCGGCAGAGCCGATGGTTGCTTCTGCCGATTTACGGCGGTGAAGCGAACCGCAGACAAAACCGATTATTGCCGATGCCACTGCAACAGCGCCTCCGATAATGTACGGTAACATTAATACACCTCCATGGTATTTGCATACGGACTTTGCCCTGAAAAATGGGGCTGACGGGAGCCGTAATTCTTGACGCCGCGGTTTGAGGGCGGCTACCATCCCGTGATATAATTCAACTTTATTTATAGGCGGCTCGCCAAAACCGCCGATAAAGACACAAGCCGGAAAGCTTATAAAGCAGTAAATCTATCCTAATAATTCTACCACCATATATTAAATATGTCAAGAAATAGATGTGCATATATTGTATAAATTTGTCAGCAAAATCAAAAACGGCCGCATTTTATTGCGACCGTCTTCTTTTATTCGCAGGCATTTTTGTGTGAAAAGTGAGAAAACAGAAACGCGGCAATGAAAATTCCCGTAAACAAAAGGTGGATATTTGCCGCCATCGAGGTGTGCAGATAGGTAAAACCGTTTGAGAGATTTAATATTATGTGCGGAATGGATTGGGTGAGCGAGAAAATTACTGCCGCAAGCCCAAATCCCAAAAGACTGCGGAAGGTGCGGTCGGTATCGGCATGATTGAAAAGCTTGGCAAGATTGAGCATGAACAAAAGTATAAAGCAGTATGCCGCAAGCATTAACAGATTATCCGAAATGAGCGCGAGTGAGGCAATGGAGGTGAAATAGCATATAACCCGCATTGCAAAATAAACGGCCGGTATAACAGCGCATACAGCAGGCAATCGAAATGAAAAACACCTTTGAAGCCCGAATGCGACAAAGAAAACTGCCGCGGCGGTGCCTGTGATTCTCAGAAGCAGTATCTGCCAACCCTGCACCACAGCGGGAAGCGATTCGGTAAATATCTGATAGAGCAGGGAAGCGGAAAGGAAAAGGGAGGAAACAAGCATTGCAATATTTGTCGGCGGAAGGTGCTCAGGCGAACGGTGAGAGGTAAAGGAAAAAACGGTTACCAATGTCGCAAAAGCAAAAATGATAAGCAGAATATAGTTTCCAAAGTTTCCGAATTCCTGACTGAAAAAGCCGGTTGAGGGCTCGACAATGTAAAACAGCTCAAAGGTGCGCAGAACAACGCATATCGGCAAAGCCGCCGAAAAGAAAAGAATTATTTTTTTATATCGCATTATAAAGACACTCCAAAACATATAATATATGTATAAAACAATTTTATAGTTTAATTGCTCAAAAGTCAACAGAATTAAGAAAAAAAGAGGCGTGCTTATGAAAAAAACAATCTATTTATCTGTAATTATGGCGGCGGTTATGTTGCTTTTACCCCTTGGAGCGCTTGAAAAAGGGGTGCAGACAAAGCCGGTTGCGGCTCTGACAGTAATCCCCGATGCCGAGCAGGCGGCAACCGATACGGTAAGGCTGTGTGATACCGAAACCGACAAGCTTACAGAGCTCAAAACAGAGGATTATCTTTTCGGTGTGGTTGCGGCGGAAATGCCTGCGCTTTATGAGGTGGAGGCACTTAAGGCGCAAACGGTTGCGGCATATACCTACACCTGCTTCCGCAAGGCGGAAAATGCCGATAAAAGCTATGACATAACGACCGACAGCACCTGTGACCAAAGCTACATAACAGAGGAAGCGGCAAAGCAAAGATGGGGTGAAAAGGCAGAGGAATATACAAAAAAAATAAAGGAAATAATTGCCGAGGTTTCGGGCTATATGGTGCTTTGGGAGGGAAAGCCCGCCCTTACGGTTTACCACGCAATCTCCTCCGGCAAAACAGAGGACGGTCAAAATGTTTGGGGAACGGGGTATCCCTATTTAAAGCCGGTTTCGAGTGAGGGAGACCGACTTAGTGATGATTATATTTCCCAAGTGAGCTTTACCGCCGCAGAGCTTGAGAAAAAGCTTTCCTCGGAAATTCCTCTTTCGGGAGATAAGACGGAGTGGTTTGGCAAGGCAGAGCTTACACAAAGCGGCACTGTTACCGAAATTGAGCTTTGCGGTGAAAAGGTGAAGGGTGCGCGCATAAGAAGCCTTTTGGATTTGCGCTCCTCAGCTTTTGAGGTTGAGCTTTCGGACAACACCTTCACCTTCACGGTTTACGGCTACGGTCACTTTGTCGGAATGAGCCAGAACGGTGCAAATTATATGGCAAAGCAGGGCAGTGATTTTAAGGAAATTCTGACACATTATTACAAGGGCTGTACTGTGGAAAAAATTAAATAAAGCAGATTAATTATATTGCGTAGGGGCTCTAAATATGGTATCATAAATCAAACAATTAATTTTTGGAGTGATTTTATGAAATGCTGTATAATTCAGCCCTATTATTCCTTCGATGTTAATGATACCGAAAAATGCTTTAACGATATGGTGGAATTGCTCGATAGGTGCGATGCTTCTCTGGATTTAATCGTTTTGCCGGAGTATAGCGACATTCCTGCAGTGCAGGGTAGTAAGGAAAAATTCCATGAGACCATGGAAAGGTATAACAGTATAATTTTAGAAAAGGCTGTCGGGGCGGCAAAGAGATGCAATGCGATTGTATTTGTCAATGCAGGCTTTGAAACCGAAACCGGCTGGCGCAATACCACCCACGCAATAGACAGAAACGGCAACATTGTCGGCAGATATTTTAAGGCGCATCCGGCACCGAGCGAGGTAAAGACCGAGGCACAGGGCGGAAACGAGCTTGATGTGGGCTACAGTTATCTGCCTGCAGAGCCTTATGTTATAGAAATTGAGGGCATCCGTTTCGGCTTTATGACCTGCTATGACTTTTATTTTTATGAGTCCTTTGCACCCCTTGCCCGAAAAAATGTTGATGTTATAATCGGTTGCTCACATCAGCGCACGGATACACATCAGGCGCTTTCGATAATCAACCGTTTCTTGTGCTACAACACAAATGCTTATCTTATAAGGTCGTCTGTTTCCTTGGGTGAGGATTCCGAAATCTGCGGCTGCAGCTGTGTTATTGCTCCAAACGGCGATGTTATTGTAGATATGAAAAGCAAAATCGGTTTGGAAATTTGCGAAATCGACCTCAAGAAAAAGTATTACAAGCCGGCAGGTTTTGGGGGTGCGCTTAAATCCCACTATGAATATATTGAGGAGGGGCGCCGCCCCTGGCTTTACCGCAACGGCGGTGCTTCTGTGGTGCAGTTTGACGATTATATGCCATATCCCCGTGTATGCGCTCACCGCGGCTTTAGCACCGTAGCTCCCGAAAACAGTATGCCTGCATTCGGTGCGGCGGTCTCTCTCGGTGCTGAGGAAATCGAGTTTGACCTTTGGGCTACTAAGGACGGAGAAATTGTTTCCTGTCATGATGACACACTTGACAGGGTGAGCAACGGCACGGGTAAGATATATGACCACACTCTGGCAGAGCTTGAAGCGCTTGATTTCGGTGCTAAGTTTTCCGATAAGTTCGCAGGGCTTAAAATTGTCAGGTTTGAAGAAATACTCCAAAAATTTGCCGGCAGGGTGATAATGAATATCCACATTAAAACCCTCAGCGATACATACGATGTGAAAGCAATGGAAAAAATTGTTTCTCTTATCAGACGGTATGACTGCGAGAAGCATGTCTATTTTATGATAAGTCATGACGGTGTTATAAAGCAGTTTATGGACTATGCGCCCGATATTAATATGTGCGTGGGGCATCTTGGCACAAGGGCTTGGGAAATTGTTGACCGCGCAATTGAGCATGGCGCCCAAAAGGTGCAGTTTTATGAGCAGTATGTAACCAAGGAAATGGTTGAAAAGGCGCACGCTCACGGCATAAAATGCAACGCTTTTTATGCTGATGATATAGCCACAGCAAAGCATTGGTTTGACTTGGGTGTTGACACTCTGCTTACAAATAATTACCTCGAAATATCAAAGGAATTCAAAAAATGAACAATAAAAAATCGGCAGGCTTAACCTGTCGATTTTTTTGAATTAGATCTTTTATTTATTCCAAGGGCTGTTGGGACTCCAATCGGTTGGGTCATAGCCGCGTTTCTCAACATCATTAATATCAATTTTAATGCTTGAAGGCTTGCCCAGCGGTCCGGGGGAAGTGGGGTCATCATAAATAACAGTCGGAAAGCCGGTTGGACAATTATCATAAATCCATTTAATGTCCGAAAGGCAAAGTCTGATACAGCCAAGGCTTGCAGGACTGCCCAATTTGTTATATTCCTCGTATTCAAGGTTTGCTTCGTTTTTTGTGAAATAACAAACCGAATGGAACATAATACTTCCGTTAATGCGAATGGCATATCTTCCGTAGCTGCCGTCCACCATAAGCCGCCAATCATAGCGGTTAGTTGTGTTATATCTGCCGAGAGGTGTTTGATGACCTTTGCGGCCTACACTGCATACCATCGCTTTTATAGGCACTGTGTAATTTCCGTTTGTATCTTTTTTGTAAACCGTTATGGTACACATAGCTCTGTTTACGGCAACTAAATACGGCTGATTGGCAACACCCCTTGTATCAAAGGAGGAATTGCCCGATGTATCAGAAACGGGATTTACAACCGTAATTGTGCGTCTAACCGAGGCTTTATTGCCTGCCTTATCGGTTGCAGTGTAAATGACGGTATACTTACCTGCGGCTTTGGTGTTGAGAGACTTGTCGTCAACGGTTAATGTGGGGTTTTTATCATAATCATCGGTTACGGTAACCCCTTTTTTTGCATCAAACGCATCTCCGACCATAATTGATATATTTTTTACTCCCGAAATGACGGGCGGTGTAATGTCAGGGTTCTTTACCGTAACCTTCACCTCGCATTTTGAGGTGTTGCCGCCTAAATCGGTTGCAGATACCGTAACAGAATATTCACCGATAACCGATAGGTCTTGACCGTGATTATCCAATTCCAATTCGCATTCCGTTGCATCCTTAACAGCGGTCAGCATATCGGCGGTTACAGGCTCGCCAGCATAAACCGAAAAATCATTTTCGGGAGTCAGCTCAGGAGCAACGGTGTCAACCACATTTACCGTTAGGGTTTTCTTTATTTTTTTATAGGAATAAGTAACCTTATATTCTCCCGGTTTCTTATTATCAACCTTTTCGGAGATATTAATTTTATTTATATCTATATTTCTGGCTTTAGCTATGTAGGTTTTAGCCTCAAAGGTCTTGCCCGCCTCTATTTCTACCGAATTGGATGAAAATTTAAAGCTTGGAAGAAGCAATAATTTGATAACAACCCCTATTACCAGAAGCAAAACGGCTAAAGCTATAGCTTTTTTAATAATCCTTTTTTTCATTTTCCGCACACACTATCTCTTTATAATAATTTTGAATGGGTGAACAATTTAGATGCCTTTTAAAAATTCATTGTATGGATTTGAACTCCTACATATTAAATCACGGCGATGATATACCATTGCTTTCGCAATGGATAAAAAAATCGACTTGTTGAAACAAGTCGATTTTTTGGCGCGCTGAAGAAGATTCGAACTCCCGACCTTCTGGTCCGTAGCCAGACGCTCTATCCAGCTGAGCTATCAGCGCAGGTGCGTTTTTAAACCGCCATAGTATAATATCACATTATCAAAATAAAATCAAGTGTTTTTTTAAGTTTTTCTTGAATTTATCATTTTCTCTGTATGACAGGCTAAAAAAAAAGCCAAAACGGTGCAAATAATATCCTTTGGCAGGAACGGAAGGGAGCCTGTGACAAAGGCTGCGGCAATATTACTGCCTGACAGCAGTGCCAACCACACCGTACCCATTATATGGCAAAGCAGTGTGCCTGCCACACCAAAAAGAATTTTAACTGCTTTAGCGGTAAGCCTTCTTGAAATTCCGCAGGCAAGGCAAAGCAACAAAAAGCCGAAAATAAAGCCTCCGGTTATTCCGAAAAGCTGTTGCAGTCCGCCGCGAAAGCCCGAGAAAACAGGTAAACCGATTGCTCCGATAAGAATATAGGCGGCAACACTAAAAACGGCTCTTTTGGCTCCTAACAGGTATCCGCACAGGGCGACAATCAGGGTTTGAAGGGTGACGGGCACACCAACGGGTGTCAAAATGCTTAGCTGTGATATTACACATATTAAAGCGGTAAAGACCGCCCCCACCGTAAGCTCGGCAAGGGCAGGTCTTGAAATTTTTTTCATATTATCTTATAACCTTGTTATCAATTTCTTCGCAAGCCATTTTGATAAAATCTGCAACCTGCATTGCGCCCATATCGCCGTCCTCACCTCTGCGGCGGACAGCAACAGCGCCGTTTTCAACCTCGCTGTCACCAATGATAAGCATATAGGGCACCTTGGCAAGGCGGGCTTCTCTTATCTTGTAGCCGATTTTTTCGTTGCGGTCATCAAGCTCAACACGCATACCCTTAGCCTCTAACTCGCGCTTAACCTCATAGGTATAGTCAAGATGTCTGTCAGCGATGGGTAACAGCTTAACCTGAACAGGTGCTAACCACATCGGGAATGCGCCTGCATATTTTTCAATAAGCAAAGCCAGAGTTCTCTCATAGCAACCGATAGAGGTACGGTGAATGATATAAGGATTTTTCTTTTGACCGTCACGGTCAACATATTCCATACCGAATTTTTCGGCAAGCATCTGGTCAATCTGGATGGTGATAAGGGTGTCCTCTTTGCCGTAAACATTCTTAATCTGAATATCAAGCTTAGGCCCGTAGAAAGCCGCTTCACCGATACCTACCTTGTATGGGATTTCAAGATGGTCTAAGATTTTAGCCATCATATCCTGAGCCTCTGCCCATTGCTCGGGAGTGCCGATATACTTCTCGGTATCGACAGGGTCCCACTGAGAAAATCTGTATGAAACATCCTCATAAAGCCCCAAGGTTTTAAGCATATAAATTGCAAGCTCCAGGCAGGACTTGAATTCCTGCTCTAACTGCTCGGGGGTACACATCAGATGTCCCTCGGAAATGGTGAATTGGCGAACCCTGATAAGACCGTGCATTTCACCCGATTCCTCATTGCGGAAAAGGGTTGAGGTTTCGTCATAACGGAGGGGCAGGTCGCGGTAAGAGCGCGCACGGTTTAGATATGCCTGATATTGGAATGGGCAGGTCATGGGGCGAAGGGCAAAGCATTCCTTTGTTTCGTCCTCGGGGTCACCCAAAACAAACATACCGTCAAGATAGTGGTCCCAATGTCCCGAAAGCTTATAAAGCTCACGCTTTGCCATATACGGGGTTTTGGTGAGCTGCCAGCCGCGGCGAGCCTCCTCGTCCTCAACAAAGCGTTGCAAAAGCTGAATTATTTTTGCACCCTTGGGCAGTAATATCGGCAAGCCCTGACCTATAACATCAACGGTGGTAAAAAGCTCTAATTCTCTGCCGAGCTTATTATGGTCACGCTTTTTAGCCTCCTCAAGCATAGTGAGGTGTGCTTCAAGCTCGCTTGCCTTCGGAAATGCTGTACCGTAAACACGGCAGAGCATTTTCTTTGAGGAATCGCCGCGCCAATAAGCACCCGTAGCAGAGGTTAATTTGAATGCCTTTACCGCACCTGTGCTCATAAGATGTGCGCCGGCGCAAAGGTCGGTAAAATCACCCTGAGAGTAGAAGGAAATATCCTCACCCTCGGGGATACCCTCGGCAAGCTCCACCTTGTAAGGCTCGTCCTTTTCGGTGAAATATTTGATTGCCTCCTCGCGAGACATAGTGAAGCGTTCAAGCTTTATATCCTCTTTAACAATTTTTTTCATTTCGGCTTCGATTTTCAGCAAATCATCAGGGGTGAAGCTTTCCTCAACATCGAAATCGTAATAAAAACCGTCATCCACGGCAGGGCCTATCGCCAATTTGGCATTTGGGAAAAGTCTCTTTACAGCCTGCGCCAAAATATGGGAAGCGGTGTGTCTGAAGCTCCATCTGCCGTACTCATCCTCAAAAGTAAGGATTTCCAAAGCACAATCCTCTGTAAGCACAGTGCGCAAATCGGCATTTTCACCGTTAATTCTTACAGCGCAAGCTGCCTTTGCAAGCCCCATACTGATTTCCTTTGCTACCTCATAGGCGGTGATGCCGGCTTCAAATTCCTTTACAATATCGCCTTTTAAAGTTACCTTAATCATAAATTTTCCTCCATAAAAAAATAAACTCCGTCCCAAAAAAGCATCTGCTTTTCAGGACGAAGCATTAAAATCTCCGCGGTTCCACCCGATTTTTAGTTTAGCCTCTTTGATAATTTCAATTTGCATTGGTGATATTTTTTCAGATAAAGCCTTTTGGCAAAGCAATTATCAAAAGCATAAACTAACACTCTTTTGCCTTTAACGGAGCAATCCGTCCGTGTTTGTTACCCACGGCACTCAAAGGCGGTCTCACCCTTCAGCCCTTTAGCAGACTTTCAGCCGGCGGTCTGCCTCTCTTAAAAAGGGGAAAAAAAGGTTAATGTCCTTTTCACAGCTTTACTAAATTATGATACAATTTTAAATGGCGGTTGTCAAGCTTTTTTTATTCGGGGGACTGACGGACGACCGCAAGGGTCGCCCTTACATTGGATTAAAAAAACAAAGCCGCCGCACCGTAGCTTACAAATGCCACCACAAGACCTGCGCCTACCACACCTATAACAATAGATGGTAAAGCTTTTTTAAGGGGCATATCGAGCATAGCCGCAACCAGAGCGCCCGTCCATGCGCCTGTGCCCGGCAAAGGTATGGCAACGAAAAGTGCCAACCCCCAAAAGGCATATTTCAAAACCTTTTCCTTATTCTTTTCAGCCTTGGCTTCCATACGGTCAACCACGCTGTTGAGCTTAGGACTAACCCCTCGCATCCAAGCAAAAATTTTCTTTATAAAGAGAATGATAAAGGGTATTGGTATCAAATTTCCCACCATAGCCACAGCTATTGCAACTGCAGGCTTCAAGCCCATGCCTGTAGCCCAAGGGATAGCGCCCCTCAATTCTATAACAGGCACCATAGATATAAAAAAGGTGGTGAGTATTTTACCCCAAAGGGTTTTAAACAAAAAATCAAGCATTCTTTTTAACTCTCCTCAAAAAAGGTGATAAAAGCTTTTCCGCACAGGCAAACAAAAGCTTAGAATTTATCATTAAAACAGCAAGCAGACAAAGTGCTTCTGTTAAAATCCAGCCCTTGAAGCCTAAAATCACAACCGCCGATTGCAGACAAAGCACCGCTGAATTGAAAGCCACACGCACCGACTGCATTTTAAACGGGATATATTTTCTTACATTGACAGCCCTTATCACAAAAACCGTAAAATAGCTTATTGCGGTGGCAAGCGCCGCGCCCTGAACACCCAAACGGGAGGGAATTAAAATAAGATTAAGCACAATATTTGTGGAAGCACCGATAAGGGCGGTTATAAAGGAAAGACCGCTTTTTTTGTTTACAACATAAACAGTGCCCATAAAGGAGGTAAAGGCTGTGAAAACCATCGAAACCGATAAGAGGGGAACGAATTTCCATGCCTCGTAATACTCCTTGGAGGTCAAGAGCATCATAGCGGGCTTTGCAAATGCTATTACTGCCGAGCCTGCCAGAAACATAATTGCCTGAAAGGACTGCCACACCTGACCGAAAAATTTTGCATGCTCGGCGCGGTCGCCCTCGGCTTCGCTGACGGCAGAAAATTGCCATGCCTGCATAAAAATGGTTGCAACTAAGGTTAGCAGTGTCGGGAGCTTATAGGATACAGAATAAAGTCCGTTTGCCTCACTTCCTATAAAGCCCACAACCATATAACGGTCAGATACGCTGGTTATCCACCAGAAAACCGTTGTCGGGATAAGAGGAATACTGTATTTAAGCATTGCAGGTAAAACCGTTTTTTGGGGCTTCAGGGTTATAACACTCCAAAGCTTTTCCTTGATGAACAGAAAGAGTGTGCAGAGGGTGTCAGCCACAACCACCGAAAGCACATAGCCCGTAACCCCTAAATTAAAGGCGGCTAAGAATATTATATTAAGGGTTATAACCAAAATAGTATTGATAATTCCCTGAACGGCGAAAAGTGCGGTTTTACCCACCGCGCGGATATACTGTGAGCAAAGTGAATGATAGCAGGAAGCCATTGTATAAATCACAATAAGCCACACGAAGCCCTTAAAGCTTTGCACCGCATTGAGAATGGGAACTATTCCCAAAAACAGCACCGCACCCGTGGTTATGGAAAAAAGACCTAAAGTGAAAACACTTTTGCGCTGAATATTATTGTCAAGTGCAAAGCGGAAAACACCCTCGGTAATGCCTAAAGAAATGATAGGAAATAAAAGGTTTGCTGTTTGGGTTATGAGGTCGGCTGTGCTGTAATCTGACGGGGTTAAATAGCCTGTATAAAACCGCACCATTAAAAAGACCAACAGCTTTGAGCCAAAGGTACCGATACTTATAAGCAATGTATTTGACAAAAGGGTTTTATACTTATTCAAAAGCCCGTCACCGCCTTTTATTCCTCACAGTTTTTCTTTTTTATATCCCTTATAACGGTTATGCCGACAATCACAGCAATACACAGAAATACAGCAATCCCGATAGGTATTATATAAAACCACACACCGTTCACACCGGTATTTTCCGAAATAAATCCGTCTGCATCAAAGGTGTTGAAGGTTTTTTCAATATAAGCCGTATCAGCACCGCTGTCGGTGTAAAACATAAGCTCAAAGCATTGCCTGTCCGCCACCGTTATATATCGGGTAATAATGTATTCTCCGCCGCTGTCGCTTGTGCGAAGCTGGATTTTGATAAATTTTTGCCCGTTTTTGTTTATAATCTCGCCGCGGGCACCGTCTATACCCACAATGTCGGGAATAAGGGCGGTGAGCTTATCGTCAGACAGGGAGCTAATATTAACAACGCTGTTGGAAAAATCGGTGGTGTTGCAGGAAATGCGTATCTGCTTTGTATTATCATCGTTTACTGCAATATAAATAATGCCGTTTTCGGCTTTATATTGCGAAAGCTCCGCCTCGGTCATACCGAAGCTTTTTGAGAGCACCGACATATCGGTTGCAAATTCACCGTGGGGAGTGACCTCGGCTGTCTGACCTGCAGAAACCGTAAATCCCAACATAAAAAGCACCGATATTATTAATATAATCCGTTTAATCAAAATGTCACCCTTTGATGTTATTTTGTTTTTTTGCCGCTGTAAGGGTATTTTGCATAAGCATTGCGATGGTCATAGGCCCAACACCGCCCGGAACGGGGGTGATGACAGACACCTTGTCCTTAACTGCCTCATAATCCACGTCTCCGCAGAGCTTACCGTCCACGCGGTTCATACCCACATCAATTACAACGGCGCCCTCCTTCACCATATCGGCTGTGACAAAGCCTGCTCTGCCGACTGCGGCTACCAGAATATCGGCACCGCGGCAGATTTCCTTGAGATTTTGGGTTTTAGAGTGGCAGATTGTAACGGTGCCGTTTTTGTGTAGCAACAGCATACCCATAGGCTTACCGACAATATTTGACCTACCGATTACCACACAGGATTTTCCCGATACATCAATACCCTCTGCTTCGAGCATTTCCATAATTCCTGCCGGTGTGCAGGGTACAAAATCATAGTCTCCAATCATAATTCTGCCCACATTATGGGGATGGAAAGCATCCACATCCTTTTCAGGTAAAATGGAGTTTATAATAAGCTTTTCGTCCAGATGCTTCGGAAGCGGAAGCTGACAGAGTATACCGTTAATGCTCGGTCTTTTATTAAGGGTTTCAATAATGGAAAGAAGCTCCTCCTGTGTCGTCTCGGCAGGCAGGGCATATTCCTCGGATATTATGCCTAAATCCTCGCAAGCCTTTTTCTTGTTTGCCACATAAACCTTGGAAGCCGGGTCATCGCCCACGATAATAACCGCAAGCCCGACCGGAACGCCGATTTCGTCAAGCTCGGCTACTCCTTTTTTAACTCTTTCCTTTACAGCGGCTGATATCGCCTTACCGTCAATTATCCTGCTCATTGTTTGTTTCCTCCGAAATAATTTCATTTTTTTCATTTTCAACATCATTTATTTGCTCGGCTTCGGGCTGTTCCTCCTCGGAAGCAAAAACTCCCGAATATTCTCCTGCTGAGTTTTCCTTTACACGGCGGCTCATAAATACAAGCAGACTGCCTGCCGCAATGCAAAGCGCAAATGAAAGCAGAGCCGAAACCTTTATGTTGCCAAGCATAAGACTGTCTGTCCGCAAAAGCTCTATAAAGCCTCTGCCGAAGCCGTACCACACGCAGTACATAAGTACAATTTGTCCCGAAAATTTGCGTTTTCGGCTGAAATGGTCAAGTAAAAAGAAGCCTGCTATGCACCATATAGACTCGTAAAGGAAGCAAGGGTGAACCAACCCCTCGCCCATTTCGCTTATGGTGCGGCTGCTTTCCATACCCCACCAGCTGCTTCCGGTAAATCCACCGTAAGCCTCCTGATTTACAAAATTGCCCCATCTGCCAATGCCTTGACCGATTAAAAAGCCTGCCGCGGCAATGTCAAACATATTAAGCACCTTGACCTTGCGGATTTTGCACATTATTCCTCCCGAAACAAAGGCGCCGATAACACCGCCGTATATCGCAAGACCTGCAAAACCTGAGGAATTTCCAAAGCCGAAAAAATCCTTAAAGCTTGCTAATTTTTCGCCGTCAAAAATCACATAATAGGCTCTGGCACTAAGGATTGCCACGGGAACTGCAACCAGCACTACATCGAGCATACGGTCGGTATTAAGACCGTATCTCGAAGCATTTTTCATTCCGTAAATAAGGGCTAACAGGAAGCCCAGAGCTATTATTATACCGTACCAATAAACATTCCAGCCGCCGCCTATGGGCAGGGTAAAGGCAATAGGCTCGAGGGTAAGGCTTATGCCGAAAATAGTTACATCCATCACATTAATTCTCCTTTAAGGGATTGATTACCGACAATACCGCCTTTTCGGGGTCGAGAAGGGAGAGTCTGCGGTAAACATCCTCAACCGTTACCGATTTCAGGTATTTTATATCGTCAAACAGCCCGCTGTCGGACATGGCGCAATCAACAAGCTGCATTGCAATGCTTTCAACACTGTTAAACATTCTGATTGCGTTGCCGTACATACCGCATCTTACCGCCGAGAAAAGCTTTTTGTCAATTCCCTCGGCTTTAAGGCGCTCAACCTCTGCCTTAATTTCCTCAGCCACCCTTTTGGGATTTGAGGACTCGCCCTCAAAAATGACGGCTGAATATCCGTAACCGTTAAAATGTTCGGAGGCAAACTCATCATTTATAAGCCCTTCGTTTACTAACCTTTTATAAAGGGGAGAGGCATCACCTGCGATTATTTCCAAAAGCAGGGCTGTGCATATCCTTTCCTTAACGGTGCGGGTGGGATTTTCGGTTTTTTCCTTAAATCCAAAGCAGAACATCGGCTGTGCCACAGCCAAGGACTGCTCAACATAGGGCTTTACCGTCTCCTCCGGCTCAGGGCTTGTTATCCGCGTTATTTCTAATGCATCAACCGGATTTATTCGCTTTTCTATCTGCTTTAAAACCTTATCTGTATCAACATTTCCTGCTATGCAGATGAACATATTTGAGGGATTATAAAATGTGTTGTAGCATCTGTAAAGCAGATTGTGGTCTATTTTTGCAATCGATTCCACCGTTCCTGCAATGTCTATTCTTACAGGGTGGTTGTGATACATTGCCATAAGCATATTGAACATAACCCTCCAAGCAGGGCTGTCGTCATACATTCTTATCTCCTGACCGATAATTCCCTGTTCCTTTGCCACTGTCTGCTCGGTAAAATAGGGTGACTGCACAAAGGAAAGCAAAATGTCAAGATTATCATAAAACCTGTCCGAGCAGGAGAAAAGATAACAGGTGCGGTCGAAGGAGGTGAAGGCATTGGCATAAGCACCGGTGGCGGCATATTTCGTAAATGCGTCCCCGTCCTCGCTTTCAAAAAGCTTGTGCTCCAAAAAGTGGGCAATACCCTCCGGTACTGCGGTTTCCTCTCCGTTTACCGCAAAGCAGGTATCAATAGAGCCGTATTTAGTTCCGAAAATCGCATAAGACGAGGTATACTGCGGCTTTTCAAGAATATATATCCTAAGCCCTGAGGGGTGTACCGCCTTAACATAGCTTTCCCCTATATCACTTTCAAAAATTTCCTTTTTCATTTTGAAACCTCCTTTGGAAGAAGCTTGTAAACGGTATTGAGCTTGACGCCCTTAGCCGCCGCGGTGACATCCTCCCTTGTGATTTTTTCTATCCTTTCGGCAATATCTGTGGGAGAATAAAGCTCGGTATTATTAACCTTAAGTGTGTACCAAGTATCAAGCGAGGTTTGACTGTCACTATATCCGCAAAGCGAGTCCCTGATGCTTTTAATTGAGGAGTCAAATTCAAAATCAGTAAACTCACCTTTTTTAACCGCCTCAAGCTGATTTAAGATTTCCTCTTTGGCTTTTTCGGCGTTGGCGGTCTCGACACCCGACTCAACCGTAAGCAACCCCTTTTGTCTTATCACAGAGGAGGAGCAGTAGTAGCAAAGGCTTAATTTTTCGCGCACATTGGCAAAAAGCCTTGAATATGGCCCGCCGCCGAAAATATCCGACATTACCATAAGCGGCAGTGTCTCATCGTCATTTCCGCACATATCGCAGGAGAAGCCCATAACAAGCTTGCCTTGACTTACATCCATTCCCTCTGTCACGGTGAGTGGTGTTTCCCTTTCGGGGGTAGGCTGTGAGATTCGGCAATCGGTGATGCTTTCACGGCTTAAGGCTGAAAATTTTTCCGAAACACTGTCAAACAAGCCCTGCGGAATTGCCGCCCCGATTACATTAAGGCGCACAAAGGCGGTTTCAAGCATTTTTTGCCAAGCGGAATAAAGGGCTTCACCCGTTATTTTCTCAACATCCTCAACGGTGCCGCATTTGGGCACACCGTAGGGGGTATCCTTGAACATTTCTTCAACGAGACGGTTTTTTGCGTAGATACGCTTTTCACTGTACTCGCCCTTTATGTGCTCAATTGCCTTGCGCTTTTCGCGTGCAAGGTCGTCCTCACAAAAAGCGCCGTTTTCGGTATTAGGCTCAAATATCAGCCCCAAAAGCAAATCCACTGCCTGCTTTATGAGGGATTCGCCGTCTAAAGTGAAACGGTCGTTAATAACCGAGACCGACATTTTCAAAAGCTGATAATCTCCGTATTTTTCAGCGCTTGCGTCAAGCCTTGCGCCGTAAAGACGGTTTAATTTGTAATTAAGCCGTGAAAAATCGGGATACCGCTTACTGCAGCTTGTAAGGATAAAGGGTAACAGCGCATAAAGCGCAGCGGTATCACGCCTCAGCGGCAAATAAAAGTTACAGGAAATGAGTGTGGTGTTAAATCTTTCGTTTTTAACAAAAAGACCTTCAACACCTTTGGCGAGCTCTGTTTTTTTTCGGGACATAGTATATCTCCACCCTAAACAATATTATTTTATATTGTATCACATTTTTACCTGTATTTACAACCATTATTTAATCAACTTCATAAGATGTGTAAAAAATTAACATTTCTTTAGCAAAAGCGTAACATATAATGCTTATTTTCAGGTATTATAAAATAGTCGGCTTAACTGTTAAAGCCTTGTAAACGAGAATAAAGTGTAGTATAATTTAATATATATTATTTCAAATAAAGGTCTGCCGGAATGGAGGTAAGAGTGTGAAAATAAAAAATAACCGCGGAATACGCATCCCCACCCGAATAATAATCTCGGCATTGCTTTTGCTTATTCAGATAGCCTTTTTGTTCGGTGTGCTTTATGAATTTACGGTGCAATCGGCATGGGCATATTCGTTTTCCTTGATTTTAGGTGTTGTAACGGTTGCCGTTATCATAAACCGCAGGGGAAATCCCGACCATAAAATCGCTTGGATTGTTTTCATACTCATTTTGCCGATTTTCGGGATTACCGTCTTTCTTTTGTGGGGCGGCGGGAGAGTTCCGCCCTACATTCGCCGCCGTATGAAAATCTGCGAGTCTCATTATTTTCCTCTTTTAGAAAGGGATGGCGAGGTTATAAACCGCCTGCGGTATTACGATATGATACATTCCCGTCAGGCAGATTACCTTGTTAGCGAAACGGGTTGCCCGCTTTACGATAAAAGCTCAACCGAATATCTTTCGCCCGGCGAAAAGTTTTTGCCCCGCCTGCTTGAGGAGCTGGAAAAGGCGGAAAAATATATTTACCTTGAATTTTTCATCCTTGCTGAGGGGGTTATGTGGGAGCAAATTTACAGTATTCTGAAGCGTAAAGCGGCGGCAGGTCTTGATGTAAGGATAATTTTTGACGATTTCGGCTCGATCAAAAGACAGCGCAAGGGCTTTATTAATAAGCTTAAATCGGAAAAAATTGCCGTTACGGCATTCAATCCCATATATCCCGTTATGGGCATTTTTATGAACAACCGCAATCACCGCAAAATCATAGTTATAGACGGCAAAACTGCCCTTACCGGCGGAATAAATATCGGTGACGAATATATAAATGCCGAGAAACGGTTTGGGTATTGGCTTGACAGCGCGGTCATAATCAAGGGCAGGGCAGTGCAAAGCTTTCTCGCAATGTTTTGCTGTATGTGGGAGTTTTCCACAGGTAAGCCTGTCAATATCAAGGCGCGCCTTGCGTCCGCAAGTGCCGATGATGACGGCTTTGTTATTCCTTACTGTGACGGTCCCTTGAACAGCGTAAATCCGGCAGAGGGTATATATATGCAAATTCTTAACACCGCCCAGAAATATGTTTACATTGCCACCCCCTACCTCATAATAGACAACACAATGAAAAGCCTTTTGATAATGGCGGCAAAATCGGGTGTGGATGTAAGAATTGTAACCCCACATATTCCCGATAAATCCTATGTTCACCATGCGACAAGATATAATTATTCCGAGCTTTTGCAGGCAGGGGTGAGGATTTTCGAGTATACCCCCGGTTTTATCCATTCAAAGCTCTTTGTTTCGGATGATAAAATCGCTACGGTGGGCACAATAAATATGGATTACCGCAGCTTTGTGTTCCACTTTGAATGTGGCGCATGGATATGCGACAACAGCACAGTTCTGGATATTCGCGACCATTTCACCGAGATTTTTTCCGAGAGCGAGGAGATAACCCTCACCCATTGGGAAAAGCGCCCCTTGGGGCAACGCTTCAAGCAGGCACTGTTCCATATTTTTGCTCCCTTTATGTAATTGACATTCGCCGGCTTTGCTGATATAATGTTATTAATATGGAATAATTAATTTCCGAAAGGAGTAATATTTATGAAAAATTTAGGAAAAGCTTTAATCGCATTTTTTGCAGTATTTGGTGCAATTATCGGTGCCCTTGCAATTTTCGATAAGCTCTCAAATAAGAACCGCATCAAGGGCGATTATCTTGAATGCGATACAGAAGAATATTCTGCAGAGGTTGAATAATTCATGCCGAGACTTGAGGATCTGGACAAAAATTTAAAGGTGGAAAATTCTCTGCCTGACGAGCTTTTGGAACTGTTTGATTTTCATAGCTGTGAGGAAAAACCCTTTAGTATTCACGGTGTTTTCAAGGAAAACGGCAGGTTTGTCCGTATGCCCTCAGAGATTGCCGCTAATGTCAGCGGCGGTGTCAGTTGGCTTAACACCAACACAGCCGGCGGTCGTGTTCGATTTGTTACCAACAGCGCAAAAATCGCCATTACTGTGGAAAAAAGCAGGGACGGTATAATGTCTCATATGCCGCTGACAGGTCAGGCAGGCTTCGACCTTTACGGTGAAGCAGAGGGCATTAACCGCTACTATGGCACCTTTATTCCGCCCGCTGATTATCAAAACGGTTATCAGGGGGTTGTTTGGCTTCCCGATAACACCTTGCGGACAATCACTTTAAATATGCCGCTTTACAGCGGTGTCAATAATCTTTTTATAGGTATTGAAAAGGGAGCCACCCTTTTGCCTGCTTCCGAATTTTCGGCTCCGCCCGTTGTGTATTACGGTTCATCGATAACCCAGGGCGGCTGTGCTTCAAGACCGGGATGTGCTTATCAGGCAATCGTACACCGCCGTATTAATTATGATTTTATCAATCTCGGCTTTTCGGGCAATGCCAAGGCAGAGGATACCATGATGGAATATCTGAGCCGCCTTGAAATGTCTGCGTTTGTGTATGATTATGACCATAATGCCCCCACTGCGGAGCATTTAGAGGCAACACATTATAAGGGGTATTTGAAAATCAGGGAACGACATTCCGATATTCCTGTCATTATGATGACCCGCCCTAAATACTATCTCGACAGTGACGAAAAGCTCCGCCTTTCAATCGTTGAAGCAAGCTTTGAAAGGGCGGTTGCGAACGGTGATAAAAATGTTCGCCTGATAAGAGGGAACGAAATTTTTGACAGTGTGACGGATCAAATGGCACTTGTTGATAACAGTCATCCGGCAGATTTTGGATTTTTCAAAATGGCGGAAAGCCTTACACCTGTATTAAAGGAGTTTATTTAATCAGAGGTGCTCTTATGGAAAACAATAAAGCATTAAAGCTTTGCTTGTTGCTCACGAATATTTTTTTCGGTATCTTGATTGTGTTTACCGTTGCCTTGCCTTTTATGGTCACATGGTATGTTGAGACAATGCGGCGGTCAGCTTCACTTGCGGCTACGATACTTGTAACCTGTTACCCCTGCGTGCCCTTTGTTGCGGCTATTTTGGTTTTTCTTAAAAAACTGCTCAAAAATGCCGCTTCAGACAGGCTCTTTTCGGTTGACAGTCAGACTTATCTCAAAAGAATAGCGGTGTGCAGTATCATCATTGCCGCAATCACCTTCGTTGCAGGGAAATTTTATCTTCCTTTTTTGATTGTCGGAGCAACCTTCGCGTTTTTAAGCCTGCTGATTTTCTCGCTTAAAAATATTTTTGCCTCGGTAAAATCAGAATGAATTATTTGTAGGGGCGGAAAATATATTAATCTGATGAATAATAAGTGACACCATATAAAAATAGACAAATATGTAATTATGCCAAATCATTTTCATTGAAAGAAATGCGTAAGAAGTTTGATTTTTCACTTCTTACGCATTTTTTAGTTTTATTACCTGATTTAATATGTGAATTATTGTTTGCCGCGTGCCGCGGCGGTCATTCCGCCTTTTTATTCTGCAAAATCACAACCCCATACCCCGATGGTGTAAATACCTTTAACCCACAACTTAAATTGATTATTTGTAGGGACAGGCTGACAGCCCGTCTCCCTCTGTCGCTTCGCGACATCTCCCTCACACTGTGAGGGAGTCTTCGTCCTCGACTGTCCGTTGATTTAGATGTATTTTGCGTGCAGTCGAGGACGCCTGCCCCTACGAAAGGTCAATTAAATTAGCACGCTAAACTATAATTTGAGGTAAAAGGTAAGATGTTTGGTGTTTGCTCCGCAAACCGATATATACCTTGCCGCTTTGCGGCACACATTACTTATTCACTATTACTTATTACTTCAAATCATAGTCCCTTTATACTTCTATGGACTTACGGGGGCGGTGCTGTTTCCGATTTCCAATGAAACATCCAAGATTATTTTTTTGGTGTGTGCGGAATTGTTTAATAAAGACTCAAACAGTATCCTTGCCGCTTCATGTCCCATATCATAGCCCGGGATTTTGACTGTGGTGAATTTGATGGGGGTAAGCACCTCTCCGATAGATCCGTCAAAGCCGGTGATTGAAACCTGACCGGGAATATTTATACCTAAAGCGTTTAATGCGTTGTAAGCAAAAAGCGCCGTAATATCATTACCGCAGGCGATTGCCGTGTAATTGAAATTTCCCGAAACGGCGCGCCCTGCAATATAAGGCTCAGCCTCAGCCTCAAAGGAAAGCCAGATTATATCGTTCGGAGCAAGAAAAACTTTGTGCTTTTCAAGACCGTCCTTGATGCCCTGCAAACGGTTTTCCAAGGTTTTAGCCATGTTTGTGGTGGAAAGAAACATAATTTTTTTGTGTCCAAGCTGACCTAAATAATCGCCAATCATATAACCGCCGATATAATCGTCCGCAACAACATAATTATATATACCCTTTTCGAGAGGGTTGTCAATCAGAACGAAGGGAATGTTGTTTGCGTTGAGCAGGTCAAGCATTTCCGTATCGTAGATATCGTTGTAGGCGGTGAGCACAGCACCTGCAAAAAGATCAAGGTTGAGCCGCCTTAAAATATCGTTTCTCAGCACCTTGTCGGAATGGTTGATTATCTGGTAGCTGTAATTAAGAGAGTTGGCATAATCGATTATACCAAGGATTGATTTTGAAAACAGATTAATGTCCCTTTTCTGGATATTTGCGATTATCAGAATACTGTCCTTGTGCTTGTTGGGATGCTTTTGGGCAGACGGAATAACCAGACCTATGCCTGCTTTTCTTTCAAGGACACCCTCCTCAATCAGCAATTCAACAGCCTTTCGGATTGTTGGGCGCGACACATTGTATTTTTCGGCAAAGGAGACCTCTGTTCCGACAAAATCGCCCTGGACAAATTTACCCAATTCAACACGGATATCGTCCCTTATTTTTTTATAAAGCTTTCCTTTTTCATTGTTTTCCATAACTGTGAGAACCTCATTTTGATAGAAATCTATTAATATTTCGGTGTGTCAACACCTTTTTTCGGGATGGTTTTTGATGAATTTCATTGTTGCAAAACCTTTTAATGTGCTGACAAATTTCGCAACAACAGAATTTTGGTTATCTATTATGTATTAAATTTTTATTTGTAGGGACAGGCTGACAGAGACCGAACGGAACGACACACAGGTCGTTCCCTACCCGGTCTGCTTTCGCAGCCGGCTCCCGTCAGGTGTGGAACCGCCACAAGCGTCCCTTGCCTAAAGGGGATAGGGCCGCGCGTAAGCGTGGCGAGGGGATTGTTGGCGGTGGAGGGATACAGCATTAAAGGTAATAAATAATTACATCTGTAAAAATTATACATACATTTTTCCAAAAAGTCAAATATGAAAGGGCATCAAATGAAAAATATTGATATGTAAACAAAAAAAGCCCTGAATTTTTGTGTGAAATTTGATACATGTAACTTTTAAAAAGCTTGACAAAAGGGGCGAGTTGTGATAATATACAAATGTGAGTAGGAAAATTGGCAAAAAGTTTAGCAAGATGTCAACATTTTCCTTTTTACGGCGATTACATGTAAGCTAAAAAACAAATTTATGTTTACATGCAACTTGGGCTACTATCGAAAAAACCGCCAGAGGTATGCTTTTGGCGGCGGGAAAAGGGGGTTGAATTCTTCCGGCGTATCTTTTTGAAATCGGTTTTTAAAATTAATGTTGGGTGCGGTTGCAAATTTTACATATTGCACAGTCTGTCCGGCACACCTGTTTATCCACTCTCGCGGACGCCTGTTATTGTGAGGCAGCTTGCCTGCTTTGCAGTAAACAACACACAGGCGGCTCCAAGAGGAACGGACAGCACAGCCGTTTCACGGCTTCGCAAGGACGAAACGGTATGCTGTAGGGAACATTCTCGGCTACATTTAACGAGTGCTGTTCCGTAAAGGAACGCAATGGCAAAGCTGTGCATCGCCCCTGCAAAAAGCAAATCGCACGATTTCTGCCGATTAAAATTTTAAAACCGCGCCCGGCATTATTAAAGGAAACCATTAAATTTTAGAAAAATTTTAGGAGGTAATTTTATGAAAAAAATTCAAAAACTTTTGGCAATCGTTTTTGCGGTGCTTCTGGCTTTCAGCTTTGTAATCGTGCCGCAGGCAGAGGAAGCGGCAGAGCCTGGTGAGCCTGCTAAGGACACAAAGGCAATTCAGCTTGCAATTAAATTCACGGATGGAACAGAGGGCACTAAAAAAGCAGCTTATGTGCGCCTTTGGGATTCTAATATGATGTATGCACCTGCCACTTTAGGCGACTTTGCAAGCAATGTTGTGATTGCCGGAAGCGATTGGTATGTTCAGTATGATTACGCTATGTCAGACGCAATAACCGGTTTTGGCGGTCTTTATGTTGCAGGTGGCAGCAATTGGCAGTATGTTGGTGCTCCTACCGCCGACCGTACCGATGGTATCGGTCAGTGGCAGACCGCAAAAATGAGTCTTGAAGGTATGGGCTGCAGTTCGTCCTGGAGCCAGAAAATTGCAGACTTCCTGCTTTGCTTTGAAACAACTCAAGCTGTTGATACCAACAGAACATATTATATGTACTATAAGAATATGACAATCAGAAACGGTGCGGGCGAGGTTGTTTATCGTTTGTTCGGCGATGATATAACAAGCAAGCAGATGTCAACACTCTATTCTGTTTGGTCGGAAAGCAATGCTTCGGCTACGCCTTCGGTTGTTACCGACCCCTATACCGATTCTCTCTATGCTGACAAGGCAATTCAGATGAAAATTGATTTCACAAATGGTGACGCCGGAGTAAATAAAGCTGTTCAGCTTCAGCTTTATGGCGAATGTTTAAGAAATGCTCCCGAAAGATTGGGCTTCCGCGGAGAAACCGATACAGAGAACTGCTTCATTCAGGGCAGCGATTGGTCGCTTAAATATGATTATGCTATTTCAGACAGTGTTGTAGGTCTCGGAAACATTCAGGTACAGGCAAGAAGTAACTGGAATCTTGCAGGCGATCCAAGTGCGGACCATACCGCCGGAACAGGCGTTTGGCAGACCGAAATTGCAAGTCTTGAAGGCTTGGGTTGTACTTCGAGCTGGGGTCAGGGCTTATATACCGTTGCTCTTTCAGCTGTTACAACTGCCGCTGTTGACACAACAAAATCTTATTATGCGTGGTATAAAAACATTGAAATCATTGACGGTAACGGAAATGTTGTATATACCCTGTTTGATGACACTGTAAACAACCGTGAAATTTCCGCAACATGGCAAACATGGGGAGCACCTTCAAACTGTGAGGTGGAGCTTTCTGTTGTAAGAGACCCGTTTGACACCCGCCGCGCTGTGGCTAACACCACAAAGGCGCTTGAAGCTAAAATCAGATTTACCAACGGTGAAGAAGGCGTTGCAAAATATGCCACACAGGCTTTGTGGGGCACATACTTGGTCGGTTTAATAGATAAGATTGAAGCCAACAGGTATTGCTACCGAACAAACCTTACAAATGTAACTATGCCAATAGAAGGAATGGATTGGACCCTTGAATACGAGTATATGATTTCCGACCCGATTGTAGGTCTCGGAACAGCAATGACTCAGGATGGAGATGTATGGGCTGTTTGCGGCGACAGTGCTGCAGACCACACTGACGGTGTTGGTGTTTGGCAGAAGGAGGTTGTTTCACTTTATGATATGTATGCTGACCCCACTTGGGTAAGACCTCTTTATGCTGTTGGACTTACGGTTAATACCACGGCTGCGGTTGATACTGACAGAGATTATTATGCATACTATAAGAACATTGTAATCAAAGACGGCAACGGCGATATTCAGTATGTTCTTTTCCATGATGATATTACACAGGAAGAACTTTATGTCCTGTATTGGAACAATCCTTCAAATGCCACAATGGACCTCAGCGTTGTTAATTTACCCAACAAGATCACAAAGGCTGAAACCGAAAACGGAAGCTTTAATGTGAGAGCACTTGCAAGCAATGAAGCTGTTGTTGAGGTTGCTGCTAAACCGGCTTACGGTTACAAGGTAGGCTCTGTCACTGTTGGAGACCTTGAGGTTACAAAGGCTGCCCGCAATGCTTATACCTTTGTTATGCCTGCTGCCGATGTTGAGGTTGCTGTTAATTTCGTGAATGCAATCGCAGGTGACTTTGACGAGGACGAAAATATCAACGGCTCAGACCTTGCAAAGCTTATGCAGATTGTTTTAGGCAAGGACAACGACTATGATGCTTTTGTTGCCAATGTTTGCGACAGTGATGAGGTTATAAATCTTCTCGACATTGTTAGACTTAAAAAATCTATTGCCGAGTAAGAAATTAATATTTTAATTTACTGTAAAGTTATAGGGAACGGCTTGAAAACCGTTCCCTATACGGTACTAACAGACCATAATTTTCCATATTTTTCAGGCGATTTCGCGAAACAGAGCGCGGCTTCAGAGTGTATTTTACAGGTTCTGAATCCGCAAATTCCCTTTTTGGTTTGTTTTTTGGGAAACGGATTGCCACAGCGGTTTCACGGTTTCGCAATAACAAAAAGACACATCGTCCCCTACAAAGAAAAATTCAATTGTGTATTATATCGGGCGGTAAATGCGCTTTACAGCAATTTAAAGAAAGGAAAACTCTTATGAAAAAATTATTAGCACTCATTATTTCGGTTTGTTTGTTGCTTTCGGTTTGCATCATTCCGGTGGCAATCAACGCCGAAACAGACACAGGCTCCGAAACCGACAAGGTAATCCAGATGGCTGTTAACTTTACAGACGGCACTGAAGGAACATCAAAGGCTGTTCAGATGCGCCTTTATGATGAATACCTCAAATATGCTCCGACAAGACTTGGGCTTTTGAAAGAAGGCACCTCCGATACTAATTGCTATATGATTGGTACCGGCTGGTCTTTAAAATATGATTATGCAATTTCCGACAGTGTTGTTGGTTTGGGTACCATTCAGCTTCAGGCAAGAACCAACTGGAATCTTGCAGGCGATCCAAGTGCGGACCATACCGCCGGCACTGCCGCTTGGCAGACCGAGACAATGAACCTCGATCCGTTGGGCTGTGCCCCTGATTGGGGTCAGGGCTTATATTGTGTTGCCCCTTCGGTTATAACCACCGCCGCTGTTGACACAAGCAAAACCTACTATGCGTATTTCAAAAACATCCGCATTGAAAATGCGGATGGTCAGGTTGTTTACACACTTTTCGACAACTCTGTAACCACACAGGAGCTTTGTCCTTCGGTTTGGGGAACGCCAACAGGCGCTTCTGCTGACCTTTCGGTTGTTGATGACCCGTACCCTAACACCGGTGTATATGCACCCAATCAGGGCGGCAACGGCGGTGACGGCACCGGAACAGGCACCGGAACAGGTACCGGAACAGGTACCGAGCCTGCAAAGGGCGACACCATTAAAGCAACCGTTAAGTTCACTGCAGGCAAGAAGGGCGAAAAGAAATACGCTTATGTTTCACTTTTAGGCTACCAAGCCGCTGCATTTAAGAATTACAAATTCTCTTATGGCGACAAGCTTGCATGGGAATTTGCTTTGACCGAAAAGAAGCCGTTGCCCGGACTTGGAACAATGGACTATCAGTGCACCAACGGTGGCACAATGAATGACCAAACCAAAGGCGGTGCCGTTTCCTGGGATGTTTACGGAAATGCCTATACCACTTCAACCGATCTTTCAACTGCTGTTGGCTATGCACCCAACACATGGGTAACAGAGTGGGTAACCCCCACAGAGGGTATTTCTGCTTTGGCATCCGGTGACAAATGGCAGGGCGGTATGCAGCATCTGCTTCTCACCATTGATGCTACTGATTATGCTGTTGACACAAGCAAGGAATATGTTGCTTATTACAGAAATATCCGCATTATTGATGCTAACGGCAAAACCTCTTTAACCCTCTTTGACGGAACTCAGGATATCGTTGGAGAAAATTGGCAGAGCGAGGGCGCTGAAATGACAGTTACCAAGGTTGCAAATCCCTTCAAGGCAACTGTTAAGGCACCCGTTACCAACAAGGCATTAAAGGTTGCAGTTGAGTTTGAATACTTAAAGGAAATGCAGGGTAAAACCGGTACTTACACACTTTTTGGTTATCTCCAGAATGATGCTGTAATTGAGCTTGCTGCAGATGATAAGCTTTCCTATGATGTTATGCTTGCAGACGATGTTGCGGGTATGGGCGGTATCACCTATCAGGAAGACCAATACAACGGCGGTTTCTGGGGAATGTATCATGAAATGGTTGTAAACCAAGGTATGACCGATCAGCACGGCGTTTCTCTTGCACACGATGCCGACCTTTCAAATGTTGCTCTTAACAAGTGGTATACCCGTGTTTGTGAACCCGGCACCAAGGAAGACCGTCACCTTTGCCACTTCGGTATCGGTTTCAACCTCACCAAGAGTGCTGTTAAGGCAGGCAAGCAGTATGTTTGCTATTATGACAACATTAAGGTTCTCCATGCAGACGGTACCGAGACCGTTATCTATGACGGTTCACAGTCCATTGCTCCCAGTGGCTTGATGGCGGAAACAGGTGTTAAGAGTATATCAATTTCAACCGTTGACCTTATTGTGAACGGCAGCGGAAGCGGTATCCCCAACACAGGTGATGCCACAGCTCAGACCACTGTTTGGGTTTCCTTTGTAATGGTTCTTTCTTTGGCAGTTTTGTCAACCGCATTACTTCGCAAAAAGAATAACTAATTAAATTTTGAGGGGAACACCGTATCAAAGCGGAAAACCGATACGGTGTGACCTTTTATTTAATCCCGTTAGGTTCGTGTTAATGTTGTCGGGAGGTAAAAACCTTCCCCTACCAACAGAAAGGTGAAAATTATGAATTTGAAAAAATATTTAAAACAAGGTTTATCACTGCTTTTAGCGGCATTTATGGTTGCCTCTGTTGCAGGCTGCGGCGGCGGTTCATCCTCCGGCGGCGGTAACAAGGGCGGAAATAAAAAAGATGATAATGCAGACCAGAAATTTGTGCTTGCTGACGGCGTTGATTTTGACAAGGCTTACGGCGGATACGATGAGCCTGTAACCGTTACACTTGGTGTTTGGCAACGCGACACCGATATGTCCTATGACGACAATCCTTTTATCGAATTTTTGCGCACAGAATTTAACATTGATGTTAAATTTGAGTGGATTCTCCCTTGGGACCAACACATGGAAAAGGTTAACATGAGTATAAACGCAGGTACATTGCCCGATGCTGTTACTATTTACAGCACACAGACTGTTAAGGCGCTTCTTGAAAATCAGTCCATTCTTGACCTCACTCCTTACAGGGAGTATTTCGGAAACGGTTTGCTTGAAGCCTATTCAAGCTATGAAAACGATTCCTGCCTTGCAGAGGTTTCTGTTGACGGCAAGCTTGGCGCTTTGCCCAGCACGTCTGTCGGTTATCAGCATGAGGTGCTCTGGCTTCGTCAGGATTGGCTCGATGTTTTGGGTCTCGATGTTCCCAAAACACTTGATGATGTTATCAACGTTGCAAAAGCATTTGTAACTCAGGACCCTGACCAGAACGGTAAGGACGATACATACGGCATACCTTACAGTGCTTATGCCTTCGGTGTTGACAATACCGGCGGCACGATTGACCCGCTGTTTGCCGCAATGGGTTCTTTCCCCGGCGCATGGCTTAAGAGCAGTGACGGTAAAACTGTTTATGGCTCAACCACAGCCGAAACCAAGGCCGCACTTTCAAAGCTTGCAGAGCTTAACTCATCACGAATTATTTTCTGCTCAGAGGATAACAACGGCAACCAGATAGGTTCCGGCAAATGCGGAATGATGTTCGGTGCATGGTGGTCAACCCATTCAATGCAGTCTGCATTTGACGCTAACCCGGATGCTACCTGGATTGCAACCTCTGCTCCCCTTGATACAAACGGAAATTACTGCATCCCCCAGATTTCCGCTGCACTTGAGGGTAACGGTCATCTGATATTCAGCCCCAACGCAAAAAATCCCGAGGCTGTTATTAAGATGAAAAACATATCTGACGGACTTAATGCAGAGCCTTCACCTTTTTCAGAGGATGTTCTCAGCAGATACAAGGCGCTTTGCGAAAGCTCATCTAACGAAGCTTTTTACCCGATATTCCAGCAGATAGCTCCCAAAACCGCTATCATTGATTCCAACAACATACTTTTGGATGCGGTTGAAAGCGGAGACAAATCCAAGCTCATAAAGCATCAGCTCGTTCAGTACGATAACATCCTGAAGTTCAAGGATGATCCGTATAGCTGTAATTCCGAGGAGTGGATGGACGCTGTCAACCTTACAATCGGTATTCCTGCGGCAGATTTTGACAAGCTCAAGGAAATGCCTGTAAACGCAACCGCACTTCCGACACAGTTCGACTCTAAATATTCAAACCTCCGGGCTCTTGAATCACAGTGCTTCTATGAGGTAATCACAGGTGTTAAGACAATTGATGCCTTCGATAACTTCGTTTCTGACTTCAAGAAAATGGGCGGCGATGAAATTATCGCTTATATTGACGGTAAATAAACAAATTTTATCCGATTCCTTCGGGAATCGGATAAGCAGAGTCCGTAAATTTGATTTGCGGGTTCTGCTTATCCCAAAAAAATTAAGGAGATATCTATGAAAAAGACATTAAATTCTTTGATTTACAGATGTGTGCCTTTCGTTCTGGCAGGTGCTATGGTTTTTTCTCAGGTGACCGTATCGGCGGCGACCTTAAAGGAAAAATATAACGCGCTGACTGAGGACGAGATTATCGATTACGGTGTAACCGAAACTCCGCGGTATTCCGCGCTTCGTGACGGGTATGCCGAGAAGGGCTATAAGCCTGCCGAGCAAACCGTTTCGGCAAGCAGTGTTATACCCACCCTTGGCGGCGATGCCAAGCCGGTTACAATCGAGGACAGCGAGGAAGGCACTGTTTTTGAGTGGTGCAACAAGGAAACGAGTGCTACATGGAGCTTTAATGTCACAACGGCAGGGCTTTACTGCATTAAGTTCAGGTATCTCTTAGGTGAGGACGGAATGGCGGCGGTGCGTAGTCTCAGAGTGGACGGCTTACAGATAACAACCGAAACCAACAAGGTAAGCTTTTACGGACTTTACAAGGACGATTTGTCCGAAGGCATTAAGAAAAATACCTTAGGTGACGAAATCCGCCCCGAGCAGGAGTACATAAGGGTTTGGCAGGATATGTATATTTCCGATTCCATCGGTGTTACTGCTGTGCCTTTGTATTTCTATTTTGATGTCGGTGTTCATAATATAACCCTTGATTATATCTCTACCGAAATGTATATAAGCGAGGTTGCTTTAACTCCGCCCGATGTATGCGAAAGCTATAAGGATTATATTTCGGGCAGCAAGGCAGAAGCTGTCGATACAGTTGAAACTATTCAGGCAGAGGAAATGCTTAACAAATCCCACACAACTATCCGTATGGAAAGCAGCTACGACCCATCCTGCACACCAAAGTCGCTCACATCAATCGTAATGAACACAATGGGCGGCTCGATGTGGTCAAAGGCTGGACAGACCGCCTCATGGAAAATTGAGGTGCCGGAGGACGGTTATTATAATCTTGCAATGCATGTCAAGCAGGATTTTAATCAGGGTATGCCGGTTTACAGAAAAATTGAGATTGACGGCAAGGTTCCTTTTGAGGAGTTTGCCGCTTACAAATTTGAATATAACACCAAGTGGTGTTTAAAGTACATTTCGGACAAAGAGGGAAATCCTTATTTTGTTTATCTGACAAAGGGTGAGCACACTTTGTCAATGACACCTGTAATCGGTGAAATGGGCGAGCTGATGAATGCGGTCAACGATTGCACCGAATTGCTTTCCGATTTCTTGCTTCAGGTTATGATGATAACCACCTCTGACCCCGACCTTAACTACGATTATGAGCTTGAAAAGCAAATTCCAACCATAAAGGATACTATAAACAAGCTTTATGAGTATCAGGTTTACTGCATTGACTCTCTTAACAGTCTTGCGGAAAAGCGTTCCTCGCTTACCAACAGCTTTAATCAGCTTTCGGATATTCTCGAGCTTCTGAAGGAGGACCCCGAAAACACCGTTGGTAAGCTTACCGAAATGCAGACGCTTTTAAGCTCACTTACTACTACATATATTTCCTTGCAGTCACAGCCCCTTATGATTGACAGTATTACCTACGGTGATGCTCAGAAATTCACCGAGCCAAAGTCCAATTTCTTTTTAAGGGTATACAGTGTTATTGCAAATGTAATTCTTTCCTTTACAAAGGATTATGACAATGTAAAAATGCTGGGTGACGACACAAAGGCAAAGGAGGTTATCTCTGTTTGGTGCGGTCTCGGCAGTGAATGGGCTCAGATTATCAAGCAGCTTTCTGACGAAACCTTCACACCCGAAACCGGAATAGCGGTGGATATGAACATTTTGCCTTCAGGTCAGCTTTCGGCGGGAAGTGTAAACGCGCTTATGCTGGCTATCGCGGCAGGAACAGCGCCTGACGCCGCAATCGGTGTTGCGGAATCCTCTCCCGGTGAGTTCGCAATGCGTGAGGCTGTTGTTGACCTTTCAAAAATGAAGGATTACGACAAGGTGGTTTCCGAGCTTGTTCCCAACTCCACAATAGCAATGTCCTTTGAGGGCGGAGTTTACGGTCTGCCTCTCACAACAGGATTTAAGGTTATGTTCTACCGCAAGGACATTTTCCAAAAATTCGGATTTGAACTGCCAAATTCCTGGAATGATGTTTACGATACATTGCTTCCCATGCTTTATCAGAACAATCTGCAGATGTATATCCCGAATGATTTTGGTATGTTCCTGGCGCAGTACGGCGGAAAGTATTACACAGATGATTTCTCTGCCTCTGCCCTTGATTCAAACGAGGCTTTTCAGGCATTCGTTATGTCAACAGAGCTTTACACAAACTACGGTATAGATGTTTCTGCAAGCTTTTACAACCGCTTCAGAACAGGCGAAATGCCAATAGGTATCGGCGGATTTTCGGATTATATGTCGCTTCAGGTGGCTGCCCCTGAGCTTACGGGTAAATGGGCAATCACACTTGTTCCGGGACTTGAAAAAGAGGACGGCACAATCGACCGCAGCTACATGGGTGTT
The DNA here is from genome assembly GCA_017507805.1 of Clostridia bacterium. GTDB lineage: Bacteria > Bacillota > Clostridia > Oscillospirales > Acutalibacteraceae > UBA737. The sequence goes on from JAFWAC010000029.1 coordinate 94,844, forward strand.
ACAACCTCATCGGGAATAATACTGAATAAATCCGAAAAGAAGGATGCCTCATGGGAATTTTTGAAGTGGTATATCAGCGAGGAGACACAGTATCAGTACGATTTGCTGGTTGAGGCATCTATCGGTCAGGATTCGCGTGTTTCCACAGCCAATATGAAGGCTTTGGTAAGACTTCCCTGGGATGCCAATGACCTAAATGTTATCCTTGAAAGCTATAAATGGGTTAAGGATACTCCCGCTGTTTTGGGCGGATATTTCACAAGCCGTCACATGTCAAACGCATGGAACAGGGTTGTTATGAATTCCTATCCGCTTCGTGCCTCGTTAGAAATGGCTATCGAGGAAATAAATAAAGAAATTACCGCAAAGAGAAAGGAGTACGGAAGAGAATGACGATAAAATTAGGCAAACGCAGATACCCTGTGCATTTTTCAAGAATTACCCTCTACACCTTTATTCTGTTACTTTTATCCTTTACCTCTTTGCCGCTTGTATATGTTGTATGTCAGGCATTTAAGCCTTTGGAGGAGCTTTCCATCTATCCGCCGCAGTTTTTTGTGAGAAATCCAACCCTTACAAACTTTTCCACACTTGTAGGCGCAGTTTCAAGCTCTGATATCCCATTTTTCCGTTATGTGCTTAATTCACTTTATGTAACGGTATTGTCGGTATTTTTATCCGTTTTTGTTTGCTCGTTAGCGGCTTACGGCATAAACAAGCTGCGTCCGACAGGACATGTTTTCTTAAACAAGCTTATCATTGCGGCACTTATGTTTTCGGGCTCGGTAACAACAATACCTACATATATGGTTGTGCAAAATCTCGGTTTAATAGATACCTATGCGGCGCTTATTATTCCGAAAATTGCAGTTTCCTTTAACCTTTTCCTTATGATACAGTTTATGTCGCAAACCCCGAACAGTCTGCTTGAAGCCGCGCGTATTGACGGCGCAAGAGAGTTCAAGGTTTTCTGGAACATTGTTATGCCGAATGTAAAGCCGGCGTGGGGCACACTTATAGTATTCAGCTTTGTTAGCAGCTGGAACGATTATTTTGCTCCCTTGGTTTACACCTCAAAGGCGGCAATGAAAACCCTGCCGCTTGCCATTCAGCAGATTTCAGGCGGTGCAGGCTCTGTATCCCTTACCCGCGCGGGTGCTGCCAGTGCGGCAACCCTTATTATGACCGCCCCCACCATTATTATTTATACGGTAATGCAGGGCAAGGTTATAAAGACAATGGAATATTCCGGAATAAAGGAGTAAGCAAGGATGAGAAAAAGAATTTGCGCTTTAATTATTTCGGCAATACTGTTGCTTTCCTCCGCATTTAGTGTCGGTGCTGTCAGTGATACCGAATATGATTATACAGTTGATCTCTCAAGCGGTAAGCGCGTGGCTATTTCAAAGTGCTACACCGTGGAGGAAATCGTTTCGGAGTTTGACGGCAAGGCATTCGGTACAGTAAGCGATATGTTTACCGACAGCGATGACAATATATATCTTCTTTGCAAGGGCGAAAACCTTATTGTAAAGCTTGATAAAAACGGTAACTTTGTGACCTCGTATGACAATAAAAACGGCGGCGGTCTTAAATCCCCCGGCGGAATGTTCGTTGATAAGGACGGAGACATATTTGTTGCCGACACAGGAAATTACAGGATAGTACATCTGTCGCCTAACGGTGCCTTTGAGGAGGAGTTTACCACACCCGAGGGCTTGGAGCTTGACGATGGCGAAAGATTTTCTCCTTCAAAGCTTGCAATTTCCAATTCGGGATATATTTATTCCATGAGCTATCAGAATTTGATGAAGGTGGATGTTGAAAACACCTTCAGAGGCTATATTGGTTCAACAAAGGTAAGCCTTACCTTTACACAGATAATCGTTAATCTTTTTGCAACACAGGCTCAGAAAAAGCAACTGCAAAAGGTTGAACCGGAGCCCTATACCAACTTTATTATGGGTGACGACCAATATATTTACGCGGTAACACTTGATTATAAGAACGGTCAGATTAAAAAGCTGAATGCCGTTGGCTCAAATGTGTTCCCCGTTCAGGATTACGGCGAGCCCTACTATAACAAATCCGGCTCCTCCGTACAGCCTATATTTACAGATATTTCGGTTAATAAGGACGGAGTTATAAATGTAATAGAGAAAAATTCCTGCAAGATTTATCAGTATGATAACGAGGGAACGCTTCTCTGTGTTTACGGCGGATACGGTACCGCCACCGGAATGCTTGAGGTGCCCACCTGCATTGATGAGCTTTCTGACGGAACGGTTTTGGTTTATGACGAGGCGAAGGGACTTGTTTTCTATAAGCCCACCGAGTTTATTACGGCTGTTCACGATGCCTTGGGCTATTATAAGGATTGCTATTACATTGAGGCAATGGAATATTGGCAAAAGGCTCTTGATATTTGTGAATCCTACACTCTGGCGCACCAGGGAATAGGTCAGGCTTACTACAAAATGAAGGAATACGATAAGGCAATTGAGGAATATGAGCTCGGCGACCTTAAATCTAATTATTCTCAGGCGTTTGATAAAAAACGCACCAATTGGTTGCAGGATAATTTCGGCTGGTTCTTTATAGCAGTTCTTGTGTTTATAATTGCCGCTGTATACGGTGTTCGGGCATTTAAAAAGCTTTCGGTTAAATGCGAATATGCATATAAGGGCATCCGAACAGGAACCCAAAGAAAAAATAGGAGGTAGTATTTGTGGAAAACTTTTTATTAGGCGTTACAATTTTTACCGATCCTATTGAAACCTTTTATATGGTACAGCTCAACCGAAGCCGAAAATTCAGTTATGTTTTCCCCACGATTTTATTGCTTTTGTTTTTCGGTGTAAGAATATTGCAGATATACTGCACGCATTATCCCTTGGCAACTGTGCAATCCTGGGAAGCAAATATAGTTATAGAAATCGGTAAATTTGTTGTTCCGATTGTTTCGTGGATAATTGCAAGCTATGCAGTTACCTCGCTGATGGACGGCGAGGCTATGGTAAGAGAGGTTTACCTCGGTTCAACACTTTGTCTGTTGCCGTACATCGTGTTTATGCCGATAATAATTGCTTTGTCTCATTGTATGAGCTCTATGGATTCCGGAATTTACAATTTCCTTATTATGCTTGTTTGGGCATGGGTAATTATTCTGATGTTTTTACAGACCATGTATCTCAACGATTACACATTGGGAAAAACCATCGGTGTGGTTATACTCTCACTTATATCAATTGTTGTTCTTTGGGTTATAGCCATTTTGGTTTTCTCGCTTGCAAAGCAGTTTATTGATTTTATTTTCGGACTTTATAGGGAATTCAGGATTAATTTCTTGTAAGGCTGGCAGAAAGGTTGTGTATTTGAATGAAAAGAATTTTAATATTTGTTATTTCATTAATGCTGGCTTTTTCTTTAACAGCCTGTTCAAATGGCGGTCTTGCCTCCAAGGTAAAGGGCTCCGGAATTGTCACTTCCGGTAAAAGCCTACCTGATGAGGGAAAAGCTGTTACCCTGAGTCCGGAGAAATTTAATGCCTTTTCGTACAGCCCTGTGGCAGAAAACGGCAAGTTCACCTTATGGTATGATGAAAATAACAGTGCGGTGCGTGTGACCGATGCGTCAGGCACCAAGGTTTGGGACAGTGTAATTGATTTTGAAAGCTTGGGACTCAAGCTTACAAATGTCTGGAAGCAGAAGGTGTCCTCAATGTTTGAGATAAACTATTCCCATCCTAATGATAACGGACGCGAGCGAATAGTTTCAGCCACACTCAGAAAGCTTGAAACCAAGGTGTGGTTTGAAAAGAATGATGAGGGAATTGATATTACATATTATTTCCCAAAGCGTAAGCTCGGCTTTGTTGCCGAATTTCGCCTGACAGAGGGTGGATTTACTGTAAACATCCCTGCCGAGTCAATCATAGAAAACGGTGAATACCGTTTTGTCAGCATAAATATGCTTCCCTTTTTTTCGGCATTTGGTGCAGAGGAAAATGGTTATATCATGACACCTTATTCAGGCGGTGCTTTGCTTGATTTCGGTAAGGAAACACAGGGCAAGTATATGCAGATGCCGGTTTTTTCCGAAAGCAACATAACTCCGCAGGAGTCTACCAAGCTTGACCCTCAGGCAAGCAACCAAACACAGGCGCAGTCAAGCGGTGTGTCACTTCCGATAATAGGAATGAACAACACAAGGACCGGCTTTGTTGTTTTTCCGGATGAGATAGGCGAGGATACATATATAAATATAAGCACAGCTTATTACGGTATTCCCTTTAACCGTGTTTCGTTCTGCTATTATGTGAGAAATGTGTCAACCCTCAGCTTTTCCGGCTCCGCAGATACCGCCGAGGGCACTGCTGACATTTTGGATGATGATATTATTCCGGCAGATAAAAAGCTTTGCTATGAGCTTCTCGGAGAAAGCGAATGTGATTATAACGGCATGGCTCAGAAATACCGTGAGCATTTGATTGAAAAGGGCTTGCTTGATGCAAAGAAAAGTGAGAATGCCGATGTTTCGGTTGAAATACTGATGAGTGTTCCGCGTGTGGATATGGCAGGTACAACACTTGTGCAGACCACCGATTTTGAACAAGCCCTCCAAATGGTTAAGGAAATGAAAAAAAGCGGAATTGAAAACGCACTCATTAACCTTAAGGGCTGGAACAATAACGGCTACGGTGCTACCCCCACCGAAAATCGGGTTGAGGATGCAATAGGCGGAAGCAAGGGACTTGGAGCACTTGCTGAATACTGCAAGGAGATAGGCTATAAGCTGATTTTGGAAACTGATTATACCGAGCTTAACACAAGCTTTTCAAATCTTTCCGCCAAAAAGACAGCGGTGGTTGATAACAATGGCTTCTATATTACGAATGAGGGCGAGAATATTTATTATCAGCGCTTGTCGGTAATAGAAGGCTATGTCAACGAGTTTATAAAGGAATTTTCAGAAAGCGGTATAAGCGGTATTAATTTCAAGGGCTTCGGAAGCCTTTTGTACCGTGATTACAATCAAAAGGTTACATATACCGGAGATTTTGCCAAGGGTATTAAGGAGCAAATTTCAAAGGCTTCCAAAAGCTTTTCCGATGTTGCTGTCAGAGGAACCAATTTTTATGCTCTTTCCGGAAGCGATTACGCTTACGATACGGAAATCCCTTATGTTGACAGCACCGTATATTCGGCATATGTTCCGCTTTTACAGTTGATTGCAGGGGACAGTGTAGGCTTTATTTCAACACCTATAAATGCCTTTTTCAGCCCAACATCTCAAAGCCTTTCTCAGTTGGAATATAATTCTATTCCGAATTTCGAGCTGACAAGCGAGAGTGTTTACAGCCTGCAGGACACTCATTATAACACCCTCTTTTCCGCTAAGTTTGACCTTTGGCTTGACAGCATTGTGCAGCAATATGAGCTGAGAAACGGCGAGCTGAAGGAAGTTAGCAATTCAAGACTTGTAAACCACACAATTCTTGCTAAAGATGTGGTACTGCTTAAATATGAAAACGGAAAAGAGCTTTTAATTAACAAAAGCAGTAAGGATTACACCTATGGCGAAACGGCTGTCAAGGCATATCGGTTCGCGTTAGTAAATTAAGAGGTACTAAGCTTATGAAAATTAAAAAAATCAGTTATGAAAAGCAAAGAACCCTTTTCGGTTATGTTTTTACTGCTCCGTTTATTATCGGAACACTTGTGTTTTTTGCCTATCCTGTAATTTATTCAATGCTTTTTGCTCTCGGGTCATTTGAGGGTAATACAAGCGTTGATAATATGAGCTTTGTCGGTTTTGCCAATTTCAAGGCACTTTTCGGTAAGGATATAAATTTCATGCCGGACTTTGCAAAGGCAATTGCTAACGCATTAATCAATACACCGCTTATTGTTTTAATATCAATAATATTGGTTATTTGTCTTAATAAAAATATTAAGCTTAAGGGTGTGTTCAGGGTTATATTTTTCCTGCCCTTTGTTTTGGGTAACGGCTTGATTTACCAGACACTTATGTATTCGGGCTCGACCTCGGATACGATGGTAATGCTCAACGGAATTTCTGTTCCGCCGCAGTTTTCAGATTATTTCGGCGAGTTTCTTACAGAGATAATAACCGTTTTACTTGAGCGCTTTACCACCGTTCTTTGGAAATCTGGTTTGCCGATACTTTTGTTCCTTTCGGCAATTCAGTCCATACCCGTTTCGGTTTACGAATCGGCTCACTGTGACGGTGCTTCGGAATGGAAAAGCTTCTGGTTTATCACCCTCCCGATGCTTACTCCGACAATTCTTGTAGTAATTGTTTATACCTTGGTTGATTCCTTCAACGATATAAACAATTCGGTAATGCAGTATTATCAATATCTCGCATTCAAGACATATCAACATTCCTACGCATCTGCTATGGCATGGACATATTTCTTGTTTGTAATTTTACTTATTTTGGCGGTAACAGCCATAACCAGAAAGTATGTATTCTATAACACGGAGAAAAGGAGCTGATATATATGGGAAATTTTTTGATCGGCGCTAAAAATTTTGCAATCAAATGCAAAAACAAGAACTTTTATCTTTCGCGTATATTGCTCTATTTTTTCTTGCTTTGCGTTTCTTTTGTTTACCTGTTTCCGTTTCTTAAAATGATTATCAATTCCATAATGACCTATACCGACCTTAACGACCCGGCGGTTACATGGATACCCCATAGCATTTACCCCAAAAACTATAAAATAGCGCTTTATTATCTTAATATTCATATTAACGGTATAAATTCGCTTATTATAACACTTCTTTCGACAGTAGGGCATATAATTTCCTGCTCGTTTATAGCATACGGCTTCGCGAGATTTACCTTCAAAATGAAAAATCTGTTATTTGCTATTGTTGTGTTCAGTATTATAATCCCTCCGCAGGTGCTTATATTACCGCAGTATATATATTACTTAAAGCTGGACTTTTTAAATACATATCTGCCAATTGTTTTGCCCTGCTTTTTCGGTTACGGCTTAAGAGGCGGTCTGTTTATTTATATTTTCAGACAAAATTTCTTGGGGCTACCTCTTGAAATAGAGGATGCGGCTGCGGTTGACGGCTACGGTCCGTTGCGCACATGGGCATTCATAGTAATGCCGAATGCCAAAAACACCGCGTTGGTTGCTTTCCTTGTGTCGTTTGTATGGCATTGGAACGATTATTATGAGCCTTCGTATTATCTTACCTTCCAAGACAAGCTGCCCTTGCCGGCAATGCTTAATAATGTACTTACAGCCAAATCCGACTATTACACCGCAATGCTTAATGACACCTTGGACAGGTTGGTTACAGACGGTGTAATAATGGCGGCAATCTTTATATGCACAATACCTCTGCTTATACTGTATTTTGTTTTACAGCGAGGATTTATGCAGGGGCTTGAGCGAAGCGGACTTGTTGAATAATTTGCGGTGAGAGGGAGTTAATATGAAAAATAATAATTTAAGAGTTTACCGCAGTAATTGGTTTCAAAGAAATTATAAGGGTTATTTGTTTATCCTGCCTTTCTTTGCTTTGTTTTTCCTTTTCACAATCTTGCCTGTTGCAACATCGATTTACCAAAGCTTTACTTCTTACAATATGCTGCAGCCTGCAAAATTTGTCGGATTGGACAATTACAAGAATTTGTTTTTGAACGATGACGTTTTCATGCTTTCTATCAAAAACACGGCACAGCTGGCAGTTATTGTAGGACCCTTGAGCTTTGTGCTGTCATTCGTAATGGCATGGATAATTTCCACCCTTAAATTCAGAAGTGTATTTTCCTTGGCGTTTTATGTTCCGTCCATTACAAGCGGCGTTGCAATGTCGGTGGTGTGGATGTATATTTTCGCCCCTGACAGATACGGTCTTTTGAATAACATGCTTCTTAAAACAGGCATAATAACCGACCCGATACTCTGGACTATGGATACGGATAAGATACTTGGAGTGGTTATATTTATTTCTGCATGGATGAGTATGGGTACAGGCTTCCTGACCTTTTTGGCAGGTATCCGTTCCATTCCTCCGGAATATTTAGAGGCGGCAAGAATTGACGGTCTTAACGGTAAGCTTCAGGAATTCAGATATATCGTTTTCCCTGTTATGAAGCCTCAGTGCCTTTTTGCTTCAATAAACTCTATCGTAGCCTCCTTGGGTGCTTATGATATAGCGGTTGCCGTAGCGGGAATGCCAAGCCCGGAATATTGCGCGCACACAATTGTGGCACATCTTTTTGACTATGCGTTCACAAGATTTGACATGGGCTATGCCTCGGCGATTGCTACATTCCTGTTTGTGTTGAGCTATCTCTTGGGTATTGTTGTGAGAAAAATGTTTGCATCGGATGATTGATAGGAGAGATTTCTATGAAAACAGTAAAGAAAATTGAGAGCCTTGATTATTTTGACGGTTTAGTGCAGAATTTAGAGCTTTGGGCAGACAAGCGCAATTACAATGGCGAAACAAGCTACAAGCAGACGGCGCCCTTGTATGAGCCTGCAGATTTAAAGGTTAAAGAGGATTTTTCTTTTAAACCTATTGACAAATGGATTCCCGAGGACGGCGAAAAGCCGTGTGTATATTCAATTATTCATCAACATTCAAGGAGATATTATTGCGCAAATATGAAAGCAAGCGCACACGAATTTGAAGCCTTGCAGGATTTGGGCGGTATCCGACTGACGGCTTCGCGCGATAATGTTGCAGTGGAAATTGAGGTGTCGGACGAGGGGGTTCTTTACTTCACGGTCGCCACGGTTGTTCTTGAAAAGGCAGGCGAGTCTCAGTTTGTTGAATTTTCCGAGCCGTCACGCAGATTTATAAGACTTGTTTGTCAGCCGGCAGACCCCGATGACGAGCTTGATTTTTATCCCCACGAGATTATTTCGGCAGAGGTTTTCTCTGCAAATTCCGCAAATCAGAAAAAGGCACTTGTTGCAACCGTTGATAACGGGATTGAAAGCCCTGTGCTTTTCCCTGAGAATTTTTCTGATGACGGTAATGAGCAAATCATACCCCTTTCCGGTATCTGGAAATTTACAGACTGTCCCGATGAAAAATATTGGCGAACCGATACAGATGTCACCGATTGGAAGGATATACCTGTTCCGGGCGACCTTGACCATAACGGCTCGGAGGTTTTAAAAACCGAAAGGGAAAAATCCGATAAAAGAAGCTCAGGTGCTTCTTCAGTTTACACACAGAGAATTCATATCCCTGCGGATATGGAGGGAAAAAACATTGTTTTGCGCTTTGAATCGGCGGTTGTTTATTCTCGCGTTTTTGTCAACGGCTGTTTCGTTTGCTCACACAGAGGCGCTATGACACCATTTGATTGTGACATAACCGACTATGTCAAACCCGGTATGGACGCAATCATCACTGTTCTGACCGTTCTCGAAAGGAATTTCCCCGATTTTGCAATGGTGCGCGGCTTGGCGGGTTATGTCTGGCTTATTGCTTTGCCCGATACAGTACCCTCTGTGTTGCGTGTTACCAACGATTTAGACGATGCTTTCAACGGCTTGCTTTATATAAGAGAAAAGCTTCACTATTTCAAAGAAAAAGATAATTCTGAGATGGTATACAAGCTTTACTCACCTGACGGCAAAGAGGTGGATTTACAGCTTATCGGCACCGAGGATAAGGGTGACGGCAGTGTTATTAAAACCTATAAGGTTTCTGCACCCGAGCTTTGGTCTGCTGAAACACCCAGGCTTTACACCTTGGAAGCGGAGCTTGTTTGTGACGGTAAGCGTGTTTTCCGTCACATTAAGAAGACAGGATTTAAAAGTGTCAGGGTGGTAGGTAACAGGCTTTATGTCAACGGTAAAGAGGAAAAGCTGCGCGGTGTGAATTGGATGTGTCTCGATCCGTTTAACGGTCTGGCTTCTAATTATGAAAGTGACAGAGAGTCGCTTATCAAGTTTAAAGCGGCTAACCTGAATTTCATACGCACCTCACACAACCCTCAAAAGAAATATGTTCATGAGCTTTGTGACGAGCTTGGTATTTATGTTGAGGAGGAAGCCGCAGTAGTATTCCTTTCTCGGTGGACACCCTGCAGCTATGAGAAGTTTGATTTTCTTGTAAATCCCAAATTCCGTTCTCTTTTCATGGAAAAGTATGCTCAGATGATGGCAAATGCAATTTCACACACAAGCATACTTTATTACTCATTGGGCAACGAAAGCGATTGGAGCGATACTGTTAAAGTCGGCAGGGAATATATGAAAGCGGCAGACCCATTGAAGCCGCATAAATTCTCTTGGGGCTGGTCGCACGCGGTTGATGCGGTTGAAATTATGAGTGAGCATTACACCAATCCCCAATATATGGGAGAGGTTTCACAAACCTCTGTAATGTACGATGAACATTCACACACCACGGGTGAAATTCCTGAAAAGATTGAACAGGACCCTGCCCGCCGCGACTTTTTCTCATACAGATTGAAGGAAATCTGGGAGAATGCTTACAATAAGCCCGGCGGTCTCGGAATTGCCATTTGGAACGGCCGCCCGTTTGACGGAATAAAGAACGGCGAGCACGGGGTAGATTTCACCCGTAAGTGGGGCGAGCTGGATTTCTGGAACAGGGCAAAGCCGGAATATTGGATTATGCGTAAAATGTTCTCGCCTGTCAGCATAGATGAAAGTGTTACTTACAGAATTCCGTCTCACGGAAACAAGCTGCAGATTGCAGTTCAGAACCGTTACTGTCAGCTCGATTTCAGTGCCATAGAAATGGTTTGCCTGCTTAACGGTGAGGAGCATCCGGCTAAGCTTCCGATGCTGGAGCCTGGCGAAAAGGGCTATATTTCGATTGTCAGCGAGGATTGGAAAGCCGGAGACAGGGTCGAGCTTTATTTCTACCGCAATGATGACCATATCGGCAACACAATACTTGACCAATTCGAATTCATAATCGAAAAGCCTGTTCAGAAATTACCTTATAATATCCCCACCGATGATGTTATGCCCAGCTTCTATGACATTCAGGTTGAGGCGCAGATAAACGGCGGAGAGATGCACTTCCTGTTCGGAAGATGGGATTGCACCATTCACACCGCTAAATTCAAGGGTAAAACGGTAATTAAAGAAGGTCCGTTCTTAAATCTCGGAACAAATTTCCCGCTGACCTTTGAAAGCTCGGACAGCCGAGAGATTATCAACGAAAAGGATTATGTTGCAATAAGTAACATTCACCGTTACAAGGAGCTTGATAATCCTGTTAAGATGATTCAGAAATTCTATAAAAACGGTAAGTTTGAGGTTACATTCAGCCTCACCTTACCCAACGGTAATATGATTGACGAGGTTGGCGTGACCTACAAGCTGAAAAATGTTGTCCGTCAGGCATGGAGCAAAAAGTCCACAATAATCACCTCATATCCGAAAGAGCATGTGGGCAGACTTGTCGGGGATATTCCGAGAAATCGCCCTGAGGGAATTGAGGATAAGCTCACAAAGCCTGCATGGCATTGGCAGGATGACGAATGTCAATTCTACTTAAAGGATAATCCCGACTTTAAGTCAACGAGAGATTTCAGAGCTTCAAAGAACAATTACTATTATGTTGCGGCAATCCGTGATGATGGTTTGGGCTTGGCTGCAGTTTCAAACGGTCATGGCGGAAGCGTTCGTTTTGAAATTGCGGAAAATGATGATGTTCTTATAAATGTTAATTCAATGTTTGGCTATAAAATCCCCGGCGAATTTGGTGCTTATTACCGTGCAATGCCGTGTGAAAGCGGCGAGTATACAGGTACGGTTAGCCTCCAATTCTTTGATTTGAAAGGATAAAAACTATGAAAAAACTTATTTCTTTGAAATTGACAGCGCTTCTATTGGTTATGATTATGCTGCTTTCTGCCTGTAAGGGCGGCGGTGGCGGCTCAACAGGCGGTAAAAGCGAAAATCCGAGCGCTCAGCTTAATATCAAGAGCCTGAGCGAAATCACAACCGCAACCGACCCCGAATATGCAGATGCACTTGTTGCGGAGACAGAGCTTTATTCAGACGGACTTGTTCATACCGGTAATGTTAAATATACCGAAAAGGAAGAACTGCCTGATATATCCAAAAAATTTCCTGAAGAGAAGTACAAGAATTATTCTTATAAGGATTTTGAGCATTATATCGGCGATGGCTTCAAGAGGTCGGGATATTCTTCAGTAAATGCTGATTATAAGCCCTATACCGCAGTTGAAAGTAAGGTTTTCCAAATAGACTTCGAAAAGGATTTTGAGGTTAAAAGCGTTACTATCAAATGGTCGGGCAGTAATGCAATAAAGGGCAGAGTGCAGTTTTCTGACGATACCTACTCTTGGTATAATGCAGGTGAGCAGTTTGTTCTTACCAAAAAGAAAAACGAGATAACCGTTGAAACAAATGAAACTCACAGGCGTTATATGCGTCTTTATTTCCCCACAAGCATTAAGATTGAGCAGATTTCTGATGTTACGGTTAATGCCTGCCCAAGCAATCCCACCACAAAAATACCTGACGGTGCGGTTGTAAACAATGTAGCCACACCTACTATTTACCCCATAGCAACAAGTGTTGAGGGTGTTAAAAATCCCGTTATCAGCCTTGCAGGCACCTGGAAATTCTGTGCTGAGCCGCAGGCTAATTTCTGGGAGAACGATGCCGACCTTTCAGAATGGCACGATGTTCCTGTTCCGGGCGACCCCGATAACCTGCATCTCGGCATAAGAACAATCAAGAACAACTCTTTAGACGAGAACTATCCCACCGCATACAAGCTGAGAACTACAATCCCTAAGGATTATGCAGGCAATGAGATTATCCTTCAGTTGGACGGTGTGCAGTACTATTCCCGTATCTTTGTAAACGGTGAGTTGGTACGCGTTCACAGAAACGGTACAACCACATTCAGCTGTCTTATAACCGATTATGTTGAGGCAGGCAAGGATGCAATTATCACCATCGAGGCTACAACAGAGATAATTCAGGGTGAGTCTTCACTTTATCAGGGTATCACAGGCTATCCCAGACTTATGGCTGTGCCCAAGGAAAGCATTTCAAGACTTCAGTACGAGGTGGATTTGGATAAATCCTATACTAATGCTACCTTAGATGTATCTGCCTCTGCATTTGCATCTGCTGATAAGATTAACGGCAAGGTTAAAATTGAGCTTACCGACCCTGACGGCAAGCCCGTTGAGCTTAAAAACAACACCGCAGGCTTTAAGGGTATCTGCGAAGCAACCGTTATCAGCAACGAAATAAAGGGAGTTCAGCTTTACAGTGATGAGCATCCTAATCTTTACACATTAACCGCATATATGCTTGATAAGGACGGCAAGGTTACCGAAACCCTCGTTAAAAAGGTTGGCTTTAAGGAAATTGAGGTTTCAGGTAATAAAGTGCTTGTAAACGGTAAGGAAACAAAGCTCAGGGGAGTTAATTGGATAAATCTTTCTCCCGAAAAGGGCTTGGTTGCAGATTATTGGTCTGACCGTGAGTCGCTGATTAAGCTTAAAGCGGCAAATGTCAACTATATAAGAACAGCCCATCATCCGCAGTTCAGCTATGTTTTTGATATCTGCGATGAGCTTGGCATTTATGTTGAACAGGAATGTGCATTGGCAATGATCTGCCAATGGAACAGCAATGTTTATGAGGCTTACGAAAAAATATGTAATCCGAATGAGTCGGATTGGTATCATAACTACTATGCCGAAATGGTAGAGATGGCGCGTTCAAATGCAAGTCTTCTGTTCTATTCGCTCGGTAATGAGAGTAGCTGGGAAATTAACATAGAAACAGGTGCGGCATATATCAAGAAGGTTGACACCAAGCACCTCACCAAGTTCTCTTGGGGTTATTTCCAACCCGCAAAAACCTCCACCGATATTTTCAGTGAGCATTATCCCACTAAAGCGTCTATTTATAATATGTCCACCACAGAGGTTCCTTATGTTTATGATGAATATGCCCATGTTTACGGGCATGTACCATCCTCTTACTATGAAGATCCTTCCCTTGCACTTCATTGGGGATTGGAGGAGCTTTGGGATTTAGTATATTATCAGGACGGCGGTCTTGGCGGCGCAATTTGGAACGGACGCGATTGGGTAACACTCACCCCAACCGGCACAGAAAAATATTTCTCAAGATATTGGGGAATTCTTGACACATGGAACCGTGAAAGAGAGGAATATTGGGTTACCAAAAAGGCTTATTCACCAATCCAGATAGACGAGGAAAAGGTTTATAATGTGCCTTCCGGCGATATTTTGGAATTTGAGGTTGAAAACCGTTACCGCCATACAAATCTTAAGGATATTAAGCTTGAATGTACCGTAAACGGTAAGGCTGTTGAGGTTACAATGCCTTCTGTCGATATTGCTAAAAAGGGTAAAATTCAGATTAAATACAGCGGCTGGAAGGCAGGCGACATTGTAAAGCTTGTTTTCAGAGATGATACCGGCAAGCTTGAGAACTACATTGTTGATGAGTATGAGTTTACCTTGGGCGGCAGAAAGGCACCTGAGTTTGCGGCTGTTTCCAAGGAGGCGGCTCCTGCTATTGCCGATGACGGCACTAAAATCACAGTAACAGGCACCGATTTCAGCATTGAATTTGATAAGACAACCGGTAAGGTTACGGACGGTAAATATAAGGGTACAACAGCTATTGTTGGCGGTCCTGAGCTTAATCTCGGCAGACAAGTAACACTTTCAAAATGGAAATTAAGCTCAATCACCTCTAAAACAGAGGGAACCGAGGCTGTTATCACCGTTAAGGGTGACTATGCACAGGTTTCAGGCGTCACCTTTAATATAAGGATAGATGCTACCGGCAGAATTGATACACAGTTTAATGCTAATTTGCCGGGCGGAGAAAAAATAGAGGAAATGGGTGTTACCTATACCATAAAGGAAGCTAAGGAGCTTAATTGGAGCTCAGATGTATTTAATTACTCTGTCTATCCGCAGGCAAGCGTTGGCAGACTTTCCGGCACAGCTCTGGCTCACAGAGCAACCGAAAAGGTGCTTTCAATACTTGAAAAGCCCACATGGTATAAGTATATGAACACAACCACACTCGGCGTTGAGGATGACGGCACAAACTATACCGATGATTTCCGCGCAAGAAGACACAATGTTTTCTATGAGCAGGTCACCACAAATGACGATGTTGTTATTACCTTTGAATCAACCGGCAAGGGCTGTGCAAAGATTACTTCAACCGGCGATAAGGATAAAAATATGAACTTCATTCTCGGTGTTGAATGGGGTCATTACACTACAGCCGGAGAGGTATGCTGTAACTATGACAATCCGCCCTCCAAAATCAAAGGTGATTATTCGGGTAACATTGTTATCCGTCTTGGCGGAGAAAAATATTAAAAGCTTATAATTTATAATACTATGAGGTGACATTATTGAAACAGATCAGATTGTTAGCAGTGGTTTTGTCTTTGGCAATTTTAACCTCCGCTTGCGGAAAAAGCAATGGTGAAGGCAAGAAAGAGCATAACGAAGCTTCAAACACTTTAAATATCAAGCCTTTAGCAGAGATTGTTTCTGCAACTGACCCCCAATATGCAGATGCTTTGGTTAAGGAAACAGAGCTTTATGCAGACGATTTAATTCTTGACGGTAATGTCACCTACAAAAAAGACGCTAAGCTGCCGGATATTTCCGACAGCTTAGCATCTTATGAATATAAAAAATACTCCCACAAGGAGTTTGAGACTTATGTGGGAGACGGCTTTAAAAGAACCGGAAATTCTGCAATAAATGCCGATTGGAAACCCTACACCACAGAGGAAAGTAAGGTTTTTCAGATTGATTTCGGCAAGGATTTTGAAATTAAAAGCGTGACAGTTAAATGGGCGGGCGAAAAGGCTGCTAAGGGAATAGTGCAGACTTCAGACGATACATACAGCTGGTATAACGCGAGCGATAGGTTTGTGCTTTCACCCAAAACCCGTGAGGTAACAGTTGAGGTTGACGAGACACACAGGAGATATTTAAGACTTTATTTTACATATAAGGTTGATATAGAAGCAATTACAGATGTAACTGTTTACGGCTGCGAAAGCCATCAAAAATCGGAAATACCAAACGGAGCAGTTATAAATAATGTTCCAACACCCACCATTTATCCTGTTGCAGACAGTGTGACAGGTGTGAAAAGTCCTGTAATAAGTCTTGCAGGCACTTGGAAGTATACCGCAGAGCCTAAGGACGGCTTCTGGAGAAACGATACCGATGTATCTAAATGGCACGATGTTCCCGTTCCCGGGGACCCCGACAATCTGAACATCGGCATAAGAACAATTAAGAACAATTCTTTGACAGAAAATTATCCCACCGCATATAAGCTTTGCACGGCTATACCAGCGGATT
Source organism: Clostridia bacterium (assembly GCA_017507805.1). Lineage (GTDB taxonomy): Bacteria > Bacillota > Clostridia > Oscillospirales > Acutalibacteraceae > UBA737. The sequence continues at coordinate 111,260 of JAFWAC010000029.1, forward strand.
ACAAGGGAAAAGAAATACTTCTGCAGTTTGACGGAATTCAGTATTACGCGCGAATTTTTGTCAACGGACAGCTTGTTCGCACCCACAGAAACGGTACAACCGCTTTCACCTGCCGCATAACCGATTATGTTGAGGCAGGAAAGGACGCGATTATAACGGTTGAAGCAACCTATGAAATAATGTCGGGTGAATCGGGGCTGTATCAGGGCTTTATGGGCTACCCCAAGCTTATGGCTGTTCCGAAAGAAAGTATTTCAAGACTTCAGTATGAAGTGGATTTAGATAAATCCTATAAAAATGCCACTTTAGACGTATCCGTTGCGGCTTTTTCCTGGGCATCGAAAATTGAAGGCAAGGTAAAGCTTGAGCTTACCGATCCTGACGGCAATCCTGTTGAGCTTAAAAACAGCATAGCAGGCTTTAACGGAATCTGCAAGGATACGGTTATAACAAACGAAATCAAATCAATTCGTCCGTACAGTGACGAGCATCCGAATCTTTATATTCTTACCGCCTATATGCTTGATAAGGACGGAAAGGTCACAGAAAAGCTTACCAAAAAGGTCGGTTTCAAAGAGATTGAGGTTTCGGGAAATAAGGTGCTTGTAAACGGCAAGGAAACAAAGCTCAGGGGAGTTAATTGGATAAATCTTTCTCCCGAAAAGGGCTTGGTTGCTGATTATTGGTCTGACAGAGCATCGCTTATTAAGCTCAAGGCGGCGAATGTTAATTATATAAGAACGGCTCATCATCCGCAGTATAGCTATGTTTTTGATATTTGCGATGAGCTTGGAATTTATGTTGAAAATGAGTGCGCGCTGGCAATGGTGTGTGAGTGGAATGCCGGCATCTATGAGCGATATGAAAAAATATGTGACCCCAACCAATCGGATTGGTATCACAATTACTATGCCGACATGGTTGAAATTTCACGTTCACATGCAAGCCTTTTGTTCTACTCACTCGGAAATGAAAGCAGCTGGGAAATTAACATTGAAACGGGTGTTGCCTATATAAAGGCGGCAGACCCTGACCACCTGACCAAGTTTTCATGGGGATATTTCCAGCCCGAAAAAACATCGACCGATATTTTCAGCGTGCATTACCCCTCAAAAGCGGATATTTATTACAATCCGTCCACCGAGGTGCCTTACATTTACGATGAATATGCTCACGTCTACGGGCATAACCCAACCGCCAACTATAACGACCCGTCTCTTATTCTCCATTGGGATTTGGAGGAGCTTTGGGATTTGATATATTATCAGGAAGGTGGGCTCGGAGGAGCAATCTGGAACGGTCGCGATTGGGTGACGCTCACTCCCACAAGCACAGAAAAGTTTTTCCCGAGATTTTGGGGTGTGCTTGACACCTGGAACCGTGAAAAGGAGGAATATTGGCTTGTTAAAAAGGCATATTCTCCAATTCAGATAGATGAAGGTATAACCTATCGGGTGCCGACATCGGACATTTTGGAATTTGAGCTTGAAAACCGTTACAGGCACACAAATTTAAGTGAGTTAAAGGTGGAGTGTGCGGTAAACGGAAAGGCTGTCGAGGCTGAAATACCCTCAGTGGCACCTGCACAAAAAGGAAAGCTTCGGATTAAATATAACGGCTGGAAAGCCGGAGACGTGGTCACCCTTATTTTCAGGGATGACACAGGAAAGCTTGAAAACTGCATCGTTGATGAGTATGAGTTTACTCTTGGCGGCAGAAAGGCACCGACATTTGCCGCCGTTTCAAAGGAAACCGCCCCTGCTGTTTCTGAAACCGATACGGAAATTAATATTAACGGCAAAGAGTTCAGTATAAAGTTTGATAAAGCCACAGGTAAAATTACTGACGGCAAATTTGGCGGTGTGACCGCAATAGTGGGCGGTCCTGACCTTAATTTGGGCAGACTTGTTAAGCTTACAAATTGGAAGCTGGCATCGGTTAATGCCGAGACTGTCGGCAACGAGGCTGTTGTTACGGTTAAAGGAGATTACAGTGAGCTTTCGGATGTTACCTTCAAAATAAAAATTGATGCTTCAGGCAGAATGGATACAGAGTTTACCCTTGATATACCAAATGAAAAAATCGAGGAAATCGGTGCGGTTTATACTTTGAAGGAAGTCAAGGAATTTTCGTGGTATTCTGATGTTGCCAAAAGCTCTGTTTATCCTCAGACAAGTGTCGGACGGTTATCTGGTACTGCATTACCTCACAGGGCAACCGAAAAGGTTCTTTCAATTCTTGAAAAGCCCACATGGTATAAATATATGGATACAGTTGCGCTTGGCATAGTTGATGACGGTGTTTCTAATTACACTGCAGATTTCCGCGCAAGAAGGCACAATCTGTTTTATGAGCAGATTATAACTAAAGACGGTCTTGTTGTGCTTTTTGAAAGTAACGGAAAGGGCTGTGCCCGCGTTGCTCCCGTTGAGGGAAAAGAAAAAAATATGAATTTGATAATGGGATGTGTCTGGGGACATTACACCTCGCCGGGCGAGCTTTGCTGTAATTATGACAATCCCTTACCCCAACGCACCGGAAGCTTCACGGGAAATGTTGTTATGAGGCTCGGCAATCAAATCTTTTTTGAGTAAAGGGTGAGTAGGATAAATGCGCACAAAAAATAAATTCCTTAAAAGGGCAACAGCCTTAATTTGTGTTTGTGCTTTGACCGCTGCAGTGCTTTTAAGCGGTTGCAAGGATAATGCAAAAAAGGAAACTCCCTCAGAACCTAAAATAGAAAAAACCGTTAATATCACAGACGAGAAATGGAAAAAGCTTGTTGAGAAGCCCGGCACTGCCGATGAAAATTGGACACCGGCAATCTCTGCCGCGATTAAATATGCGGCAGAAAACGGTTGCCATACCGTATACGCACCTGCAGGAGAGTATCCATGCGAAGCTTCGTATGAAAAGGAGGCATGGGAGCTTGAGCCTGCCTCATTTGTCCTTCCCGATGCACCCCTTACAATAAAGGGTGACGGCGAGAGTACGGTTTTTTATAAGCCTGTAGCCAGCAAATTGGAAAATTCTATTGCAATGTTCCGTACCGCGTTTAAAAGCACATCTGAAATAACCTTAAAGGATTTTACAATAAAAGGAACATATAATCCCGGTCCGAATTACGGTTTGGTAGACGGTATTGTTATTAACGGAAGCTCAAATGTTACGGTTGAAAATATTTGTACCGAAGGCACAAAGCGCCACGGAATTTATCTTATGTGCGGTGCGAATGGCAATGTAATCAAAAATGTTCACATTGATAATCCCACAAGAATGATGCTTGGAACAGGTATCCAGCTTGAGGGGGCATATAATAATGAATTTTATAATGTTTATCTTACAAATATCGGCGCTAATGCAATAGATCTTAATATGTGGAATGCCGGTAGCTTTTATCCTGCTAATGACGGCACCAATAACAGCCCTTACTCGGAAAGTGAAAAATATTATTCTACAGGAAATACCTTCATTGGCGGCTATATTTCGGGAACAGGCTTACATAACGGAAATATCGGCGGAGGAGGGTATATCGACCCCTCGCCGCATGACGATTATTACGGTATAAATGTAATAAATGGCAGTAATAATAACAAGTTTGTTTTTGATTATATTGAAAATGTCCGTATGACTGAAACCGATTATGAAAATGCTGCTGCAATCCGCCTTATGAACAGTAGCTATAACACATTTGAAATCGGTCGAGTTTCAAATAGTACGAAATATGCCGTTAGGTATAACAGCCCTGTCTGGAGTAACGAGATTACTATAGGCGAGGTATCCGGAATTGCAGGAGAGCTGTTCAATTCCGAGGAAGCTGACGCTGCAAGAAATAACCTTGTAATTAAAAATCAGTAAAGAATTCAACAAACGATATGTTAAGGAGAATTAGCTCTATGAAAAGAAGGTTTGATTTTTCAAAAAGGATTTTAGCAGTTGCTTCTGCGGCTGTCCTGTTGATTACAAGTCTTGCAATTCAAGCCACAGCAACCGATACTACAAAAGAAATAAATGTTCGTAATGCAATGTTTACCAAATATGTTGAAAACCGCGGAACGGCTGATGAAAATTGGACACCTGCTATTTCTGCGGCAATAAATTATGCTGCAGAGAACGGATATGACACGGTATATATTCCGGCAGGAGAATACCCATGCGAAGCTTCCGATGAAAAAGAAACCTGGGAATTAGAGCCGGCGGCATTCAATATTCCCGATGCCCCCCTTACAATAAGGGGCGCCGGGGCAGGAACAGTTATTTATAAACCGCGGGCAAGCAAAACCACAAATATTGTGGCAATGTTCCGTACTTCATTTAAGAGTACATCTGAAATAACCTTAAAAGACTTTAAAATAAGGGGAACATATAATCCCGGTTCAAATTACGGTCTCGCTGATGCAATCGTTATCAACGGCAGCTCAAATGTTACAATTGAAAATATTTACACCGAGGGTACAAAAAGACACGGAATTTATCTTATCTGCGGTGCGCATAACAATCTGATAAGCAATGTTTATATTGATAATCCCACCAGAATGATGCTTGGTACCGGTATTCAGCTTGAGGGAGCTTATAATAATGAATTTTATGATGTCTATCTAACTAATATTGGCGCTAATGGTATAGACCTTAATATGTGGAATGCCGGTAGCTATTATCCTGCTAATAACGGCATCAACGGCAGTCCTTACGAAGCGGACGAAAAATATTATTCCACAGGCAATGTTTTTATCGGCGGCTATATTTCAGGAACGGGTTTGCATAACGGAAGAATAGGCGGCGGAGGATATATAGACCCTTCTCCTTATGATGATTATTACGGTATAAATGTAATAAATGGCAGTAATAATAACAAGTTTGTTTTTGATTATATTGAAAATGTCCGTATGACTGAAACCGATTATGAAAATGCTGCTGCAATCCGCCTTATGGGTAGCTATAATAACACCTTTGAAATCGGTCGTGTGACAAACAGCTCGCAGTATGTTGTTAGGTGCAATAACCCGAATTCGGGCAATAAGATTGTTATAAACGAGGCAACGGGCATTGCGGGTGATACGGTTAATTTGTCTGAGGCAGGCTCGGTTGACGGAAATTATTTCGTTATAGGTAATGAAATTTTCGGTGGCAATTTACCAAAAGAAAATGTTTTGAGAATGGCGGTTAAGTTCTCAAACGGTCAAGCCGGTGTGAGCAAGACGGTAAAATACGGTCTTTATTCACTTGATATGATACATACACCGTCTCAGCTTAATCTTATTCAGCAATACAATAAAGGCTCAAACAAACCTACAGGTGGCGTACCTATAAAAGGAAATTGGAGCTTTAAATATGACTATATGATATCGGATGATATTGTGGGGCTCGGAAACATAATGCTTCAGGAGAATGATACTTGGGGTGTAGCCGGAGACATTGCCACCGACCATACAGACGGACTTAACATCTGGCAGTCGGAATCTTTGGATTTGTCACCGTGGAACTGTACCGAAAGCTGGGGCAGAGCTATGCATGCCGTAGGATTAACTGTTAGTACCAAAGATGCGGTTGACACAAGCAAGACCTATTACGCATATTATAAAAATCTGCGCATTGAGGATGAAAACGGCAAGGTTGTTTATACGGTTTTTGACAGCACTGTAACCACCGACCAGCTTTGTATGCAGGAATGGTTGCCGCAAACAAACCAAAATGCTACAGCCTCATTCGATGTTGTGCCGTCCCCCGATACAAACACACTGAACGAGACCAAGGCAATAAAGGCAGAGTTTACCTTTGAAAACGGGGAAGCAGGGGTTGCTAAAAATATTCAAAAAGCTATTTACGGTAATTATTTGAAAAGCGCTCCTTCAATTCTTGACCTTGAGCAGGAATATTACTTTAACGGTGAATTAAAAACCGGAAAAGCCCCGATAAAGGGTAATTGGGTTTTTAAGTATGAATATATGCTTGATGAAGCACTCAAGGGGATGGGGGCAATAACGCTTCAGTCCTACGATGTGTGGCAAAATGTCACCGGAAATACCGATAAAGACCTTTCTGCAGGAGTTGGCAAATGGCAGACAGCTGAGCTTGACCTTTCAGGCTGGGGCTGTACAGAGGAAAATGCAAAAGGTATGTATGTGGTAGCTATTTCCTTAATAACCTCCGAGGCGGTAGACGCAACTAAAACCTACAGTGCTTACTTTAAAAATCTGCGTGTCGAGGATGAAAACGGCAATATTATTTACAAGCTTTTCACAGACAGCATAACCACTTCTCAGCTTGAGGCATGGACTTGGGGAACACCTTCACAGGGTGTTTCAATGGATTTATCTGTTGTAGATATTCCTTATGATATAGAAAAGGGCGATGCTTCTAACGGAAGCTTTGAGGTGAAGGCAGCAGCCAATAAGGGCGACACCATTGATGTTGCTGTTACACCGAATGTAGGTTATAGAGTGAATAGAGTAATGTTCGGCGAAAGGGCAGCAACAAAAAATGCCAGAAATTCATATAGCTTCTCAATGCCTTCCACTGATGTTAAGGTTTCGGTTATATTCGAGCCTTCCGTTGCAGGAGACATTGATGAATCGGGCAGTATAAACAGTACCGATTTGGTCTGCCTGAAGAGTATTCTTTTAGGCAACTTCTTTGATTATGATGTGGCATCGGCAGATGTGAAATCGGATAATTTGGAAATCAATATACTTGATTTAATCGGCTTGAAAAAGCTTATAGCAAATAATGCTTAAGGCATTGTCACTGCGGCAAAATTTGATAGGGGATAGCGTGTTCTATGAAAATTGTTTCCGTTTTTAAAACTCATTTTGATATTGGATTTACCGATTTATCGGAAAATATAATGAAAAATATTTGTACTGATATGTTAGATCGGGTTATAGAGCTTTGTGAAAAAACAGGTAACAGACCGGAAGGTAAGAAATATGTTTGGACCATGCCTTCTGAGCCGTTGCGTTTTATGCTTGAATCGGATTATGTAAGCGAGGAAAAGCGTGAAAAGCTGATTGATTTCATTAACAGGGGACAGGTTGTATGGCATTCCCTGCCGTTTACTCTACATACTGATTTTTGCGGACTTGATGAGCTGATTTACGGAATAAATATTTCAAAGAAATTAAGTGAACGGTTTAACAAATCGTATGTTTCTGCTAAAATGACCGATGTTCCGGGACATTCCCGATACCTTCCCACCATTCTTTCTGCCGCCGGAATTAAGTTTTTACATTTAGGCTGTAATCCTGCCTGCACTCCGCCCGATGTTCCGCCCCTTTTCTGGTGGGAGGGACCGGACGGCAGCCGCGTGCTTACAATGTATGCTAAGGGCGGTTACGGTTCAGGAGTAAACCCACCTGCCGATTGGAAATATTCTGTCTGGCTTGCGATGAATATGACCAACGATAACATTGGTCCTCATACAATTGATGTGCTTGACGAAATGGAAGCAGAGGCTAAGCTTTACGATGAAAATGCCGAGATTTTCTGCGGAACCTTGGATGATTTTTATTATGCACTGTTGCCTCAGCTTGGGGACATTCCCGTAATCAAAAAGGATTTAGCAGATACTTGGATACACGGTGTCGGAACATATCCCGAGGAGGTTTCTCAAATAAGGGATGTACGACAGAAAGTATCGGCACTCCAAAATCTTTATAATTTACTTGTTCTTTCGGGCAAGGCAGAAGAAAACGATCTGTTTAACGAGAAAATTGAAACGGCATTGCACAATATCCTTATGTTCGGTGAGCATACATGGGGCTGTGATGTAAAAACCTTCCTTGAAAACAGGGTTTATTCAAAGCCTGAATTTTTGAAATGGCTTGATTCTGACGGTGCGAAATTTGCTGAAAAATCCTGGAACGAGCAACGCCGGCGCGCAGAGGACGCCAAGACGGCTGCCGCAGAGGCTGAGCAACTGCTTAAAGCGGCTGTTAATGATACCTTTGACGGAATAGCGGTATACAGCAACGGCTCCGAAATAGGGGAATGTTGGATTCCGGTTGAAAGCGGAAGCGTGTATCAGGATAAGCACGGTGTTAAGCTGACAACATTTTCGGGAATAGGCGGTGACGAGCTTTACCTGCCGATAATTCGTAACAGTGAAATATATTCCTTTGAAAAGTGTATCGGAGCAGTGACGAAGCAGAACAATGTTGAGGTTAAGAATACAGATGGCAGCATAGTTATAACAACTCCTTATCACAAGGCAATTTTCTGTGAAGCAGACGGAAGCTTTAATTCACTTACCGATGTGAAAACAGGACACAGCTGGATAAACGGCTCTGCAACTCTTTACAGATACGATGTTTACGGCACCGAGGATATTGCTCAATACCAAAAGGATTATATTTATCAGGAATTTGATTGGATACTCAAGGATTTGGGCAGGGTAGATTATCCCGAGGACTTGCGCCACAAACCCTTTTTCCCTTTGTTTGACAGCTTGAAAATAAGAGAAAACGGCGAAAGTGCGGAGGTCACCATAACCTATAATTCCGATAAGGAGAGCTTTGAAAGCTACGGCAACGCTGAGAAAATACTTGTTAAATTTATTTTCTACGGGTATAAGCCCCAGATAGATGTTGAATGTGAGCTTATCAATAAGCAGAGCAGTCCTGTGCTTGAATCGGGTCATTTTATGTTCCCGCTGTGCGATGGCAGGCTTGATTTCTGCTTTGACAAGCTGGGCAGTGTGGTACACCCTGCTGAGGATATAATTGAAAATGCCAACACTGCTTTATACTGCGCCGAAAGCTTTATTCACGCTCAGGCGGAAAGCTGCGGTATTACCTTGATAACAAATGACACTCCGCTTTTCTCGTTGGGTGATATTGGCATTTTTAAATATTATGAAAAATTTGAAAGACCTGAAAACAACACGGTTTATTTTAATTTATTTAATAATCAATGGGGAACTAATTTCCCGCAATGGATTTCGGGCGATTACAAATACCGCTATTCAATTTTTACCCACAAGGGAAATGAAGCCTTCGGTGTTGAGCTGGCAAGAAAGTATTATGAAAAGCCCTATGTTCTGACAGGAAGCAGACTTGAGCTTGCGAATATAAATCCGTTCTCACTTCCATGCTCTGTGAAGTTGCTTGAATTTAAAATGCTTAAGCCCAATACCTACCTGCTTGTTTTGAAGGAATGTATGGGTAAGTCCCATGAGGGCAGACTTAATTTCAATGCCTTCAAGGCGGTTTACAGAAGCAATCTTTCTGCCTGCAAGGGCGAGCAAATTGACCTGCGTTATACGCAGCAGTTTGAGCCTTGGTCTATTAATTGTTATCTTTGCGAAAAGTAAAAATCCATCTAAAACGGAGGAAAGTGTTATGAATAAAAATATAAAGCTGTGCCCTGCACCTAAAAGCATTACCTATGGTGAGGGTATCTATCTGTTGGACAAGACAGGTGTTATCAGTGTTGACAGCTATGAGCTTATGCAACCTGTGATAATTGCGAAAAAAGCCTTGCTTGGTACAATGCGTGCGCAAATACTTGATTTTAATTCCGACAGTGCGGCTGTTAAGATAAAGGCAGATGCCGCTTTGGGTGAGGAAAAATATGTTTTGGATATAACCGAAAGCGGTGTTATTATCCGTTACGGCACAAAAAAAGGCGCATTTTTCGGCTTGATGACCTTAAATCAGCTTGTTGAAGTCTGCGGTGCAGAATTGCCTTGCTTACATATAACCGATTCTCCCGAATTTAAGGTCAGAGGTTATATGCTCGATGTGGCGCGTTGCAAAATTCCGAAGCTTGAAACGATATATCATGTTATTGATATTTTGGCATCCCTTAAATACAACCAATTTCAGCTTTATATGGAGGGGGTTCCCTTTGAATATCCCTCTTTCCCAAATATGACTAAGCGCAAGGAGCTGCTTACAGGTGAGGAGCTGTTCCTTATTGATAAATACTGCGCAGAGCGTATGATAGAAATGGTGCCTTGCCAGAATCATTTTGGGCATATGGGACCGTGGGTGGAAAAGGAATATAACCATCTGGCAGAGTGTCCCGATGGCTTTGATGACGGTCCATGGGGCTTTAAGCAACCCTCAATGCTTGACCCTGCCGATCCCGGCTCATTAGAGCTTGTTACCCGCATGGCAGACGATTTACTGCCCTATTTCAGCTCAAATCAGTTCAATATCAACTGCGATGAGACCTTTGAGCTGGGCAGAGGAAAATCCAAAGAGGAATGTGAAAGAATAGGTAACGGCAGAGTTTATCTTAACTATATTTTAAAGCTTCATAAGATGGCTGCAAAGCGCGGAAAGAAAATCCTGCTTTGGGGCGATATAATTAAAAAATTCCCCGACCTTATTTCAGAGCTTCCCGAGGATGTGACAGTTCTGGAGTGGGGCTATGATGATACAGAGCCCACAGAGGAAAGCTGTCAGATAATGCAAAATTCAGGTGTTAAATATATTGTTTGCCCCGGCACAAACACATGGAATTCCATCATTGGCAGAAATGCCACGATGATAAATAATATCAGAACTGCCGCTGTCAACGGTAAAAAATACGGCGCAGAGGGTATTCTTTGCACAGATTGGGGTGATAACGGTCATTATCAGCCTCTGTCAGTCTCCTATGCCGGAGCTGTTTGGTCTGCGGCAATGAGCTGGAACACCGAAGCGTCAAGGGAGGAGGACATACCTTACTTCCTGGATAAATATATTTTTAAGGATGCAAACGGGGTTATGGGGCAGCTTGCAATAGATGCCGGTTGTTATAATCTTAAGGAATACCAAAAGCAATTCAATATTACGGCTGGTCTTAACAACCTTTTCAATCCTTTGGAAAAGCTAAGCCGAATGGGCGATGTGGACGAATCAAGCTTTAACGCTGTCCTTGAGCATTTTGCCGAAATAAGACAGAGAATTAAAAAAGCAGACCTTAAATGTGTGGATGCCGATATAATCAGAGAGGAATTCGATGTGGCAATAGATATGACCGCATGGACGCAGCTTTTGGGACTTTACTATGTTGCAAGCCTTAAGGAAGATACCGAAAAAATGAGGGAGTATCTTGACAGGTTTGTAAACGAAGGCAAGCTTATAATCAGCCGCTTTAAGGTGAGCTGGCTTAAGCGCAATAAGTACAGCTATCTTGACGAATCTCTTGAAAGTCTGCAAAAATCTTATGGTTCTGCGGTACAGAAGCTTAAAGAACTTGAGGATTAAAAGGGTAAAGACGAAAAAATCTAAGCTTGAAAGGATTATTAAAATGAATATATTTGAGGGTGCTAATTGGATTTGGTATGACTAACAGCAAATTCCTGATTCTTACGGAGATTTCCTTGAGAGTCTTAACTATAAAGGTGGAAAAGTGATATGCCACCTATCCTGTGACGGCGATTACACACTTTATGTCAACGGGAAATATGTCTCATCTAACCAATATGGTGACTTTGAGCATTATAAAATCTATGACAGTATTGATATAACCGAGTATCTTAATCACGGTGAAAATGAAATTTATTTTTTGGTCTGGCATTTCGGTATCCCCTCATCACGATACAGAACGGCAAAAGCAGGTTTGCTGTATGCCTTGGAATGTGACGGAGTAATCGCGGCAAAAAGTTCTGCCGAAACACTTTCACGCCAAAATCCGAACTTCAAATCTAATTATTGTAAAAAAATTACAGGTCAGTTGGGACAAAGCTTTTTGTATGACGCCACAGCATCACAAGCTTCACCATATACTGAAAGTGTCATTGTAGATAAAAAATGTCAGCTTTATCCCCGTCATATCAAAAAGGCTGAGCTTCTTGAGAAAATGGAAATAAAATTCCTCAAGAAGGATGATAGGCATTTTTTGATTAACTTGGGCGAAGAAACGGTTGGCTTACCGGTTTTGCGTTTTTTCAGTGAGACCGAACAAAAAATTTATGATATCTGTGTAAAAACACTAAGACTTTGCTTGATGGAGCATTATGTTGATACGCCTTGGAGAGAATAATCATTCTATGTTTTGGATTCAAGACTTCAGATACTCTGCGGATACAAGGCTTTTGTTGACGGTAACCGTGATTATGTTCGGGCAAACCTTTTATTAATAAGCAAGGATACGCGTGAGGACGGTCATTTATCTATTACATATCCAAGCGGAGGCAAGCTTTCCATTCCCTCCTTTGCATTGCATTATTTTATTGCCGTTAGAGAATACATCGAAAACACCGGTGACAGTTCTCTCGGAAAAGAGGTTTTCGGAAAACTGCAATCGCTTGTTGAAATCTTCAAAAAACAAATTGAAAACGGTTTGCTTCGTTCCTTTGAAAATAAAGTTTATTGGAATTTCTATGATTGGTCACCCTATTTGGCTGAAGATATAGGCTTAGAAACAAGCTCGGTTGATTTTGAGGGGCTTCACAGAAACTGCCGAGGCAAACCGTCAGCTTTTACTTGATTGGTGCGATAATGAAGAAAGCGGTGTTTATGAATATTACGATTCAAAAACGGGTAAAGGCTTGGGCGCTGTCGGGTTCGGTTGGTCGTCAACCTTTATAATTGAATTTATTTTGAATTTTTAAGGAGCAGAAGCTATGGAAAGAATTGACAAAAGAGAAGCTTGGTTAAGCTGTGTTTGTGAAGGAAAAAATGAACGCGACAAGGATTTATTAAGGCGCGCGTCCGATTTGCTGGATTTTAATATTTACAGGGAGGAATGTCCCTGGCAGCCCAAAAGGGGAATTGTGCCCTCACACTATCTTTATAAAGGTGTGTGGAATTGGGACTGTGCATTCCATGCAGTGGGTGTTAAATATTGGGACGCCGAGCTTGCTTATGAACAGTGTGAAATTTTTTGGGAAACTCAGCTTGAAACGGGCAAATTCATTGATGTATGGTATGCTGACGGCGGCGTAGGCGCCGATTTCACAAAGCCGCCCGTTTTTCCGTGGGCTTTTGAAAGTGTTTACCGCAAGTGTCCTGACCGCAAGCGTCTTGAACGCGGGTATGATGCCTATGTAAAAAACGAAAGCTTCTGGTGTAATTACAGAAAGAAAAAGGGCTTATTTTTCTATACCTGTGATGTTGAGCCTGTGAACGAAGCTTGGGCAAAATGTGAGTCGGGCTGGGATACATCTGTCCGTTTTGACGGCGGAATTTCAAATCTCTGGTCGATTGACCTTAATTGCTATATGATAAATGTTTACCGTTCCCTGCAGTTTATGGCACGCGAATTGGGACTGCCTGAGGACTGCAAAAAATGGCAGGAAAAGGAAAACGAATTAGCTGACCTTATCCGCGAAAAGCTTTGGGACCCCGAGCAGGGCGCATTCTGTGATGTGTATTACGAGGATGAAACCCCATCAAAGGTTTTAACTCCCGCTTCCTTTATGCCGCTGTTTGTCAGTGTTGCAACAAAAGAGCAGGCAGAGGCGATGCATGAGATTTACAAAAAGCATTTTTATCCTGCGATGCCTTCTGTTTCTTATCTTGATAAGGAATACACAAGCGAGGACTATTGGAGAGGCCCGCTTTGGCTTAATATTGCATATTTCGCTTATAAAGGTCTTAAAAATTACGGCTTTACAGATACTGCCGAAAAGGGAAAAGAGCTTATTCTTGATTGGTGCGATAAGGAAAAAAGCGGTATTTATGAGTATTACGATTCAAAAACAGGCAAGGGCTTAAATGCTTTGCAGTACGGCTGGACTGCCACATTTATTATTGAATTCATTCTTAACTTTTAGTATATTAAAAAGATGAGGTGATTTTTTTGGAAAAAGGGATAGTTTTTAATATACAGAAATTTTGTGTGAATGACGGGCCCGGAATAAGGACGACAGTTTTTCTAAAGGGCTGTCCCCTTAACTGTGTCTGGTGCCATAATCCCGAATCTAAAAAAATAAAGCCCCAGCTTTTGTACGATGCGCGAAAATGTGTATATTGCGGCAGATGTGCCGAGGTGTGCAGTGAGGATGTTCATATATTTGAAAACGGCAAGCATATTATCAACAGAGAAAAATGCTGCTGTTGCGGAAAATGCAGTGAAGCCTGTTTCAGCGAGGCAATAGAAATCGCAGGCAAGGAAATGACAGTTGAAGAAGTGATGGGCGAGGTTTTGCGCGACAAGCTTTTTTACGATAACTCCGGCGGCGGTCTTACCCTTTCGGGCGGAGAGCCGATGCTGCAATTTGAGTTTGCCTATGCACTTTTAAAAAGCGCAAAGGAAAACGGCTTACATACCTGCATTGAAACCTGTGGGTTTGCCCCTTCGGAGCATTTTTCGCAAATAGTAAAGCTTGTTGATATTTTCCTTTTCGATTATAAGCTTAGTGATGAACAAAAGCATAAAGAATATACAGGTGTTTCTAATGAGCTTATAGTGAAAAATCTTAAAATGCTTGATGATTTGGGCGCAAATATAATTTTGCGCTGTCCCATTATTCCTGACGTTAATGATACTCCCGAGCATTTCAAGGCAATTGCCGATATGGCAAACAGCCTTTCGAATATTTCTGAAATTAATATTGAGCCATATCACCCCTTGGGCAAGAGCAAATCGGAGCTTTTGGGTGTTGAATACCAAATTGCGGATTTGTCTTTCCCACAGGAGGAAACCGTCCTGCAATGGATAGATTCGGTGCAGTCCTTTACAAAAACAAAGGTTAAAAAGGCATAATGAATTTTAATTATAGGAGTGGCAACATGGTTTTCCCTAATGAATTTATAAGACGGTCTGAAAAGTACACAACCCTTGAAAGCTGGGTGTCTGCACCCTGCTTCAGAAAAACCTTTTATGCGGATAAAAGCATAAAGAATGCCGAGCTGTTAATTTGCGGTTTGGGCTTTTATGAGGTTTATATTAACGGTAAGGATATTACCAAGGGACTTTTAGCACCCTATCGCAGCAATTTAAACCATTTTGTTTATTATGATAAATACGACATAACCGAACATTTAGAAAAGGGAAAGAATGTAATTTCTGTTTTGCTCGGTAACGGAATGAAAAATGCGTTCGGTGCCTTTGTGTGGGATTTTGACAAGGCAGATTGGGTGGGAGCCCCGCAGGTTGCTTTTTCTGCTGTGATTACAGATGAGAACAATGAAACCTTTAAGGTGATTTCCGACACTCAGACAAAAACCGCAGATTCTCCTATCATATTTGATGATTTGCATTTCGGTGAGTATTATGATGCCAATCTTGAAATTGGAGAATGGACATCCGTGGAGTATGACGATTCAGGATGGGATAACGCAATTCCTGCGCCGACTCCTGCGGGCGAGTGCAGACTTTGCGAGGCCGAGCCCATTGTGTTTAAAAACACAATGAAGCCTGTAAGTGTTACCGAATGTCAGGATGGTTATGTTTATGATTTCGGTATCAACGGTACAGGTGTTTGCGAGCTTTCTGTCAGCGGTGAAAAGGGGCAGAAAATTTGCTTAAGGCATTTTGAAAAGCTTGTTGACGGTAAACCTTTTTTCGGAAATATCGGCTTTGATAATTTCCCAAAAACAGAGGGCTACCAAAAGGATATTTATATCTGCAACGGAAAGGAAAAGGAAACTCATATTCCTAAGTTTACATATCACGGCTTCAGATATGTTTATGTTACAGGTATTAACCCGTCACAGGCAACACCCGATTTGCTGAAATTTATTTCCCTGAACTCTGATATAAAGCAAATAGGCGATTTTGTCTGCAGTGATGAAATGGCAAATAAAATTCAAAAGGCGACACAGCAATCGGACATAACAAATTTTCACTATTTCCCGACCGATTGCCCGCAAAGAGAGAAAAACGGCTGGACCGCGGATGCTTCACTTTCGGCTGAGCAGTGCCTTTTGAATTTTGCACCCGAAAAAAGCTATAAGGAATGGATACGCAATATCTGCAAGGCGGTTGATTTTGAGGGAAAGCTTCCCGGTATTATCCCCACCGCAGGCTGGGGTTATCAAGGCTGTAACGGTCCTGCGTGGGATAATGTAATTGTCAATCTCCCTTACTATACATATATCTACCGCGGCGACAGCTCAATGTTTGAAATGGTTGCAATGCCGCTGAAAAGGTATTTGCAATATCTTAAAACCAAGCTGGATAAGAGAGGGTTAATTGAGATAGGTCTGGGGGATTGGTGCCAGCCCAAAACCGCGAGAGAGGATTACTATAAAACTCCGCTTGTGGTTACGGCGTCTATAATGGTTGTAGATATTGCAAGAAAGGCTGCGTTTATTTACAAGCATTTAAATATGACCGAGGAAATGCAGATAGCGGAATCTTTAGCTTCAAAGGTCAGAGATGCAATAAGAGAGCATCTTATTGACAGGGAAACCTTCACGGTTTACGGCGAAACCCAAACCGCGCAGGTAATGGCGATTTATTATGACATTTTCGAGGATGCTGAAAAAGAAAAAGCCCTAACTGTGCTTTTGGATTTGCTTGAGCAAAATGACAGCTTTATGGATACCGGTGTTCTTGGCGCAAGGGTTTTATTCAGAACCTTATCAGACTACGGTTACGCTGACCTCGCTTATGATATGATTACAAGAGAGGAATTCCCGTCCTACGGCAATTGGATAAAGAGGGGCGCTACAACTCTTTGGGAAATATTTACTGAGGACGATACCGCCAAGGGGTCGCTTAACCATCATTTCTGGGGAGATGTGTCGGCTTGGTTCTATACCTATTTGGCAGGCATCAGGGTTATCAGACACAACGAAATTGAAATAAACCCTTGCTTTGTTAAAAAGCTTACATTTGTTAATGCCCATCATATATTGCCTGACGGAAAGGTCAGCGTGAGCTGGAAAAGGGAACAGGGAAAAATTTTGCTTCATATAAACATACCTGCCGGTGTTAAATATAAATTTATTTGCCCGTCCGAATATGAGGAAACAAAGAAAGTTACTCCTGACGGAATAGAATGTGTTTATAAATTGAATGACGAGGTGTTCTAAAATGACTGAACAGTTAAGTAAAAATCTTTATACAAAGCATAGACTTTCTTTTAACAATGAAGGCAAGTTTAAGATTTTACTGTTCTCAGATGTTCAGGAAAGAACAAATTTTGATAAAAAGACCTTGGATTGTATAAATATGATGCTGGATGAGGCTAAGCCTGATTTGGTGGTGCTTGGCGGTGACCAATGTATGGGACCGGATGTGCATTCGGTGGAGGATTTCAAGAAATTTTTATCGGTTTTGGCTTCCCCCATGGAGCAAAGAAAAATACCGTGGGCTCATATTTACGGTAATCATGACTATGATTTGGAGTTTGAACAGCTTCTTCAACAAAGCTTTTATGAGGAATATCCGTTTTGCATATCAAAGCACACCGAGGGTATTTCGGGTGTGACGAATTTTATGCTTCCTATTTTCAAGCATAATTCAGACGAGGTTGGCTTTTCTGTCTGGGGACTTGATACCCACCGCGATAAGTATCAATTTGCTAAAGATTACGGCATAGAAAAGATGGTGGATTTTAAAAATAATTCGACAAACTCCAGCGTTTATGATTTCATTAAATTCGACCAGATGATGTGGTATTGGAACAGCTCTGTGGAGCTTGAAAGGCATTCGGGCAAGAAAATCCCCGGTCTTATGTGTATGCATGTGGCTCCTGTGGAATTTTCATTGGCGATTGACAATCCTGAGCAGTGCGCCCTAAAGGGATATAATCCCGAAAAGCTGGATTCGGGTGTTCTCAATTCGGGAATTTTTGCTGAAGTCTTACAGCGTGGCGACATCCGTTGCATTTGTTGCGGACATACTCATATGAATTCCTTTGAGGCAGATTTGTTTGGCATCAAGGCTTGCTTTGACGGCTCTGCAGGACTTACCTGCTACGGTGAAGCCGAAACCCGCGGAGGCAGAATTTTCGAGATTGACGAGCAGTCACCGGACGATGTTTTAACATATCCTGTTTTTTATAAGGACTTCGTAACACTCTAAGAATAAATCGACCGCCCAAATCCAAAGCTTTGGATTTGGGCGGTATTTTTGTCGGCTTTTCACCATGCTTCTATTACACCGCAGGCAATTTTAGTGCCGGCATTTCCGGAGGGCTGGGTGTTAAAATCGTCAGGCTTGCCGTGAATGATTACCGTACGGCCGATAATATCGGACACTTTGAAGCGGTCTGTAAGCACCTCAAGATGCGCTTTATCTCCGCAACGCATTAGCGGCGGCAAATCGCCGGCGTGGTTTGGGTGCGGAGTGCCCTTGGGGTTAAAGTGGCTTCCGCTGTCCGAAAAGCCTTCCCCTGTGCAGGAGGCTCCCTCATGGATATGAAAGCCGTAAAAGCCTGTATCGTTTGGGGGCAAGCCCTCTATGTCGGCAACAACCAGCACACAATTATTTTTTTGATAAAATTTAACCCTGCCGAACAATGCGGCAGCCTCATTTTTTCCGTATACCAAAGCTATCGCTTCGGGGCTGTTGAAATTATATTGCACGCTATCACCTCTTTTACAGTTTATGCTTTTTATTAAAATTTGCTGTAAGGCTTGAATTTTAAATGGGGAAGTGTTATATTAAATTAAACAATGCCGATGCATAGGGTGATAATATGAATATCAAGGAAAAAGCAGTTAAAACAGAATACCCCATAAAGGTACTGCAGTTTGGAGAGGGTAATTTTCTCCGTGCTTTTGTGGATTATATGATAGATATAGCGAACGAAAAGGGTGCGTTTGACGGCAACATTGCAATCGTAACGCCGAGACCTTTCGGAAAGCTTGATGCGTTCCGTGAACAGGATAACCTTTATACAGTATTACTTCGCGGTAAAGAAAACGGCAAGGTGGTAAACGATAGCCGTATTATTACCTCTGTTTCAAGGGTGCTTGATTGCGGTGCGGATTATGATGAATATATGTCGCTTGCTCACCTTGATACCTTGCGGTTTGTTGTGTCGAATACCACAGAGGCAGGTATTGTTTTAGATGAAAACGATACTTTTGAGGGACTTCCCAAGACATATCCCGGCAAGCTCACAAAATTCCTTTATGAGAGATTTAATGCCTTTTCCGGGGCAGAGGATAAGGGCTTAATTATACTTCCCGTTGAGCTTATTGAGGAAAACGGAAGGAAGCTCAAGGAATGTGTTTTAGCTCTTGCCGATATCTGGAATTTACCACAAGAGTTTAAAGGTTGGCTTAATAACAGTAATATATTTTGCTCAACACTTGTAGACAGAATAGTCACAGGTTATCCGCGAGGTTATGCAGATGAGGTATGCGCCGAGCTTGGATATGAGGATAAATTGGTTGATATAGGTGAGCCCTTCGCACTTTGGGTAATTGAAAGTGACAAACCCATAAATAGCGAATTACCTCTTGACAAAATCGGACTTTCGGTTGTCTACACAGATAATCACAAACCGTATAAGGAAAGAAAGGTAAGGGTGTTAAACGGCGCACACACCGCATCTGTTCTTGCAGGCTATCTTTATGGTATTGATATTGTAAGGGATTGTATGAATGATGAGGCGATGGGCGAGTTTGTCCGCAGAGTGGTAAATGATGAAATCGTACCACAGGTAAATCTGCCTTTAGATGAAGTAAAGGAATTTGCAAACTCGGTGTTTGAGCGTTTTGAAAACCCATACATCGACCATTCGTTGCTTTCAATCTCCCTTAATTCTGTTTCAAAGTGGAAGGCAAGGGTTTTGCCGTCATTTAAGGATTATTATAAAAATAACGGCGGATTGCCAAAGCTCATAACCTTTTCTTTTGCCGCATTGCTTGCATTTTATTCCTCGAATGATTTGCGTGATGACGGTCTTTACGCAAAAAGAGCAGGCGGAGATGAATATATTATCCGCGATGACAGGGCAGTATTGGAATTTTTTGCCGAAAACACAGATAAAAAAGATTTTGTAGAAGCAGTATGCAAAAACACCGCCTTCTGGGGCGAGGATATGACACAGTATAACGGCTTTGCCGATGCCGTTTTATATTGGTATGAAAAGATAACGGTTGATACAAAAGAGGCTATAAAAGAGGTTTTGGCTTAATGAAATGCATTAAAATACATAAATCGGATAGCGTTGCTGTTGCGGTTGAAAGCCTTAAAAAGGACGAAACGGTTTTAGTAAACAGTGAAAGGATAACACTTCAAAACGATATACCTGCCGGTCATAAATTCGCGCTAAAGGATATACCGAAAAATGAAAATATAATTAAATATGCTTATCCCATAGGTCATGCAAAATGTGATATTAAAAAGGGTGAGCATATTCATACCCATAACACCAAATCCAATCTTGCAGGTGTGTTGGAGTATGAATATACCCCCGATTTTAAAGAGGTTGAAAAGCAAGCCCCGCGGACATTTATGGGCTACAAGCGCCCTGATGGCAAGGTTGGAATACGCAACGAAATATGGATAATTCCCACTGTCGGCTGTGTTAATTCCATAGTCAGAGAAATAGAAGCGCAATCGCAAAAATTCAAAACTCAAAATATTGACGGCATCTATTCATATAATCACCCTTACGGCTGTTCGCAATTAGGTGACGATATGAATATGACCTTAAAGTATCTTTCAGGACTTATAAGGCATCCGAATGCCGCCGCAGTTTTAGTTGTGGGTCTGGGTTGCGAAAACGGCAATATCGCGGAGCTTAAAAAGCTTTTGGGTGAGTATGATGAAGCAAGGGTTAAATTCATTGTATCACAAGATTTCGAGAACGAAATTGCCGAGGGTGTAAAGATAATTGAAGAATTATCAAAAATTGCCGATACATACAAAAGGGAAGAATGTAAGGCGAGCGAATTGGTAATCGGTCTTAAATGCGGCGGTTCTGACGGTTTTTCGGGTATCACCGCAAATCCGTTATTGGGTTCATTGTCTGATAAGATTATCGGTATGGGCGGCAGCGCTGTTTTGACCGAGGTTCCCGAAATGTTCGGTGCGGAAACCATTTTGATGAACAGATGCCGCACTGAAGGTGAGTTTAATAAAACGGTTGACCTTATAAACAATTTCAAAAAATACTTTATGCGCTACGGCGAAAAGGTTGACGAAAACCCCTCCCCGGGTAATAAAGAGGGCGGAATAACAACACTTGAGGATAAGGCGTTGGGTTGCACTCAAAAGTGCGGTACCGCACCGGTGGAGGATGTGCTGTCCTACGGTGAGTGCGTAAAGAAAAAAGGCTTGTCTCTGCTTCAAGCCCCGGGTAACGACCTTGTTGCCGCAAACGCTTTGGCGGCTTCGGGCGCACAGCTAATATTATTCACAACAGGCAGAGGTACACCCTTCGGTTGTCCTGTACCAACAGCTAAAATATCAAGCAACTCTGCTCTTGCGCAAAAGAAAAGGTTTTGGATAGACTTTAATGCAGGTCAGCTTCTTGAAAATAAAACAATGTCAGAGCTTACCGATGAGTTTTTTGATTTTGTTTTGAAGCTCGCTTCCGGAGAAATAACCGCCAAGGCTGAAAAACTTGATAAGCATGAGCTTGCTATATTTAAAGACGGAGTGACACTCTGAGAATAACCAACCGCCCAAATCCTTTTGGATTTGGGCGGTATTTTAGTGCTGTTTTTTAATCTTTAACGGTTTTTTTAAAAGTGAATTATATGCTTGCGTTCAAAATGCTTTTGGGGAGCGAGTGCGGTCATACCCTCCTTGGCACTCAGCTCGTAACCGTCATCTGTGTGGGAGGGAATGGTTGTCCAAGGCTCAATACAAATATATCCGGCTCCCGGCTTTGTCCACAAAAGCAGGTAGTCAAAGCCGTCAAAATCCACCGATACACTTTTTCCGTTGCGGCGGTTTCTCAGTGTGACATAGCGTGAGCGCAGGTCGGTGAAAACCAAGGCATCAATGTCAAAATATTTGTTATAAAGCGGTAAAACCTTGGAATCCTTTAAAACGGTTTCGGTTTCGCGGGAAATCAGGGTGCCCACAACCTTGGCGGCATTAAGGGTTTCATTTCTTTCAAAAATTATGTCGTAATCCTCAATACCCTCGGGGCAGGCATAAGCCTCGTGAGAGCCGACTGAGGTATACATAACGCTGTCAGAGCAGTTTTTAATATCGTATTCCACCTTTACGGCAGTGCCCGTAAGGGTGTATTTTATTCTGAACTCAAATTTCCAGGGGTATGATTTAAGGGTTTCGGCAGTTTCTGTAAGCAGAAATACGGCAGAGGCGTTGCTGCATTGCTCCACCTTGAAATCCATATTCTTTGCAAAGCCGTGTTTAGCGAGTAAAAATTCCTCGCCGTCAAGTGTGAATTTATCGTCCTTCAATCCGCCGCAGATTGGGAAAAGCACAGGCGCCACTCCTGCCCAGAAGGTCGGGTCGCCACTCCAAAAGCGTTGCTCACCGTCAACGGTAAGGCTTCTTATTTCTGCACCTCTTTCGGATATTTCCGCTTTAATATGTCCGTTATCCAATATTATCATTATATCGCGCTCCTAAAACTGTTTTTTTACATTATATAACAGTAACACCGCAATTTCAAGCTGAAAAAACACAAGAAATGGGAAAAGCATATAATGTTAGGAGAGGTGATATAAATGGATAAAAATTTGATAGAGCAGTATAAGACGCAGATGCTTGATATGTACCGCACAGCCAAGAAAGCACCTGCCGAGGAGAAAATTACTGTCAGTGCGCCGCCTGTGCAAAACAGCCTTCCCGCAAATCAGGTCGGCAGACTTATTGCAGTTGTGAGCACATTGAGAAGTCTTTACCCATTAGAGGGGGCAAGGGTGACGGTTTTTAAGGGTGAACCGCAGAATATGCAGGTAATAGGCACCCTTGTCACCGACCAAAGCGGCAGAACAGGAAGCTTTGTTCTTGAGACTCCGGCAAAGGAAATATCGCTTGATTCTGCAGAAACCGAAATACCCTACGCCATTTATAATATGCTGGTACAGGCAGAGGGCTTCAGGGATAATATCCATCTTAATATTCCGGTTTTCAGCGGTGTTACATCCATTCAAAGGTCAAATATGATGCTTTTAGAGACCGCCGGCGAGGATAAGGGGGCGCAAATTTTTGATGAGGCTCAGCAATATAATTTATAAGGAGGTGATTTTATGCCTGAGATTTTAGCCCCAGTAATACCGGAATATATAACGGTGCATTTAGGGCCGCCCGGCTCGCAGGCGGAAAATGTGACGGTGCCCTTTGCCGATTATATAAAAAATGTTGCCTCAAGTGAAATATATCCCACATGGCCCGAGGAGGCATTGCGTGCTAATATTTATGCGATAATATCCTTTGCGCTTAATCGGGTTTATACCGAATGGTATCCCTCGAGAGGCTATGATTTTGACATAACAAACTCAACACAATTCGACCAGGCATTTGTAAAGGACAGAGAAATTTATGAAAACATCGGCTACATAGTAGACGACATTTTCAATGATTATGTAGTACGGCAGGGAAGCATTCAGCCCCTTTTTACCGCATTCTGCAACGGAACAACCTCTACCTGCGCCGGACTTTCGCAGTGGGGCTCTGTCACCTTGGCAGAGCAAGGGTTCACACCATTCAGAATATTGCAGAATTATTACGGCAACGATATAGGAATTGTAGAGGATGCACCCGTGGCTTTTACCGATGAGTCATACCCCGGAGTGCCGTTGAGGGTTGGGGATGCCGGAAATAATGTGAGAATTTTGCAGGTTCAGCTTAACCGTATAAGGCAAAATTATCCCGCAATACCTGTTATCGAGCAGGCAAACGGTATATTCGGGCTTGACACCGAAGCGGCTGTGGAAAAGTTTCAGGAGGTATTTAATCTGCCTGTAACAGGAGAGGTCGATAAGTCCACATGGTACAGCATTAAGCGGTATTACACAGGTGTCAAACGGCTTTCTGAGCTTGCGGCGGAGGGAATAACCTTAGAGGAGGCAACCCTTCCCTTTGGTATGGAGGTATCCGCCGGAATGACGGGCATACCTGTGAGAACGGTGCAGTATTACCTTAGTATTATAGCCTATTTTAATGAGAATTTAGAGCCCGTCCCTCTGACAGGCACCTTTGATTCGGGGACGGTTGCCGCCGTCCAAAGATTTCAGGAGTTTTACGGTCTGCCCGTTACCGGTGTGGTCGATACCGATACCTGGAACACGATAAGCCGTATTTACACAGAAACGGTGGCTGCACTGCCGCCGGGGTACGAGGGACAAAATGCTAAGCTTTATCCCGGATTTTTCATCACACCCGGCATGCGCAGTCAAAATGTCACCGACCTGCAAACCTATCTTAATTTTATTGCTCAGAATATTTCGGAAATTCCGTTAATTCCCGTAACCGGATATTACGGTGAGCAAACCGAAAACGCGGTTTCGCAGTTTCAGCGTCTTTACGGTATACCTGTCTCAGGCTCGGTAGGACCTGTGACATGGGCGCAGATTGCAAGGGAGTATGATGTTCTGCGCGAACAATTACCGTAAATTAATTGTTCTGTGACCGAAAAAGCAAACAGTATTTTAATAGGCATAATCCATCTCTCACTTTATAGAAGAAATGAGCGATATAAGCGGCAGTGAAAAACGAATTATAGTTTAGCGCACTAATTAAATTAATATTTCGTAGGGGACGATGCCCACATCGTCCCGTTTGTTTTTAGCAAATTTTGGCGGGACGATGTGGGCATCGTCCCCTACAAATAACCCAGATAAACATACCATCGGGGTATTAGGTTGCTCTACCCTAACGAAAGGGCAAATTGACCGTGGGGGGCACCCCGCTATAATTTTTTTGATGTGAAACCCTTTATAAGCCTACCCATTTCAATTATTACATAACCGCACACCGTTGTTCTTGTAAGGGCGCAGGCGAAATATAAAAGATAGGAGATGCCGTCCATTCGGGTGAAAAGACTGCCGAGTGTCACTGTGCTTACTGCCGCCGAATAGGGAAAGTCAAGTCTGCCTGCGGTGTAGGGACCGAAAAGTAATACCGAGCCTAAAACACAAAGCCCAAGCAATGTGTAGCCAACTGTAATCCCAAGGGCGGTAGCCTTTAAACGACTTTTTTTAAAAGTAACCGCGTTGTAGGCGCTCAGTAATAAACAGGGGAGCAGCGGATTTTGAATGTAAGGTTTTGATTGGTGATAAAGCTGTTTTAAAGTAGGCAGGGAAAAAATAAAGATGTTTTGCAGGTTATAGTCTCTCACCGAGGATAAGAGGAAAAAAATAATTACCCCTGCAATACCCCAAAAGCATAAAAGGGAGAATTTCAGCGAAGCTTCCTTTGAACGGGTGATAAAAAAGAGTGCAAGTAAAAGGAAAAGAAGGGTTATTAAAAAGGGTGATACCCGAGGTAAAATGACCTTTCCCACAAAGGAAATAAAGTCTGAAAAGGTGTCGGCGGCGCACCAAAGGGCAAAAATCGCAACTAACACTGCAACGCAAGTTGCAACAGTTTTTTTAAAAGAAGAAGCTTTCTCGGTTGAAAAAAGTCTGCAAATCAAAAGGGTTAATACAAGATTGACAGAAAGGGAAAGCACTACAGTCACTAAAAATCCCAAAAAGGTAAACTCATCGGCAGATTTTTGAGGCAGGTCTATAACGGCGTTGCCCATGATAAAAAGTGAGTAAAGAGCAATTTGATGTGTGAAATATACAGTTTTTTCTTTCATAACGCATCCACCGTGAATTTACAATTTTTATAATATTCAGGGTAACTGTCCTTTATCCTTTTCCACAAAGCCTTTTCCTTGCGGTAGATAATATTGCCGAAGCCGAATATATCCTTTCCTGTTTCAACCGAAAGCCGTAATAAATCGGCAACAGCAGTTTTTAAATCGGAGCAAAGCCTTTGGTTATATGGACGCGGATTTAAGGTGAGATTTATTTTAAGAACACTGTCCATATAAAACATTGTTTGGGTGTTATATGAGTTAATCCAAAAAGCTTGCCCATTCAAAAGTATTTCGCCGCTTCCCTGAGAGCTCGTTGTGACCAGATATGCCGTCATTTGCTGCGGTGTGAGGCTGAGTGCGGGAGAATTATCATAAAAAATTTCTCCTCCCGAAATTAAAAAGCCGTTGTCGGTCACCTCAAAAAAGGGGAGACAAAAGGTATTTATCGGCATATTTTTAAGTGTGTCTATTTCGTAAAGACGGCAGGAATATTGTTCACCGTCCGCTTTGTTTCGGGTGTTAAGCATATTCATAATATCATATCCTACGGCTACCGAGGAGGTGGCTTCACAGCCGAGAAGCGCTTCGGCACTTTGGGTGTAAATCAGATAAACCGAGGGAGTGATTTGGGTGTTGTCGGTTAAAAAGCTGTGTATTTCCTCAAAATGCTCCTTTTCAATGCTTTCACCTATTATGGCAACTCCGCAATGACTGAGCAATAGGGGAAGGGCAGAGCTTTTGCTTGCATTGTAAAGAGCCTCGCGCGGATTTTCCCCCATCCCCTTTATAACGGTGCACAGCTTTTGGGCATCCTTGTCCTCGGAATTTATCATCAGGACTTCAAGGCTTATGCTGTAGGTGTCACCGTATGCCTCGAAGCCTAATGAGGAAACAATATATTCCTGTGTGTAGGGTGAGAGAGCTTCCTTGAGACTGCAACCGCAAAGGAGACAGCCGACCGAAAAAGCTGTTATCACCGAAAGAAGCTTTTTCATTTCTTAAATTCTCCTTTGCGAATAAGATTGCGGTTAAAGCTCGGTCTTTCGCGCATAAATTTCCAAGGCGCGCGCCAAAAGGTGTCCTTAAGTGTCTGAAAGTCCGCCCTTTTGAGCGAAACGGTATAATCCACGCCGAAGGATTTGATTGAGATTATATGCATCACTGTGAGCGCCATTCCTGCAAGATAGCCGTAAATCCCCAAAAGGGCGCTCAGTATCAAAAGGGCAATCCGCAGATAAAAAATTGCACCTCTGAGCTTTGGTATCATAAGACCGGCTATTCCGCTGAGTGCGATTACAATAAGCATCGGGGTGCTTATAATCCGTGCCTCAACCGCCGCCTGACCAACCACCAGACCGCCCACAATGCTTAAAGCGTGTCCGAGACTTTGCGGCATACGCACCCCTGTTTCCTTTAATATTTCAAAGACAAAAATCATGATAATACATTCTGAAAAGGGGGAAAAGGGAACACCGCCGCGTAGCTGTGCAATGGCTATTGCGAGTGAGGTGGGCAGTAATTGCTTGTGAAAGGTGGTAAGGGCAATAAATATTGCCGGAATACTTATCGAAAGGAAAAAGCAGATATAGCGCAACATTCTGCCCGTTGTGCTGACCAAAAAATTGATGTAATAATCCTCGTCTGCCTGAAAATTTTCAGAGAAAAGGTAGGGTAGGGTTACTACAACGGGAGTGCCGTCCACCACAAGGGCTATTCTGCCCTCCAAAAGCTTGGCGGCAACGGTGTCCGGTCTTTCGGTGGTGCCGCAGGTTTTGAAAATCGAATAACCGCTGTCCCGTATCTGCTCGGCTATATAGTTAGAGTCTAAAATGCCGTCAATATCTATTTTTTTAATTCTTTTTTTAAGCTCTGCAACCGTTTCAGGGTTTGCAAGGGTATCCAGGTAGCAGATATATACTAAGGTAGAGGTGCGCCGTCCGATACGCAACATTTCGGTGCAAAGGTCGGGTGTCTGGAGCTTGCGCCTGAGCATTGCAAGGTTCAAAAGCGCCGCCTCGTCAAAGCCCTCGCGCGGACCCTGAAGTACCCGTTCGTCCTGCGGCTCACTTATACCTCTTGTGCGCCAGCCCTTTGCGTCAACCGTAAGAGCTTGGGAGCTTTTATCTATAAGAATGAGGGCTTCGCCGTAAAGAATGCCCTGCAATATTTTTGCAACATTGTCGGTCCGTTTGGCATCACGGGCAAAAAGCACCTGCTTCTCCACATATTCTGCAACCGTTTCACTGCAGTTTGGAGTGCCTACCAACAAAAGCGGACGGATAACCGCTTCGTTAAGCTGATCAGAATCGGTCATGCCGTCCATATAAAGCAGGGCACAGTCGAATTTCATACTGTGCCTCACCTTTATTCTTTTTATTCTCAGAACAGAGTCCTTTTTAAAAATTTCCTTAAAAAGGGCAATGTCCTTTTCTAAATCCCCTGAAATTTTGATGCCTTCGTAATCCGAAAGTTGTCCTGACATATAATCACCGAGAATATTATGCCCGTCAAGCGGAATAAAATGCAAAAATGGCAGGGTTATCCTGCCATTTGTTCCTCCTAAAGCGCCCGAGGTTTATATGTTGTTGCGGAAAAAATAAAGAATCATTGTTTCCGTATCAAAAAAGTATACATTATAATTTCCAAAGGCATCGTAATCGGGAATTATCTTAATATATATCAATATTTGAACATTTAGTCTTTATAAATTCAAAAAATTCATTATACTGCTCTTTTGACTCAAAACAAGAAAATGGTAATAAGTAAGACATAATATTGTTCACATGAATATAAATTACTTTATTATCAACAATACTTACTCTTTCTATGGCCGAATATTTTTGTTCAGTCTTATTATCAGGCGTTGTTTCAACAAAAACATCCTCATAAAACTCAATAACGGATGAAGGGGAATATCCCATTTTTCCCTTTTTCTTAAGACTTTTTAAATAAATTTTAAAGAATACAACAGAGAACGGAGAAAGCAACAACTCAAATATAATCAATAAAATCGCCATTGGAATTATTCCAATAAAAGATTCAAAAGTAAAGCCACCACCATACAATGAGATAGGAATATATATACCAATAATTATAGCAATAACAATTCTGAAGGTTATCATCTGCTTTTTTCCATAATATGATCGGAACATCCAGAATTTATGGTAATCCAAATAATCTTGATCGTTAATATTGACATTAAATTGAAATTTCATATTATCACATCCTTAAATGCATTATATGCTTGTGTCAAGTTAGGGGCACATTCCCCCTCGGCTCCCTTTGACAAGGGTAGATACCCTCACTGCGTGAGGGAAATGTCACAAAGTGACAAAGGGAGACAGCCGCCGTCAGCGGCTGTCAGCGAAGCTGACTGAGGGAGAGATTTTTTAACGGTTAAATCTATATATTCACATACATCGCTAAAATTACGGTCAATATCTAAATTGCAAATTTTTAAAACTGTTAAATTAGTAATATCTTAAAAATTTATATCAAAGTTTTCGTTACCACGGTGTCATATTTTTTCTAAAAGTTTTTGCAAGAGGGATATTAGCTTTATTATATTCTTTCATAGTCTCTCCCTCCTTCAAAACTTCGTTTTGCCACCTCCCTCGTCAGAGGGAGGCTTCTCTTTTCAACTTGTGGAAAAGACTTCCACAAGTTGAATTTCCGCATGGCAACGAGTATTTGTCAAGTTTAATATATCATTTCTTATGAATTTTTTCAAGTTGTATATAATAGAGTTATCTTCAAATTTCGGGATAACTCTATTATTATATTTTGCGCAGACTATTATTTTTTTGTTTTAAAAAGGTTGATAGATATAAAAATACCTAAAATACCTAAACCAATCAAAATTATATCTATTGGACCTGTTAGTCGCGTTGGTTCTGATGGATCTCTCCATGAATTTTGAGATGAATTTCCACCGCTTTGAATTAAGTCAATTACAGCGCACATGATAATAAATAGCGAAGCTATTAACAAAAGTATACCTATTATTGTTTTATTGGTTTTGAAAAAAGTTTTTATATCCTGCCATAAACCGCTTGTTAAATTGCTTTGACTATTAGTAATATCATTACATATTCTATTACCGCAGTTTGGGCAAAATGTATTTTCTTTGTCCACAGGATTTCCGCATTTGCTACAAAACATTTTTATCCCCCCTTTATCTTAACTGATATATAATTAACCATCAAAATATTTAAGGACTATTAAAATGGATTGTCATTGTTTTTATGTTATTGTCTTGAATATTTATTTTATCCCAATCTTCTTGAGAGCCTTCGTAATATATCTCAAAATCATAATTAAATGAAAATAAAGATTTTTCTATTTTTTCTACACTTTTAGGAATTATAACCTCTTGCAAATTATTAGCTAAACCAAATGCATTCTCTTTTATAACCTTGATTGTGTCAGGTAATTCAATATGTGTCACTTTTTTGTTATAATCAAATGCATTTTCTCCAATGCTTTCCACGGTATAATTATATATTTGGCTTGGTATTTCAATAGTACCTTCCATTTGCTCGTCAATTTTTACTATTGATGCTTTGTTGAGAAATACTGTGTATTCGTATCCTTGCCAATACCATGCATGATTAAAATACAAACACAATGCTAACGCTGAGGTCATTAAGCAAACTATTAAATGCGCTATGCAAAAATGGGCAGTTCGCAGATATCTCAATACAAAGTCGATTAACCAACTTGCTCCAAAAAGTAAAGCACCGTATAAAAAAGCGAAAAGCACTCTATCTAACCAATGGGAGCCTGCAACCTCGTCAATCAGTGTCAACAAAACGCTGTACATACAAATTGTTTTAACTGTATCACCAACAATATTAATAATGCGCTTGTTTAAACGAATGCCTATGTCGGAAACTAATGTCCTGATTAACACCGAAATTAATGTTGGTACGATAATAACCCATTTATTATTAATTAAAAACATATTTGCGTCTTTTATAAAAACAGTTGCAAGAACCAGCAACACTACCATACCCAAACCGCTTCCGATAGAGTTGTATGATACAAAGTGTGCATTACCATTACTGTCTGCGTACACATATCCATTTTCTAAATCATTCATTTCTTTTCCCTCCCAATTATATTAACCGATATTGGTTAATATAATTATACACCGCAATCGGTTAATATGTCAATAGGGAGGATTGATTTTTTATGATTTCCTATGATAAATTATGGCAAACAATGAAAGAAAAAGGTGTTACACAATACACACTTATCAAAAAATACAATATCAGCCCTGCACAAATCACACGATTAAAGCGAAACGAAAGTGTCAGTACACATACAATAGAAATGTTTTGTAAGATTTTAGACTGTAATGTCGAGGATGTTATGCAGTATATAAAAGATTAAAAAAGCCGTGAAATTCACGGCTTTTGTTATATCATATCGTGGTGTATTATAGCTAATTGTGGCGAAGCCACACCGAACCTATTACCTCTTACTTCTTACATATTACTTCCCAAAAATCCCGTAGAATTTTGGTTGAGGTAAGAGTGAATAGGTAAGAAGTAAAAAGTAAAAATCCCGCCCACTATCGTGAACAGGATTTTTGGGACCGACACTCAAAATGGAACCGGTCGAAAAACCTGTTTTTCTTTACTTTTTAAATATTTTCAAAAACAATGTGCAAAGTAAACCCAACGCTCCCAAAACAATCATTAAGATGGGAACTGATTTATCTTCATTTATATCTTCTTTGAAACTAAATAGATACCACAGACCAACAGCTAAAACTAATACCGAAATAATTAAACTTATTATGAAAAACAATTTTGGGTGTTTCTTTTCTAATTCTTCTAAATATGGATTTGTTTTAAAAGCCATATCATCACCGCCTTTAAGTGTAGTATATGCTTGTGTTAAACGAGGAACAAATTACCTCTTGGCTCCCTCTGACGAGGGAGCTGTCAGCGAGGCTGACTGAGGGAGAGATTTTTTAACAGCTAAATCTATATACTCACATACTCCGCTAAAATTACGGTCAATATCTAAATTACAAATTCTTAAAACCGTTAAATTCATCTCTTTTAACTCTTTTGTACGGACTTCATCTTTTTCTGTTTGTTTGGCAGTATAATGTCCACCACCATCAAGTTCAACAACAAGTCTTGCTTTAGCACAATAGAAATCTGCTATGTAATTACCAATAGCTTTTTGTCTTTGAAATCTTATAGGGTAATATCTTAAAAACTCATACCAAAGTTTTCGTTCCCAAGGTGTCATATTTTTCCTTAAAGTTTTTGCAAGAGGGATATTGGCTCTATTATATTCTTTCATTTTCTCTCCCTCCGTCAAAACTAAAGTTTTGCCACCTCCCTCGTCAGAGGGAGGCTTGGTTGTCAGCAAACATCGTAACTCGTGGAAGTCATTTCCACAAGTTGAATTTTCCGCATAACAACAAGCATTTTCTTATATTTAATATAACATTTTTTATTATCATTTTCAAGTTATATATACAAATAGAGTTATCCCGAAAATACGAGATAACTCTATTTTTGATTGTATGACAAAAATCATACTGATACATTGAAAATCATACTAAAGAAAATGCAGTTAAAAACTTTGTTTTTAAGCAGTAAATATGCCAAAAGTATGACGGTTATTCCTGCCTTGCCTTTTTCTTTTTCAAATTCTCCTTAATTATGTCTATAACCCAAAATACAAAAGTGACTATTATTCCCGTTTGCAAGGTGAATATCGTATTATTAACAAAGTCAAAAGTTCTCGTCATAATTATGATATAGCAAACGGGAGCAATAAGAGAAACCAAAAAAACAATTATATGTTTCTTTCTGCCTGTAACCGTTTTCTTGCTAAAAAAACGAAGTATAATTTTATATATAAAGACAACGACAAATGACAATATAAGTGATGGAACAAAAGTATTTACAAGAGCTATTATAAAAAAGGGGTCACTAATCATTAATCTAAAATACATTGCTCCGTTTGATGTGTTTAAAACGAAATAGATAACAGAAATAAAACTTAAGCATAAAAAAGGTATTAAAAACCACAAAAATTCTTTAAATTTATTCGTCACAACTTATCTCCTTAGTATAATTATTCTATCATATTTACAAATTCATTTCAATGGTCTTTTTGTCCCTATTGTAGCACAAGCATAGCATAAAAGCGACAAAGTCGCAAGTATAAGTGAAATCGTGCTATCGCACGGTGAAATCAAAGGCTTTCGCCTTTGGTGAAATATTTTGCTAACGCAAAATGTGAAATTAAATCCACCCACCGCCGCAGCGATTTCACTCGAGCGAAGCGAGAATTTCACATTGCGAAGCAATATTTCACCCACCCGTTAGGGTGGATTTAGTTGAAAAAAGGACTTCACGAAAGTGAAGTCCTTTTTTCTGGAGGTGCCACCCAGATTTGAACTGGGGAATAACGGTTTTGCAGACCGTGGCCTTACCACTTGGCTATGGCACCGATTTGGTTGCGGGAATGATTATAGCAGAGAAAAAGGGATTTGTCAAGGCTGATTTTCGCTTTTTTCGCATTCTTTTCCATTTGTAAAAAGGGAAAAGAATGCCCCCTCGGAGCGGGTAGGCTACGAGGGGGATTTTTCCTTTACGGTTTTCGGGAAAAGCGCAGAATGGCGTATCGGACTTATGTCCTCTCGCTCGCTCCACGGCGTTGCCGTTCTGTGCCGTTTCGGGTTGATACCGCTTTCCGTTTCCGTTATTTCAGACGCTCCAGAAGGGAAAGCATTCCGTCCACCAAAACGTTATCAACGCCCTTTTTGTAGCTGGACGTGACCGTTTCATAGCCGCCCTCGTCGTATGCTTTTTCCGTGCCGATATAGCCGCAGGCGGCGTTGGTCTGGGCGCAGAGCATCATGGTGTCAAAGGGGGATTCCCGGTAGATCCTGCGGCCGATTTCCGTGAAGGGCTCTCCGGGGAGACCGGCGAAAACGAAATCACCGATCCGCAGTGCATAAACGGAATAGGGGAAGGACTCGGGTGCGTCCTTCATCCGAATGATGCGCCGCGCTTCCGGTACGCTCATATTGAAACCGCTTATTTTTTGCTTGCTCCCTCCCGCTTTTTGTTCATTGTAGGAAGCGAGATAGGCTTCCTGCACCTTGAGTGCTACGTCCAAGCGGCTGCATTCGCGGTTGGAGGGGAGGGCAAGCTCCAGTGCGCCGAAGCGAACCGCTCCGAGGGGAAGCGCTCGAGCACGGTCGCATACGCTTAAAATTTGCTCTGCAATCACTCTGCCCATATAGCGTGCGTGCGCAGCCCGTTGGATGGGATCCTCTTCCGCTTTTCCTTTTCCGACGATGCCGGAGCTCGGTGCCAGAGGGTTGAGATGGTTTACGTCGCCCTGAGGTCCCAGAAGGAACATACAACGGCTTTCGGGAATGGCGCTTTCCAGAATGGAGCATACGAAGCCGGGGTAGTCGGCGCAGATGTGTTCCCCTCCGACCGTGTCTGCGTGGGTGCCGAAATGAACCAGATAAAGATCCTCGGCGCCCTCTCTGACGATCTTCAAAAGGCGCAGCTCCTCGTTGGGCTCTCCCAAGGGGTGGTCGATGTTCGGATCCATGGCGCGGGGGTTGGTTTTGGTGCTACCGTCCTTCATACGGTAGCGACGGATAAAGGAGATGCCCTTTGCCTCGGTTTTTGCGTAAAAGATCTCGGCGGGCACCAAGGTGCTGTTCGCTTCCAGGCCTGCGGCCACGGCGCGAAGCTTCAGCATGGCAATGTAATTGGGGTCTGCCGGGGTGTCGGAAGCAAAATCCTTGTTTGTCAAGGGGCCCGTGTGGGTATGAGAAAGGTTGATGAGAATGGCGTCGGGATTCATACCGACGTTTTCCGCTACAAGGGTACGGATCTCGGTGCAAAGCTCCTTGGTCATAAGGCAAAGATCCATGGTGAGCAAAAGGGCCTTTTCCCCCTCCGCCTCGAACATTGCGGCACGGATCATCAGGGGGCTGATGACGCCCTTGGCGCGACGGGGCTTGTAATAGCCCACGAGAGGGCTTCCCAGAGGCGGCGTGATATCCTGCCTTCCAAAGCCGCACCGAAGCAAGATGGTTTTTTCTTGATCCATTTCGTTTCCTCCTTTTTTCTTTTGGAGCGATTGATTTGCTGACATTCTATCTATTTTGGCTTGAAATGTCAATGCTTTCGGAAGGATTCCGACGCTTTTTTCCATTCGAAAAAAGGAAGGAAAGCCGAAGCAAAAATGCACTTGCTTCTTTGGGGCTTTTTGTTGCTTTCTCCTTGACTTTTCTACCTATATATGATAAATTACAATGGTGAAGATGGGGGCAAGCGGCATTTTTTGCCTCCGCGACATTGGAGAATGAGCACCGAAGGGTGCTTTTGGGAAAGAAGCAAAAGGAGGTTTTCCATGGTTTACGAAAAGGTAAATTCGGATATGAACTTCGTCGCCCGTGAAAAGAAGGTGGGCGAGTTCTGGAAGGAAAACAAAATTTTTGAGAAGAGCATCGAGTCCAGAAGAGAAGGGGAGCCCTACGTCTTTTACGACGGACCTCCCACGGCCAACGGAAAGCCTCACATCGGTCACGTTCTGACCCGTGTGATCAAGGATATGATCCCCCGTTACCGCACCATGAAGGGGTATATGGTCCCCCGAAAGGCAGGCTGGGACACCCACGGTCTC
>JAFWAC010000007.1 GCA_017507805.1 Clostridia bacterium
AACGGTGATTACTACTATGTATATTGGGGCGGCGTTGTTAAAACCGGCAAGCAGTATGTTTCTATCAGCTATTGTGACATACCTGCCGGCAAAGAATACGAATTCGGCGCTGACGGCAAAATGCTCAACGGCATTGTCGAGAAAAACGGTACCCTTTATTACTATAATAACGGTATCACAGGTACTCACGGCTTAGTTGAGTGGAACGGTAATTACTACTATGTATATTGGGGCGGCGTTGTTAAGACCGGCAAGCAGTATGTTTCTATCAGCTATTGTGACATACCCGCAGGTAAGGAATATGAATTCGGCGCTGACGGCAAAATGCTCAACGGCATTGTCGAGAAAAACGGCACCCTTTATTACTACAATAACGGTATCACAGGTACTCACGGCTTAGTTGAGTGGAACGATGATTACTATTATGTATATTGGGGCGGCGTTGTTAAAACCGGCAAGCAGTATGTTTCCACAAGCTATTGCGACCTCCCTGCCGGTATGGAATACGAATTCGGTGCTGACGGCAAAATGCTTAACGGCTTTGTAACAAAAGCTGACGGTATTTACTATTATAAAAACGGCAGAACTCCCCTCCCCGGTCTTGCTTACATAGACGGCTACTATTACTTCATATATTGGGGCGGTAAAATTATCACCGACCAAACCTTCTATGTTTGGGAAGGAAACGGTCTTTCTATCGAAATGAATTATACATTTGATGAATACGGCCGAGTGATTTTATAAATTCTCTCCCCCGGCTCCCTTTACGGTGAGTCGGGGGTTATCACTCAAAGCGCACTTTAAAGGAAATGATAATTAAATGTTCAAGAAAGTCAGTATATGTATATCTGTCATACTTGTCGCTTGTTTATTTATTATAGGAATATACATTGATAAAAACAGTAAATATTCCAATCTCCCTACACAAAAGGAGAATACTTTTGCAATAGGACTTATTCCTTTCGAGCAAGAGCAATATCTTGTAAACAGCGTAATTATAGAATGGTTAGACGGAGAATACACCGCAGAGCAATTATACGATTTATACAGAAATAAATCAGGCAGGCTTGATTATCCGACACCTGTTAGAATTAATTTTTCAATTGACAACATTCCAAACGGTGAAACTCTTTCATCTCTTACTGTTGAGCTTTCCGAAAACGAAAGCTTTAATAACACAAAAGAATATAAATTAAAATCCCACGAACGGGATATTTCAATATACAATCTTAAAACCGGACAGAAATATTACTATCGTGTTACGGCTACAACATCAAGCGGTAAACAAACGACCGCCTCTTCCTACTTCTCTACCGCACAAACACCTCGGCTGATTTTAGTTGACGGTTTAAGGAATGTTCGTGATATAGGCGGATATAAAACTGTTGACGGGAAAACCGTTAAGCAAGGACTTCTTTTCCGCGGGACAGAACTTAGAGGAACAATGAATCCTGATTTCACTATTACTGAAGCCGGTATAGATGTTTTATTAAACGATCTTGAGATCAGAAACGAGTTAGACTTGAGATTTACCACAGACGGCGGTGAAACTATAAGTGATAAAGTCGAGCAAAAGTTTTACAAATTTAAATATCTATATAGTGAGATATTTTTGTCAGAAGGAAAGGAAGCTGTAAAAACTTTATTTTCTGATTTGGCAATCAAAGAAACCTACCCTGCATATCTACACTGCACGTACGGAAGTGACCGAACAGGAACTATCTGCTATTTACTGCAGGCTTTGCTCGGCGTTTCTGAAGAGGATTGCTACCGAAATTGGGAGCTAACCACCTTTTTCAATGGTGGATCATATAAAGACGATGCCTTGAAATTCATGGAAAATATGAAAAAATTTGATGGAAATACTTTGCAGGAAAAAACCGAGAATTTTCTATTGTCTACCGGCCTTACAGCTTCCGAGATTGAAAGTATAAAGGATATATTTTTAGAATGATAAAAAAGGGGGATGCAGTATGCCGCAAATCAAAAGCAAACAGGTTTTCAAAAATGCGAAATGGATTATTATTTGCAAAATTGCCCAATCCATCATTCAGCTTGTTATCGGTATGATTTCGGCGCGCTATCTGGGTCCCTCTAATTACGGATTAATTAATTATGCCGCTTCCATTACTGCCTTTTTCCTGCCGATTATGAAGCTGGGACTTGATGCCACACTTGTCCATGAGCTTCTTGAAAAGCCTGAAAAAGAAGGTGAAACGATTGGCACTGCCGTTTTACTTAACATACTGTCGAGTATATTGTGTATCGGCTCGGTAACGGCAATTTCCTTTATTGCAAACCCGAGTGAAACCGAAACGGTAATCGTTTGTATACTATACAGCACCTCAATCTTTTTTGCCGCGCTTGAAATGGTACAGTATTGGTTTCAGTATAAATTACTTTCCAAATACTCCTCCCTTACCATGTTAGGAGCTTATATAATAGTCTCTGCCTACAAAATATATCTGCTTGTGACCGGAAAAAGTATTTTTTGGTTTGCCATGTCCCATTCGGTGGAGTACGGAATTATTGGTATTATTCTAATAACTATCTACCTCAAAAAAGGAACTCAATTCTTTTCTTTTTCTATCAAGCGGGCAGGAGCATTGCTTCGCAGAAGCAAATCCTACATCATTGCTGCGTTAATGGTTGTTATTTTCCAAAATACCGATCACATTATGCTGACTGTTATGTCGGGCAAAAGTGAAAACGGATTTTATTCTGCCG
Organism: Clostridia bacterium; assembly: GCA_017507805.1. Classification (GTDB taxonomy): domain Bacteria; phylum Bacillota; class Clostridia; order Oscillospirales; family Acutalibacteraceae; genus UBA737. The sequence goes on from JAFWAC010000007.1 coordinate 2,728, forward strand.
CCGTTACCTGTGCAAGCGTTGTGCAGTTCGTGTATGTTGCAATTATGGATTCCTTCCGTCCCCTCATTCTTTCATCTAAGAAAGGGGATACTGCGGTTTATGAAAAGAATTTATCAAGACTATACGGTATAATTATCTATCTGTCATTTGCACAAAGTGTTGTATTTACAATATTTGCAAAGCTCATAATTTACATTCTTTACGGAACTGAATATATGGCGGCTGTACCCGTTCTGCAAATTTTAACCTGGTTTTGCGCCTTTTCGTTTATGGGTACAATACGAAACATTTGGTTGCTCGCAGAAGAAAAGCAAAAATATTTACCCGCAATTAACCTTTCGGGAGTGATTTTTAACATATTACTTAATGCACTGATGATACCGCTGTGGGGCGCCTGCGGTGCTGCATTAGCTTCCCTGCTCACTCAAGCCTTCACTAATTTTGTTTTAGGATTTATTCTGAAGCCGATGCATAAGAATAACGAGCTGTTGATTAAAGGCATTAACCCCAAGTTCTTTTTAAAAGAAATAAAAATGATTTTAATCGAGCTAAAAAGAAAGGCTTAAAGAAAACAGATATAATAAAACGCAGAATAAGCTTGAAATTTCAAACTTATTCTGCGTTTTTATATTTGTATTATCTGTTGCTTGTGATGCTTTTAAACTTTTCCTCTCAAAAGTGTTTGCTGAGATTTTTAAAATAACACTCAAAGCCCTTATCGTTTGGATGCAAACGTAAATCACCGAAATATTCCTCTGACTGCGGGAGAAATGCATAGCCCGAAACCGTCCTTGCGTTTTTTATGTCGCAAACAACATTTTTAAGGTACTCCTCTACCCCACAAAATTCTCCGAATTTTCTACATTCGTCCTTATCCTTGCGCCAAATGGGTGTAATAACAGTTATGAGTGTATCGGGATAGGAATTACTAAGCTTCAGCAAAAAGCTTTTACAGTTGCTTTCAAAGGCTTCTCTATCGGTATAATTCCAATCGTTTGTACCGTAGGCAACGGTTATATAATCGGGAATAAAGCTTTCCCTTGTATCAGCCAAAGCCGGAAAAAACATCTCTCCGCCAATAGCCTTATTGTATTCATCGGCACCTAAGAAATCTGCCAATTTGGTAATATATTTATTACTTGGATGCAATGCATCATAACCGTGTGTTATTGAGTCACCGAATGCCAAAAGCCTTTTCTTTTCTTTTATAGGGGTAATATATGCACCGTTATCAATCGAAATTGCAGAAATCTTGGTATTTGCTGACCACGGCAAATACACGCAGACCTCTTTTTTACCGTTACCCAAACAAAACTGCTTTGAAAATTCACCCTGTTCTAATCTTTCGGTTGAATAATTAAGCGGCAGCTTTTCATCCTCAAAGTTTTTAAGGTATCCCACAGGTTTTCGGTTTACAAATACATCAAAGCAAAAATATCTGCGGCTGCTTCCGCTTTCTATCGATGTGTTTAGAGTAAGGGTTTGACTGTCTGTAAAAAAGCGGAGCTTTATACCCGATGCAGCAAAGGTCTTTTGGTAAAAATCGTCACGCCGTGTGCGGTAAAGCTCCTCCTGCTCGGAGGTGAAGCGGTAAAAACGGTAATATCCGTTTTCGTATGTAACACGCGCCGCACCACAGGTTACGGCTTTTATCTGTTCAAAAGATAAATTCATTGTTCTGCACCTTTACTATATAAGCTTTAAAAGGGTTTCACCCTGAGCAATATATTGATCCGATATTTCCTTTATTTTATCCTGATAAGGGTTGCATTTATCATAAATGCCAACCGTTTTCATTCCTATGCTTTTGGCGGTTTCAAGTGCTGTAAATGAATCCTCGAACACCCATATTTCCTCTGTTTTTGTTTCCAAATATTCCTGTGCGCACAAATAAATATCGGGCTTATCCTTTCCCATACCCAAAACGGCACAAGAGAAAACCCTTGAGAAATATTTTTCCAATCCGCAAGATTTGAGGGCAATATTAACCAAATCAAGCGCAGTAGCCGTTGCGAGACACATCTTTATACCGTTACTGTAGCAATGCTCCAGAAAATCCTTCACGCCGGGCTTGACCGTGACAGTATTTTTATAAAAATCCAGCATCATTTCATTGGTCACATCGAGTAATTCTTTACCGCTTGCTGCGATACCGTAATTGGTATGTAAAAAATCCATAGCGTCCTTCAGTGTCATCGTCCTGATTGCTCTGTCATCCTCAGGCTTCGGAGTGAATTTATTTCCGCCGCAATACTTATCGCCGAAATTTTTCCACAAAACCTCCCAAAACACTAAAGAATCAATTAATGTTCCGTCCATATCAAAAATTGCCGCATTAATAAACATACAAAACCCCATTCCTATATTTCAGGCGCGATATAGCCGCGTTCATAAAGCGCAGTCTCAATTCTGCCGAGAATTTCCTCTGAATCGGCGCGCACTGTGTGATAGTGATAACCGCCGGTGATATTCATTAACTCACTTGATTTTCCGCTTCGCACACCGTTAATAAATTGTGCCACCTGATGTCTTGAAAAAATATCAAGGCGCGCGGTCAGCTTGCCATAAACCTTGTGCCACACAAAAACATCTACCACCGTACCGCCTAAATCTACGATAAGATTAAGCTCATCCTCAGTTTGCTCGGTGGTGTGATACAGCTTAAAAACTCTTTCAGCAAGCGGAGTGCTCTGCACAATATAACCGCTGTGTGCGGCAAGAATGTCAAAGCCGTTTGCCTTTAAAATTGAAATATCCCGAACAATAATCTGCCGCGATACGCCAAAGTGTTTAGAAAGCTCTCCCCCCGATACCGGACGGTGCTCGGCCATAAGTAAAGTAATAATTGCCTTTCTTCTGTCCTCAGCTTTCATATATTCACCCCTTACACTGTATGAAGGTTTTTAAGGGAAAGATCCAAAATGGGTGCAGAATGGGTAAGCGCACCGCTTGATATATAGTCTACACCAATATCAACCAATTTTGCAACATTTTCTTTCGTAACATTACCGCTACATTCAGTCTCGGCTCTGCCGGCAGATAATTTCACCGCCTCTTTCATTTCCTCAACACTCATATTATCAAGCATAATAATATCTGCACCGGCTTCAAGCGCCTCTTTAAGCATCTCAAGGTTTTCAACCTCAACCTCTATTTTACGGACAAACGGTGCATACTCACGCGCCATTGCAACAGCCTGCTTCACACCGCCTGCAGCACCTATATGATTGTCCTTAAGCAGAATTCCGTCACTTAAATTATACCTATGATTATATCCGCCGCCAACCTTAACTGCATACTTTTCGAAAATACGCATATTAGGCGTTGTCTTTCGCGTATCAAGCAGCTTGGTTTTACTTCCCTCAAGCAAATTTGCAATAGCGCGGGTATAGGTTGCGATACCACTCATTCGCTGTAAAAAATTAAGTGCGGTACGCTCACCCGAAAGCAGCACGCGTATATCTCCGCGCAGAATGGCAATTCGTTCCCCGTTTAATACCCTGTCTCCGTCAGTGCAGAAAAGGTCGATTTGGACATTGGCATCCAAAAGCTCAAAAACCCTTTTGAAAACATCAAGACCTGCAATCACGCCGTCCTGCTTACAGATTAATTCGACCTCTCCCATTTTAAATTCACGCATAACCGAATTGGTTGTAATATCCTCGCCGGTAATATCCTCCTGCAATGCGCTTAGAATGTATTTATCGGCATTGATCATCATTGTAACACTATTCATATTCCCTTTTCTCCTTTTCTATTGCATTTAAAACCAATTGCTTATATTTTTCTCTATAGTCATAATACTGTGTTTCATCTATTTCGGCTTCGGGATTTTCATCGACTTGGGTATACCCCGATGTCATATTCAATGCCGCACGTTTGGCAAAAACAAGACTTTCAAGCAATGAATTGCTTGCCAGACGGTTTCTTCCGTGAACTCCGTTGCAGGCAGTCTCCCCCACGGCGTACAGTCTGTCCATTGAGGTTTTACTATCGGAATTGACCCTGATGCCGCCCATAAAGTAATGTTGAGACGGCACCACAGGGATACTTTCCTTAGTAATGTCAAACCCCTCCTCGAGGCAACGCTTATAAATATTCGGAAAATGTGTTTTGATTTCCTGCTCACTAATCGCTTTCAAGGAAAGCCGGACGCAGTCAGAACCCTCCTTTTTCATTTCTGCAAAAATAGCTTTTGCCACTGTATCGCGGGGCAAAAGCTCATCCACAAATCTTTCACCCTTTGAATTAAGAAGCACTGCGCCCTCACCGCGCACAGATTCAGAAATAAGAAACCTTCTCCCCTCTTTTTTGCTGTAGAGTGTTGTGGGATGAATTTGGATATAATCAATATGCTCTAACCTTATATTATATTTAAGCGCCAATGCCAATGCATCGCCCGTAAGGTGGCTGTAATTAGTTGAGTGCTTGAAAATTCCACCTATTCCGCCTGTGGCAAGAACTGTGTAGTCTGCGGTTATTCTTTCAAAATTACCGTCCTTATCATGTCCGATTATACCGTAGCAAGTATTTGAAGCAGATATCAAATCCACCATAGTAAAGCTTTCTATAACGGTAATATTTTTTCTGTTGCTCACCGCTTCTAAAAGCCGTGATGTGATTTCCTTACCGGTTTCATCCTCATGGAATAAAATACGAGGTCTTGAATGTGCGCCCTCGCGAGTGTATGCAAAAGTCTCGCCCTTTTTCTCAAACCGAACACCAAGCTCAACCAAATCAGCAATCACTCCGTTTGAGGAACGAATCATAATATCAACCGATTGCGGATTGTTCTCATAATGACCGGCACGCATTGTGTCCTCATAAAAGGCTTCATAATCCTCACTGTCACGCAACACACAAATACCGCCCTGTGCTAAAAAGGAATCGCTCTCACAAGCCGCGGCTTTGGTCACAATAATAATTTTTTTATCCTCAGGCAGATTGAGCGCACAGTAAAGACCTGATACTCCGCTGCCCACAATTAAAATATCTGTTTTCATATCGGTTATTTTGCAAGCTCAAGCATTCGCTCAAGAGGCTTTAAAGCCTTAAGCCGTATTTCCTCGCTTACCTCCACACTGTTTTCCTCTTTTTCCAAAACCGAAATAATTCCTTGGAGTGTGTTAAGCTTCATATCCTTACAGCATGGATGCGGCTTCGGGAAATAAAAGCTTTTATCGGGATTATCCTCTCCAAGCTTAAAAACCACACCTTCCTCTGTGCAGACAATAAATTCAGACGCAGGGCTCAGCTTCGCATAATCAATAATCTCTGCTGTGCTTCCTATATAATCCGACAGCTCAAGTACCTCCCGTTCACATTCAGGATGCGACAGTACCACCGCATTCGGATGTTCGGCGATTTCATTTCTTAACTGCTCTGCAGTTAAGAAATTATGTATTGGGCAATAACCGTCATTAAGTATTATGTTTTTTTCAGGCACCTGTTCAGCCACATATCTGCCAAGATTTCGGTCGGGAATAAAAAATATATTTTTATTCGGTAACGACCTCACTATTTTCACTGCATTTGACGAGGTTACACACACATCGCTTTGGCTTTTAAGACGGGCCGTTGAATTAATATAGCAAGCTACTGCAACATCGTCATACTTTGCCCGTATTTTCTCGATTAATCCCGGCTTCACCATGTGTGCCATAGGGCAATCGGCAGTGATATCCGGCATAAGAACCTTTTTTTGCGGATTTAAAATTTTTGCGCTCTCACCCATAAAATACACACCGCAAAACACAATTACATCTGCACAGCTTTGCTTAGCGACCTTTGCAAGATAAAAAGAATCGCCAACATAATCAGCTACCGCCTGAACTTCTTTTGGCGCATAATAATGTGCAAGAATAACAGCATTTTTAAGCATTTTGAGCTGTTTGATTTTTTCCTCCATAGCAACCTTTCCCCAAATAAAATTCTAACCCGTACATTATACAGCTTATATTTACATCTGTCAAGTTATCTGTAAACTTTTTGGCAGAAAACAATCGGAGAGCTTAAATCCGCAGCCAATCAATATTCACCTATAGTCCGCCATTTTTCTATAAGCCGTTCTAAAGACCACGCCGCATTTGCCGGAGATGTAGACGGCAGACAAACAGCAGTCCTGCCCACCCTTTCTTTTATATATCTGTTATAAAATTTTTCGGCAGTTTTTCCGTTTACAAAAATGCATTTAATATTTGCTGTTTTAAGGATGACGCTCAAATCGTTCGGAACAACATTTTTTATCGAGCTGTCCGAGCTTCCTATAATTTCACAGGAAGCTATCACATCCCAAACGGCAATTCGGTGGCTTAAAAGAAGCTCACGCTTTTGCTCAACCGTATTCGGTGTCTCACAGCCGAAAACCGCCGCCAAAACCCGCCAAAAGCGGTTTTGAGGGTGCCCGTAAAAAAAGCCTTGTTCCCGTGATTTTTGTGATGGGAAGCTCCCCAAAACAAGTATTCGTGAATTTTTATCATACAACGGCTCAATCGGATGAAAAACTGTGTTGCTCATAAGTCATTTTCCTCAAAATCAAAGCCTTGCGGTCTCCAGCCGTAAAGCCTTAAATCTATGCATCCGTCCTTGCCGAACTTAATCCCCTCTTTTTCAAGCAATCCCTTTTGAACAGCTTCACCGCCGAAAGCAAAGGAAGCGGTTGTTCTGCCCTCACGGTTTACCACCCTGTGACATGGAATTTTACCGGGAGTAGGATTTCTGTGAAGCGCATATCCCACCACTCTTGACCAACGGGAATTTCCTGCCAATGCCGCCACCTGACCGTAGGTTGCGACCTTACCCTCGGGTATTCTGCAAACCACTGAATAAATTTTCTCAAAAACAGTCATTATTTTCAACTCCTGTTATCCATTATAACACAAATAAGTGTTTGGCAAAAGTAATAATACGCATATTTACAGCCCCTACCTGCATATTATTGAAAAAAGGCGGTGTTTTTATGATAATAAAAATCAAACCATATATTATTTCAATTCTGACAGCACTTGCAGTCGGCGGTCTTTCGGCATTACTCACAAGAAACAATATGGATATATACAGCACGGTAAATACTCCCCCTCTGTCTCCGCCGTCCATTCTGTTTCCCATTGTGTGGACTGTGCTTTATATTCTGATGGGTATAAGTGCCGCTATGATTTACACCGACAACAAAGCCTCCGATGCGGAGAAAAAATCAGCTCTTTACACCTATGCCGCAAGCCTTCTTGTAAACTTTTTCTGGAGTATTATTTTCTTTAATATGCGTGCTTTCCTGTTTGCATTTATCTGGATTTTGCTTCTGCTGTTTCTTATTATAAGAACCATTATGAAATACTACAGAATAAAGCCCTTAGCGGCATATTTGCAAATTCCCTATGCCTTGTGGGTCGCCTTTGCAGGCTATCTGAATTTTGGAATTTGGTACTTGAATTGATGCATATTGAATTTTGGCAGCAAAAAACGGTAATCCTTAAAGATTACCGTTTTACTATATATATTAGTTTTCCGACACCGGAGCAATTTTATTCAGCAAAAGCTCAACAGCATCGTGATCTACCTCGCGCGGATTTGAGGCGGTGCACAAATCCTCTAATGCGGCAGAAATAATGTTTTCCTTTTCTCGTTCAAAATCCGCAGGTGATATTCCCGCCTCCCAGAGTGTGGCAGGGATACCCATACGGCGAAGCATATAACGAACCTCATCAATAAGGCTTTCAACCGCAATTCGCACATTATCGTGCGGAAGGCTTAATTTTCGGGATATATCAGCATACCTTTGTGCCGCCTCGCAGGGCACTGCACCGAAGCAGGCGCGCAAATGAGCATTGAAGCGGATAACATGAGGCAAAAGTATCGCATTTGCTCTGCCGTGGGGAATGTGGAATTTTGCACCCAAAGCGTGGGCTATTCCGTGGTTAATTCCAAGACCAACCTCATTAAATGCCATGCCTGCAAGGCAGGAAGCACTGTGCATTTTTTCTCTTGCCACTATATCCGAGCCATCCTTAAAAGCATAAGGCAAATATTTAAAGGCAAGCAACAATGCTTTTTCTGCCAAAGCGTCAGAAGCATCGTTTGCATTAACCGAAACCAAAGCCTCAAACGCATGCGTTATAACATCCATACCGGTATCGGCAGTTATGGAAGGAGGTGCGGTTTCAACAAGCGCGGGGTCCAGAATAGCAAGGTCGGGTAACATTCCCTCGTCAACCAAGGGGTATTTGAGGTTATCGGTATCATCAGTAATAACCGCAAATTTTGTTACCTCCGAGCCGGTACCGCTTGTGGTGGGAATAGCAATAAGCTTAAGGTCACCCATGCCGGATTTCTCTGCCATAAATACTATTGCCTTTGCTGCATCTATGGGCGAACCTCCGCCCAAGGCGATAACAATTTCACCGCGGTTTTCGGTGATAAATTTTAGTCCCTTTGCAATAAGTGAGGTTGTGGGATCGGGAGTTACCTCGTCAAAAACCGCAATGCTTTTATAGCCCTCCATTTTATCGGTAATCTTTTTTATCATACCGGAGGAAACCATAAATTTATCGGTAATTATAACGGCAGATTTTCCCTTGAACTCCTTAAGGGTATCAAGTGCGTTTTGATTAAAGCGTACCTCGGTACGGATTTTAAATCTATTCATCTCATCAACCTGTTATTTCTGAATTTCGGCAATAGAAACAGTATCGCCGTTTTTAAGGGCGGCGGCATTAGCATCATCAGTATCAAGATGAAGCTCCAATCGGAATTTATCACTCACCCTTACCTGAACATCATAAAAACGGGTACGGCGCTCGCTTATGGTATCAAGTGTAACATAATCGCCGTCTTTAACACCGAATTTTTCACCGTCCTCAAGGCTCATATGAATGTGACGGTTAGCGATTATACAGCCCTCCTTAAGTGTAACAACACCCTTAGGGCCTATAATTGTAATCGGTGCCGAGCCTTGTATCTTTCCGCTTTCACGAACAGGGGGCTTAACCTTTAACGCATAAGAATCAGTACGGGAAATTTCCACCTGAGACTCGCTTCTTTCGGGACCTAAAACCCTAACCTTTTCTATCGGCTTAAGTGACGGGCCTACTATTGTGAGCAATTCCTTGCAAGCAAACTGTCCCGGCTGTGAAAGGTCCTTTAAGGGAGTAAGCTGATAACCCTCACCAAAAAGAATGTCAACATGCTCACGGCTCAAATGAATGTGACGGTTGGAAATTCCTACCGGTATACCGTCTTCTGTTACCATTGTGCCGTTGCTTTCCAAAGCTCTTAAAACCGCTTCTGCAACTGCTGAAATATTTATATCCATAATTTTTTCTCCGAAAATTAAATTATACGGAAGCTATCCGCCATAACACAGCGGCGCTTTCTTGTGAAGCTTCGTGCAGAGGTTATACCCTCACCTGTGGGGCCTGCAATCGTAAAGGTTGTGTGTCCCTCACCACCAAAGCCTATACCTGCATAGGAAGGAGCATTTTTAACAAAAATGGTAGTCTCAACCGCCGCCGCAAAGCGAGAAAGATTGTCAATATTCTTAGAATGCATATGTGCAGTGTGGCGGTTGCCGTGCTCCGCTTTTACAGCGAGGTCAATTGCCTCGTCAATATCAGAAACACCAACAATTGGCAAAATCGGCATCATAAGCTCCTCTTGAACAAACAGGTGATTGAAATCGGTTTCACAAATTATGCAACGAACATCGTTTCCAACCTTAACACCTATCATATCAAGCAAGACTGCGGCATCTCTGCCCACGCATTTGCGGTTGATTGTTTTCTTTGTTTTGCCTGTCTTTTTATCGGTAACATCAACAAGCACTACCTGTGCCAGGGCATCTGCCTGTGCGGCAGAAATGAGATATGCACCGTTTTTGAGCATTTCGGATATAAGTCTATCCTTAATATTATTAAAAGCAAATACCTCTTTCTCGGCTATACAAGGGAGGTTATTATCAAAGGTACATCCGTCAATAATATCCTTACCTGCCTTGGCAATATCGGCTGTGTCATCAACAATAACAGGGGGATTACCTGCGCCTGCGCCGATTGCCTTTTTACCCGATGAAAGCACCGAGCGCACCACTCCGGGGCCGCCTGTGCAAACAAGCAAACGGATAAGCGGATGTGTCTGCATTATCTTTGCGGAATCAAGTGTGGGCTTATCCATAGAGGTTACCAAAACCTTGGGGCCGCCTGCCATAAGGCTTGCTCTGTTTACAAGGTCAACCGCATAGTTTGATACGCATATAGCACCGGGGTGCGGGTTAAAGACAACACCGTTGCCTGCCGCTATCATACCCATACTGTTGCAGATAACAGTTTCGCTGGGGTTGGTACTCGGCGTGATTGCACCCACAACACCAAAGGGTGCCATTTCAACAAGGGTAAGACCGTTGTCACCGGTTTTAGCCTCGCTTACGATATCCTCTGTGCCGGGAGTTTTATCGGCAACAAGAAGGTGCTTAAGTCTTTTATGCTCGACCTTGCCCATTCCGGTTTCCTTAACACCCATCTCAGCCATTATGGGAGCTTCCTTTCGGGTAAGCTCGCGAATAGCGGTAATTATCTGCTCGCGCTTCTCAACGCTCATTGCTCTTACAGCCTTATATCCCTCATTAGCGGCGGCTATGGCATCATTCATATCCGAATAAATACCCACCAGCTTTCTGCCCTGATATTCGGTACTGCTGTATTCTGCTGATGGTGCGGCGGCAGTATTACCCAAAGCACCAACAACCTGTTTTACTATTTTTTCTATTTCTGCCCTACTGATTTCGGCCATCTCAAATCTCCTCCGAAGCATCAAATACTAATTCAATTCCGTCACGGGTAATGCGCTCCTGCCAACGGGTGTCAGGTGCATTATCAGTAACGATAACATCAACCTCGTTTATATCGCAAACCTTAACAAATGAGGTTTTATCAAATTTAGAAGAATCCACCGCTAAAACCTTACGCTTTGCCGATGCAAAAAAGGCTTTTTTTATCTCACTGTCCCTCTCGTTAGAATCGGTAACACCCTTTTCACGGTCTAAGCCCTTGCAGGAGCAAATTGCAATATCCACATTATAGCCTGCAACCATACGCTCTGCCTGATAGCCCAAAAGGGAAAGTCCACCCTCCTTTAAAACACCGCCTGTAGATATAATCATCCAATCAGGCTTGTTACAAAGCTCTATCAAAATTTCGATTGAGTTTGTGATAAGGGTTATTTTTTTGCGGTCAAGAATATTTTTTATAACACACAGCGCCGTTGTGCTGGAATCCAGCATAATACAGTCGCCGTCCTTTATCATATCGCTTATAAGTGCCGCTATTTTGCGTTTGCTTTCTACATTGGTTTGATTTCTTATATGGAAAGGAAGGTCAATATTAAAATTTTCATTTTTGACTGCGCCGCCGTAGGTTTTGCGTGCCAAACCGTCCTGCTCAAGTTTTTCAAGGTCGCGGCGGATGGTTTCCTCTGTGACCGAAAATTCACGGCTGAGGTCACTCACAACAACCTTGCCTTCAACCGAAAGCTTGGAAAGAATAGCATTTCTGCGCTCGATAGCTAACAAAATAACAGCCCCTTAAAATATTTTTAAAGTATACTCTGCCAGAGCTTGGAATCGGGTCTCGGAATTACCGAACTGTCAAGGAACATACCCCTGTCGCTTGCCTCAGCTTCAGCACGCTCAATAGCGGCAGTAACTGCAGAAACACTGCCTGTAAGCAGTAAATAAGATTTTCCGCACATACCGCGAGCCAGACGAAGCTCCAAAAGGTCAACCAATGCGGTTTTTGCCGCTGCATCTGCCGCAACAATGGCGGTTGCCGCAGAAAAGCTTTCCAAAATACCTAAAGCCTCCACACCTTCAGGCGGAGTAGCGCCGTAAATTGCGGGGAATATGGATTCATGTGGGTTGCCAAGTACAAAGCTGTCAATCACCTTTTGAGGCTCCTTTGCCTTTGCGGTATCAACCGAAGCCTTAACAGCACTTAACTCACCGCTTATAATTACAATATATTTACCTGGGCATACGGTGGCGCTTTCGATAATATCTATTTCAGCAGTTTTAAGCATTGTATCTGCACCGGTCATACCGGCAGATACTGTAACGAATTCCACCATACCTATTGCCTTGCTCATTACACAACTTCCCTTCTAAGCCTTAGTGCGACAGGAATTGAACCTGTCGCGGTTTCGCTCGCCGCCTTTTATATGCGGCTTTGCACTTATTTTTGCAAGGCGTTAGCCTTGCGGCAAATTCCCTGCTTCGCCGAATAAAAAATTCGGCGGCAGAAACTTTTTAACCTGCTAAACTGAAAATTTTTGTATAGGACGAAGCCGATAAAACGAAGGGATACTGTCGTATTTCAAGTTTTGAGGCAAAGTATTATCAAAAATTTTGTTTCGCAGACGTGACAGTTTCAGGTCCTGTCACACTAACTTGCGGCAATAATAATATATTTTTCGGTTACTTCCCTAACAACACCGTTGATCGAGCTATGTATAGCCACGCTCAAAGCGCCCTCTTTAGGTGCGGCAATCATATCGCCAACCTTAACACTGTCACCCTTTTTAACGGTGGGCACAGCAGGCGCACCGATATGCTGTGAAAGCAAAAGCTTTACTGTCTTCGGCTTATACTCTGCTTCATCAAGCAATGCAGGATGATTATACTTTGTAAGTCCAAGTCTTGCAGTTAAGCGGGATTTAAGAATGTATCTGCCCGAGCGCTCCTCCTTTACAGGTGCCGCCTCAACCTCGGGCACAGGAATACCGCCCTTTCTTAACTCGCCCTTTACAATTCCGATAAGTGTGCGGGGTGAAAGGTTCTGGAAGCAGGAATACATCTCACAAAGACCGCAGGCACTACAGAACATTGTGCCGAGATAGGGCTCCTTATCGCTTGTAACACCGCTTGAAGCCGAGCGCATAAAGCTATGCGGCTCGATAGGATGACCTAAAAGATTACGGGGGCAAAGGTCGGTACACATTCTGCATTGACAGCATGCCGACATTGCCCTCTTAAGAGAGATGCCGGGGTCTGCCTTGCGCTTGCGCACAATGTACTGATCCTGTGGCATAACCAGAATTGCGTTGCTGGTTTTGGTTATAACATCGCTTTCGCTTACAATATTACCTGTCATCGGACCGCCATTAATAAGCGCATAGTCCGAAATTGTGGCACCGCCTGCCAAGGACAGCACCTCACCGACAGTAATACCCAACGGTACACGAAGTGTTACAGGATTTTTAACCTCACCCGTAACCGTTATATATTTATGAGTAACACCGATACCATCACTTATTGCATTATAAGCATTGAGCATGGTTTCGACATTAAAAACAGTCACACCAACCGAAATCGGAAGCTTACCCGGAGGCACTACCCGACCTGTGGTTTCATATATGGTAACAACCTCATCACCGGCAGGATAAACCTCCGGCAAAAGGCCGATAGTTATCGATTTAAAGCTTTCAAGCTGTGCCTTAACCGCCTCAACCGCCTTTTTATAGGACGGCTTAATGGCAATGATTACCTGCTTTGCTCCAACAGCCTGCCGCACTGCCTCAAGGGCGGTTAAAATCTCCCTTGCGTAATGCTGCATAACCTGACGGTGGAGCTTTAAAAGCGGCTCACATTCAGCACAGTTGAGTATTAAAGTATCAGCACTTTCATTAAGCTTTGCATAGCATGGAAAGCCTGCACCGCCCGCACCTACAATACCTGCGGTCTGCAAAGCATTTTTTAACTCATTTATGTTCATAAAATCAATCCATCAATCCAATCGAATTATCAACAATACCTACTATTGCCGCGTCAACGGGTGCATTGTCCATATCGCAACCAACCCTTGCGGCGCTGCCTGTGGCAACCAAAACAATTTCTCCTATACCTGCGCCCACATTATCAACAGCCACTATTCTGCCGTTTTCGGACATATTCTCGATAGGCTCAACTATCATAAACTTACTGCCTAGTAAGCGTTCGTTTTTGCGTGTAGCAACTACACTGCCAACTACCTTTCCGACTATCATTTAAAAAGACCCTTTCTGTAAATAGTGAAGTCTGCAAGTCTTTTGGGATAGGCTATGGGCTCCGCTTACGGAGCCCTGCTATCTCCGCTGATTTTACTTTAATGAGGGTAAAATCTTTTCAACATCTGCATGGGGTCTGGGGATTACATGAACTGCAACCAATTCGCCCAGCTTGGATGCTGCTGCAGAACCTGACTCGGTTGCAGCCTTAACTGCGCCTACATCGCCGCGTACCATAACAGATACGAGTCCTGAACCGATTTTCTCGGTACCGATAAGCTCAACATTAGCAGCCTTTACCATTGCATCTGCTGCCTCAATTGCTGCAACAAGACCTCTGGTTTCTACCATTCCAAGTGCTTCAAGTGCCATTTTTAGTTCCTCCTGTTAAGATTTATTAATTAAATTATTAATTAAAGCTTAGGTAAAATTTTCTCAACATCTGCGTGGGGTCTGGGGATTACATGAACTGCAACCAACTCGCCCAGCTTAGATGCTGCAGATGCGCCCGATTCGGTTGCAGCCTTAACTGCACCTACATCGCCGCGTACCATAACAGATACGAGTCCCGAGCCGATTTTCTCGGTTCCGATAAGCTCAACATTAGCAGCCTTTACCATTGCATCTGCTGCTTCAATAGCCGCTACGAGACCTCTGGTTTCTACCATTCCAAGTGCCTGAAAATTCATTTTCTTTTCCTCCTTTGAAAAATTTTCCTTAACAGCCGGTGTTGTCTCCGGCGGCTTTGTGGTTTTTGCAGGTGCTTTTTTGGAAGCACTGCTCTTTGCCTCTGCCATATTATTAGCCACCTTTCAGGTTTATGCTTTTGCTTTAGCTTTAGCCATTCGTGAGGCGCTGAGCTTAACCATACGCTCGGTCTCACTGTGAGGACTTGCAATCACTGCCGATGCGGCAGGTTTGATTATCGAGCCGTTTACGGCCGCTTCAACTGCGGCGCTTACTGCCGATATCTGACCTTCAACAATAATGGTTACAAGTCTTCCGCCAAGCTTTCTTTCCCAGGTCACAAAGCTAACCTCTGCCGCCTTGCACATAATATCAAGGCAATCCACCGCGGCGGTTACACTCTGAACCTCTATAAGTCCCAAAGACTTCATTTATATCCCCTCTTAAAGCTTAGGTAAAATCTTTTCAACATCTGTATGGGGTCTGGGGATTACATGAACTGCAACCAATTCGCCCAGCTTAGATGCTGCGGATGCGCCCGACTCGGTTGCAGCCTTAACTGCACCTACATCGCCGCGAACCATAACAGATACGAGTCCTGAACCGATTTTCTCGGTACCGATAAGCTCAACCTCTGCCGCCTTTACCATTGCATCAGCAGCCTCGATTGCTGCCACAAGACCTCTTGTTTCTATCATTCCAAGTGCTTCGTATGCCATTTTTATTTCCTCCGTTAAATTTAATTATTTTTTATCAAAAGCATTTAGCTTCAGCATTTTTTCTGTGCCGTCCTCGGCATTGGGAATTATGTGCTTACAAATTACTCCCGATACACGGTCTGCCGCCTCCTCAGCCGCTTCAACCGCCGCCTCTACCGCCGCAACACTGCCGCGGAATTTTACCGCAACTATAAGCGGTACCTCAAGTCCATCGGGATTACCGGGCTTGTTTTTATCAAAGGTTTCAACCGTTACTGCCGCCGCTTTACAGCCTGCATCACAGGCAACAAAGGCAGCTACAAGACCGTAAACCTCTATTATACCGACTGCCTTACCCATTAGCATCACCTTTATTCATTGATGATGGCAATCTTAAGACCCTGCATTGAAAGGTTGGTCTTTAATGCCTCATTTATCTGCTCTAACGGGAAGCGGTGGGTAATAAGCTTTTCAAGCGGTAAGCCTATTGCCTTAGCGCGCTTGAGGAAATCGAAGGTGGTTGCATAATCGCGAAGGGTGTATACCCAAGAACCAACGGTTGTTATCTCCTTAGCGCAAATATCAAAGTGGGGGTTGATTGTGGCATCGCCGCCATTAATAAAGAAGCCAAGCTCACAAAGACCGCCGCCGTTACGGATAAACTTATAAATATTTGAGTGTGCCACGGGCGAGCCTGTGCATTGGAAGGCAAAGTCTGCGGCATAACCGCCGAAGGCTCCCTCAACAGCCGCTGTAAGCTCCTCTATACCCTTATAATTCTTGAAGTTTACAGAGCGCTCTGCACCCATTTCCTTTGCAAACTCAAGGCGCTTTTCCTCACCGTCAATAGCAACGATATTTTCAATACCCATCGTACGCAAAATTGCTATACACAAAAGACCGATAGGACCGCAGCCCTGAACGGCTACACGGCTGTTAAAGCGAAGTATGCCGGTGGTCTTTGCGCGCTCCACTGCGTGAATAAGCACAGCCGCAGGCTCAATGAGAATACGGGAATCAAGGTCAAGGTCGCTTACATTAAATATAGTTGAGCCGCCGCGAACAACCATATAGTCGGCAAACCAACCGTTAAGATGAATATCGTCATCAGGCAAAAGGCCGAATACATCGGCACCGCCAACATTTTGCTTGTTAAGGTCAAACATAGTAATGTCGGGGTTGTCCTTGAAAATCATACAGGTAACAACCTTATCACCTATATTTAAAGGCTTGCCGGCACTGTCCTTCTTAACATTTTTACCCATTGCAACGACTTCGCCTGTACCCTCATGTCCCAACACAACAGGAATGAGACCAAAGGGGTCACGCTTAAATTCGTGAGCATCTGTACCGCAAACACCGCAGCCCTCAACCTTAACGAGAATATCATCGTCACCGAGAGGCGGAATGGGGTATTCCTTAATATCGAAATTTTCCAAAGAAGTAAGCATTGCTACGCGAGAAGTTGCAGGGACAGCTCCGCCCGACTTTTTAGCCGGTGCCGCACCCTGAATTTCACCGATAACCTGCTTTACAATTCTTTCAATGTCAGCAGAATTCATTATATGTATCTTTCCTTTCTTATCACAGATTTTCGCTCAGCCACCGCGCGCCGTACTCAGCAAGAGCAGTATCCTGCTCCTCACTGCCGCCGCTTACACCCAAGCCGCCTATTATATCGCCGTTTTTACCGTACAGCGGTACACCGCCGCCGAAAATAACGATTTTGCCGGAATTGGTAAACTGAATTCCGTAAAGCGAGCCGCCGGGCGCGGCTAAATTTTTAAGAGCAGAGGTAGGCATTTTAAGCGCCGTCACAGTGTATGCCTTGTTAAACGCAATATCATAGCTTGCTATATACGAATCTCTCATACATTGCACCGAAACGGGATTTGTGTGCTTATCCGCAACAGCCGCTACCGCGCGGACACCCATTTCCTTTGCCTTGGCAAACACCGCCGCTATAAGCTCGTTTGCCTTTATAAGGCTGATGCTGTTTTCGGGCAGAGCCTCTATTACCTCTTTAACCAAATCCGTAATTTGTTTTTCGGTCAAATCAAGCACTCCCTTTCTTAAAAGGTACGGCTATTACTTGCCGAGCTGTTCCATAACCTTTTTAGTAATCTGAGCTACTAAATCATCGCTTGCAGCAGATGCAGATGAAGTTTTATTGACACCGCAGTTATGGCAGCTTAATTTACCGCTTTTAGCATTGGGGCAAAGGTCAGCTGGATGCTTACCCTTCATACCGAACTGTCTGCGGATTTCATACAAACGCTCAACCTGTCTCTCATCAAGCTCCTTAGGACCGCCAAGCTGTCTTGAAATAAACAGAAGCTGTGCATAGAACTCAAGAGATTCCATCTTATGATAAGCATTAAGCAGACTGTCGGAATAAGCCAATGCACCGTGGTTTTCAAGAAGAACAGCATCAAAGCACTGCAAATACTTTTCAACAGCATCCGGAATTTCATCGGTGGAGGGTGTGCCGTACTCAGCAATCGGAACGCAACCGAGAGCGATTACAGCCTCAGGCATAATGGGCTGTGTAAGGGGAACACCTGCGATTGCAAAACCGGTAGCATACATAGGATGAGCATGAACTACCGAATTAACATCGGGACGGTTCTTATAAACACGCATATGCATCTTAATCTCCGATGAAGGACGGAAGCCGGGGTTAGCCTGAATAACCTTACCCTCTGCATCAACCTTACAAATGTATTCGGGTGTCATAAAGCCCTTACTAACACCTGTGGGGGTGCAAAGGAATTCGCGGTCGTTAAGCTTTACCGAGATGTTACCGTCATTAGAAGCAACCATTCCCTTATCGTAAATGCGCTTACCAATGTCGCAAATCTGTTTTTTGATTTCATACTCTGATACCATTGTTTTTTCTCCTTTATGATAGAATATTTTATTTTATTTACATAACAAATATATCACACAAACCAACAAAAGTCAACACAAATTCGGCAAAAAACCAAATTTTATATGTATTTTTCCTTGGTATTGATGTGGTTTATTCGTTAATTTGTAACCTTTTAAGTCACTACATATCGAAAATGCGGGTTTTATAATAGCGTTTAGTGTCAAATTCCGATAAAAAGTGCTTTAATTCCTCTATACCTTCACCCGTTACTGCGCTTACCTTGAATATCCTTTTACAGCCGGCAAGCTCCAACCAACGCACCGCCCTGTCAGCATTGGCATTTTTACGGTCAATCCCCGTAACTATACCTATAACCGGTCGGTTTGCCATTGAGGTTATATTAGGGCTATAAAGCGAATAGGGTTCATCGGCAGAAAGCAAAAAACCCACTATATCACTTTCATAGGCATAGACCGCAAGCGCGCCCCCGAAATTACGGCTTTCAACATATTCACCGGGGGTATCAATAAGAAATTTTCCCCTTTCAACACTTTGCGTTTTGGAATAATGTATTCCCTCGCCGTTAAGCGCTTGGGTCAATGTGGTTTTACCGCACCCCGAGCGACCGATAAGCATTACCTTATTCATCAGGTTTTTGTTATCGGGCATACGGTAAAGCCCAAGGTTTTTTCTGTGTAGGCAGTAACCGCCGAAACCGCCTCGCTCACCTGCGAAACACTGCCTGTAACTATAAGTGTGCCGCTGAAGCGGTCAACAAAGCCGAGCTGTGCGCCCGAAGCCTTGGTAGCAATATCGCCCGCGATAATTGCCGTTTCAGCAGGGCTTAAGGTTATAATACCGATTGCGGAGGTTTTATAGTCCCCTGCCGGGTCAAGTCCAAGCTTAGTGTAAAGCACAGGATCGGGGTTTGCAATAATGTGCGCAAGGGTTATCTGCTTACCGGGTACAAGCTCCTGAATAATACGGGCTTTACCCTCGTTTTTGAGTACATCAAAAATTGTATCCAAGCTTATCCTCCTATCTTGGCTCTGAGACCAAATTTCTTTGCTGTTTCAAGCAACAGCTCCATTTTGCTGTCCTCGGGCGGTGTGATATTCTTAAGGGTATAATCTCTGCCCAAGCCCTTATACTTATCAAAACCTAATCTGTGATAAGGCAGGAGATTTATTTCACCGCCGGGCATAATCTCGGAAACAAACCGCGATATATCGGATATTTCCTCAACTGTATCATTAAAGGTAGGAATTACCGGCACACGGATAACAAGGTGACGGGCTTCCCGACTTAATATTTTAGCATTGTCAAGAATGAGTTTATTGTCTTTACCGGTAAATTCCTTATGCTTTTGTGGGTTTACATGCTTTATATCCATCAGGTAATGGTCCAGATGCGGTAAAAGCATACGAATTGTTTCTATGGGTGCGCAGGCTGTGGATTCGATTGCCGTGTTAAAGCCAAAATCGTGCGCGGCCCTTAGCAGTGCCGCCGCAAATTCCGGTTGACAAAGACATTCTCCGCCCGAGAGTGTGAGACCGCCGCCTGAAAGCCCATAATAAACACGGTCCTTTGCGACCTCGTCCATAACCTCTTTAACGGTTACATCTCTGCCGATGGTTTTTATTTTTCCTGCCGTTTCCATCTGTTCAATTTTGTAATTTTGAGATTCGGGATTACAGCACCAACGGCACCGCAATACGCATCCCTTTAAAAACACAATGGTACGAACACCGGGACCGTCATGCACGGAAAATTTTTGTATATCGAAAATTCTGCCTGCAGTATTCATATAATCCTGCATTGCTTAACACCTTAAAATCCGCCCTGCTCGGTGCGGTTGATAATATCGTCCTGCAAGGAGCGCGAAAGGGTTGTGAACAGAGCACTGTAGCCTGCAACACGCACTACAAGCGAACGGTATTTTTCAGGATATTTCTGCGCCTCCAAAAGGGTTTCGCGGCTAACAACATTAAACTGCATGTGCATACCCTTTTGAGCGAAATATCCGCGAACGAGTGCCGCAAAGCCCTCAAGTCCGCTCCTGCCTTTAAGCGCGCTCGGATGGAATTTCATATTAAACAGTGTACCGTTTGAAGCGATGAAATGATCCAATTTTGAAACCGAATTACAGGACGCGGTCGGGCCCTTCACATCTCTGCCTGCCGCCGGAGAAACACCGTCAGCCACAGGTGTGCCTGCAAGTCTGCCGTCAGGCGTAGCGCCTGTCTGAGCGCCCAAAGGCACGTTTGCCGAAACAGGATAAAGTCCTGCATGATATTTACCGCCGCGCGGATTTGTATATCTCTCAAGCGGTCTTGTATATGTATAAGCCACATCCCTTGCGAACATATCAACCTCGGCAATATCATTACCAAATTTAGGAAGCGCGTCAATATCCTCACGCAGTTTTTGGTAAAATGCCTTTTTATCGGGTGAGGTCTCATTTGCCTTTACCTTGGAATAAATCTCTGCGATTTCCTGCGGAGTAACCTCTCTGCCCTTTGCGCTCAGCTCCTTAACTATTGTGGCGGTAAGCTGTTCGCTTATCAAATCCGACATAGGCTCACCGTAGTTATTTCTAAGGGCATCTGCAAACTCGCAAAGAGTGTATTTCCTCTGCTCATAAACTAAGGTGCGTATCGCACAGAGCGAGTCAGCCATATTCGCAATACCAAAGCCCTGCGGACCGGTAAAGTTATATACCGCGCCGCCCTCCTGAACAGATTTACCTCTGCCGATGCAATCCTCAATCATAGATGAAAGGAAGGGCAAGGGACATCTTTCAGCGTGAGCATAGTCTATACTGTTATCTGCGTTTACAAGCAGTTCTATCATATAATTCATCTGAGCCTTATAGGCATCATAGAACTTATCAAAGGTATCAAACTCTGGTAATGCTCCTGTTTTGGGGCCAATCTGCACGCCGTTGTCAACACCGTTACTGAAAACAAGCTCCAACGGGCGGCACATATTAAAGAATGCGGCATCGTGCCAACCGTCCGTCTTGCCCGACACCTGCGGTTCAACACATCCGATAATATTATAGTTACGCGCGTCAGCAAGGGTAAGTCCACGGCTGACAAGCGCAGGGATAATTACCTCATCGTTATAGTACGCAGGCAAGCCTATGCCCAAACGGGTAAGCTCTGCGGCACGAATTAAAAACTCGTGCGGAGTGCCGTTCCATATTCTTACCGAAAGTGACGGCTGCGGCAGCATAACATGCATTGAAGCGCCGATACACATAAAGGAAAGGTCATTAGTGACATCAATTCCTTCCTCATTCTGACCGCCCGCGATGAGATTTTGGAAAACACCGTATCCTGCAAAGCCTTCTGCCGAAGCGGCATCACGCACCTTGGTAAGGTCATTGAGCTTAACCCATATACAGTCAATAAGCTCCTGAGCAAATTCACGGGTAATCTTTCCGCTTTCAATATCACGCTTATAATAGGGATACATATATTGGTCAAATCTTCCGGGTGAAATTGAATGTCCGCTTGATTCGGTCTGCAAAAGCATCTGAACAAACCAGAAGGATTGGCAAGCCTCATAAAAGGAGGAAGCGCCTCTGCGCGGAACATTGGCACAGTTGTTTGCGATAAGCGCCAATTCCATACGGCGGTTGGGATCAGTTTCTTGCTTTGCCATATCCAAAGCCAAAAGAGCATATCTCTCGGCATATTCGCAAGCCGCATTAAGCGATTTTATAACCGCTTTCAGGAAGCTGCTTCGGCGGGCATAATCACTGTCTCCCTCGTGACAGCTTTCAAGTGCAGACTGCGCCTTTTTGATAATCCCCTCAAAGCCGATGCTTAAAACTTCACCGTAATCAACAGTAACATGTCCGACACCGTTATAGAAATAGTTTCCGGTTGTGAAAATGTTATGCTCCATAGCAAGCTTGGCGTTTTCGCTCATATACTCGGTTGCAAGCTCACTTGTGGTTTTACCCTTCCAATATTTATAAGCCTCTGTAAGCTTTGCCTTTGTTTCGTCAGAAATATAAAAAGGGTCTGCCGAGCGTGTTTCAACCGTATCGAATTCCTGCTCCAGCCATTCAAATGAAAATTCAGGAAAGGTCTGACAGCTTCTCGGACGCACCGTCGCACTGCCGACAATCAATTCCAAGGGACGAATGGTTATGGGAATATTTTTAAGTATATGTTCAAAAGCCTCTGCACGGCGTGTAATAACAGGCTTGCCCTCGCTTGCGCGATAGCTTTCTGTAATAAGAACCGCACGGTCCGCCTCTATCTGAGGCTTTTGTTCAAACAAATGATCAATAAGCTTTTGTATTCGAGGGCTCTTTGCCACCTCTTGTGTGTAAAAATTAGCCATAAAAAGACCTCCTTATCCAACAACCATTCTACTACAAAACCAAACATTTGTCAATAGTAAAACCACATAAAGCCAAAAAAATATATCACAAAACCAACAAATATCAAAAAATATCCGCCATACAGCACAAGCTGTACAGCGGATAAATTTTATATACTTATAACACCGAAGGCACTGAGCACCGAGGAAATAAGAATTAAAAGAATACATACCGGAGCTACATAGCGGATAACAACCGAAAACATACCCTTGCGTTTGAAGGTGTTATCAAGAGAAACCTCATCAATAATCGTTTTGGGTTTAAGGAAATATCCTACAAAGATACTTGTTGCCAATGCAACAACCGGCATAATAACGCTGTTGCTTGCGAAATCAAAGAAATCAAGCACCTGCATACCCAAAAGCTTGAATTCACTCCACGCGCTGTAGCCCAAGGACGAGGGCAAACCTAAAGCGAGGCAAATCCCGATAACAATCAGACAGCAAAGCTTACGGTTGATTTTAAATTTATCATGGAATATTGAAACAACCGTTTCCATAAGGGATATGGACGATGTAAGCGCGGCAAAAAATACCATCACAAAGAACAATGTGCCTATTACCGTACCGCCGGGCATTACATCAAAAATCTTTGGCAGGGTAACAAACATAAGTCCGGGGCCTTGTCCCAAAGCCGCTTCGTCACCTCCGAAAAAGGCAAAAACAGCAGGTATAATCATAAGACCGGCAAGGAAAGCGATGCCTGTATCAAACAGTTCTATCTGACTTGCAGACTTTTCGATACTGATTTCTTTTTTCATATAAGAGCCGTAGGTAATCATTATACCCATAGCAAGTGACATTGAATAAAACAACTGTCCCATCGCGGAAACAACCGTCATAACAGAGAACTTTGAAAAATCGGGCTTGATATAGTAAATCACGCCGTCAATCGCTCCGTCCATTGTGAAAATGGTATAACCGGCAATAAAGATAATCATTACCACCAGGAGTGGCATCATAAACTTACTTACGGTCTCTATCCCCTTGTCAACACCGCAAAGAACGATAACTGCAGTAGCGGCAAGAAAAACCAAAAAACATAAAATCGGTTCGGAAACACTGCCGATATAATTCCCGAAATAGCTGTCCTGCGCCATCTCGCCCGCCTTGTTTGCGCTAAAGCCGACAAGGTACTTCAAAACCCAACCGCCGATTACCGAATAATACGGTAAAATTATCATCGGAACAAGCGAAGCCAGGACACCCACAAAGGAAAATCTTTTGTCAAGCGCTTTAAAGGCGCCGATTGCGCTTAGCTGTGTCTTTCTGCCGATAGCAATTTCAGCAACCATAAGGGCAAAACCGAATGTAACTGCCAAAACTATGTATACAAGAAGGAATATACCTCCGCCGTATTTAGCGGCAAGATAAGGGAAACGCCATATATTCCCCAATCCCACCGCAGAGCCTGCCGCGGCGAGAACAAAACCGATTTTTCCGGTAAAAGAGCTTCTTTTAGCACTCATGTTTTTTACTCCTCATATTTGAAATTCCATATTATAGTGTATTATCTCATATTCAGGCACAAAAAACAATCTTTTTTTGCAGAAAAATAAAAAATCCGTCCCACATAAGCAAGACGGATTTTCTATTGTGCCCCTAAGCGATTATATTTTCGGGGGCAGGTATTCTTTATTCTAAGCCCAATGCTTTTAACGGCTCAACGCTCACATCATTTTTCAGAACCTCTAAATGAAGATGGCTTTTATCGCTACATTCCTCAGGCACTGTGCCTACCGTACCGATTATATCCCCAAGCTTTACCTTGCCGCCCTGCTTTACCTCAACATCATTTAACGAAGCATATTTTACGGTTATCCCGTTTCCGTGGTCTATCACAACAACATTTCCTAAAACTGCATCTGTAGCTACCGATAATACCGTACCGTCCGCACAGGCACTTACGGCTGTACCCTCATTGCAGGCGATGTCAATACCGTTATGCAAACGCATATCCCCGTAGGTGGCAGAATACTGAAGCCTGTCGGTGCTGTGCTCCTTAATTATTTCTCCCTCTACCGGCATTGTAAAGGTGTTGCTTTGGGGTTTAGCCTCGGTTGTCTCCTTTTCAGAGGAATACGGCTGGTCGGTAACCGATTCGGCAACATCCTCGGCAGGAGTGCTTTCTGTGGAATTTGGAGCTTCATCCTTCACACTTTCAGTATATGAAGGAGTTTTGTCCGTATATTCACTGTTTTCGGTGTTCTGCGGCACAGTACCCTCATCGGCATATTTTGAGAGTGCAAACCACGAAGCACCGCCTATGATTAAAAGACAGCAGGCTATTACAATATAAAAGCCCGTTCCCAATTTCGGCTTTGAGCCGGAAAAACCTTCCGAATATTTCAAATCAATCATTCCTTTCGACAATTCTATTATTGCCCGAAAAAAAATCTATATGCGGTTTACAAAAATTTAAAATTCGTTCATAGAAAATAAATATAAATGAAAAAATTATATATTATTATATAATCGTACCAAGAAGGGAGCCGCACCCGTTTTGGTATAATTTCTCCGAAAGAGAAATTCTCTCCTCAAACCCCTTAAAGAGAAAAGGAACCGTTTTCGGACGGTTCCTTTTCTCTATTTATAATATTTTTATTTTCCAAGCTCTTTTGTTTTTTCAAAGGCAGCCTTTACTGCCCCCATCACACTGCCTCTGAAGCCATCGGCTTCAAGAGAGTGTACCCCTGCAATCGTACTGCCGCCGGGACTGCAAACCTCGTCCTTGAGCTGACCGGGGTGCTTTGCGGTTGTGAGCAACAGCTCAGCCGCGCCCGAAAGGGTTTGTGATGCATATTCAAGTGCCTTTGCGCGAGGCAAACCGCACTCAACACCGGCATCTGCCATTGCCTCTGCAAAAAGATAAACAAATGCAGGACCGCAGCCCGAAATTGCAGAAGCCGCATCTATAAGCTCCTCGGAAATACTGTCAATTCTGCCGGCAAATTTCAAAGCCTCACAGAACTCTCCTATTTCATCCATAAAAACAAGAGGAGAAGCGGTGTAAAGTATCATACCCTTACCAACCGCTACGGGGGTGTTAGGCATAATCCTGATTATTGGATACTCACCGTCAAGCATAGCTTCAAGGGCTGACATCTTAAGTCCTGCCGCCATTGTAACCAATACAAAGCGGTCGGTTCTCTTTTTAAGAACAGGTGCTATGGACTGCAATGCCTTTTGCATCATCTGAGGCTTTACACCCAAAAAAATAAATTTTGCCGCCGATGCCACAGCATTATTATCACCGTAAGAGCATTTAAGCTCGTCTGCCAAAAGCTGTGCTTTCACAGTCGTTACATCAGAAATCAAAACCTCTTTTGGCGAAGCAGACCTACAAACAGCCCTTGCCAAGGCAGAGCCCATATTTCCGGCGCCTATAAAACCGAATTTAACCGATGACATAACCAAAACCTCCTATCTTATCTGTCCGTTACCCTTAATAATATATTTATAGGTATTAAGCTCGCAAAGTCCCATAGGTCCCCTTGCATGGAGCTTTTGGGTTGAAATACCCATTTCACAGCCAAGCCCGAATTCACCGCCATCGGTAAAACGGGTAGAGGCATTAACATAAACCGCCGCAGAATCCACCATTGAGGTAAAATACTCTGCCGCTTCCTTTGAAGCGGTGATTATACTTTCACTGTGATGGGTTGAATGCTTTGTTATGTGCTCCACCGCCTGCTCAACACCGTCAACAATACCCAATGCCATTATATAATCAAGAAATTCGGTATCAAAATCCTCTGCCGTGGCGGGTGTTACATCAATATATCTTAAAACCTCACTGTCGCCGCGAAGCTCAACAGTATTAGTGCGGGCAGTATCATAAAATCTTTCATAAAGTCGGGGTAAAAAGCGGTCGGCTATATCGCGGTGCACAAGACAAACCTCTGCCGCATTGCAAACCGAAGGTCGGCTTGCTTTTGCATTTTCTATAATATCAAGTGCCATATCAATATCAGCCGATTTATCAACATAAATATGGCAAATTCCGGTGCCCGTTTCAATGCAGGGCACCTTTGCATTTTCGGTGCATGCCTTGATAAGCCCCTTTCCGCCTCGCGGAATAAGCAAATCCACAAGTCCCACAGCGGTCATAAGCTCATTCGCACTGTTGCGGGTGGTGTCCTCCACAAGGTTGATATAATCCTCGTCAATACCACATTCTCTAAGCCCTGACTTTAACGCCTTGACTATTGCTTCTGCCGAGGAATAAGCTTCCTTACCGCTTCTGAGCACACAGGCATTACCGCTTTTAAAAGCCAAAGCCGCCGCATCCGAGGTGACATTCGGGCGGCTTTCGTAGATTATTGCAACCACACCGAAGGGTACGGCTGTTTTCTCTATAACAATACCGTTTTTATGTGCCGTACTGCTCAGCACACTGCCAACCGGATCGGGCAGGGCGGCAACCTCCAAAATTCCGTTTGCCATTGCCTTAATACGGTCACTGTCAAGCCGCAGGCGGTCAATCATAACCTGAGAAACCGTCTCGCTTGCGCGCTCAACATCGGTACTGTTTGCGGCGAGTATGGCATCGGTATTTTCCACAAGCGCCTTTGCCATACACTCAAGGGCTTTATTTTTTATTTCGGTTGAAAGGGGCGCATTAAGGGAAGCTTTTTTTGCCCTTTTCAACAAATCAGCAGTTGCAACCATTTATTTCACCTTTTCGGCAAAAAAGCGGGTACCCACATTCTTGCCCTCAACAATATCATAAAGACTTTTGGGATTATTGCCGTTAGCAATTACCATATCGGTGCCTGCCGCAACCGCAATTTTCGCCGCCTTAAGCTTGGTAGCCATACCGCCTGTGCCCAAAGCACTGCCTGCACCACCCGTCATTTGTTCAATTTCAGGGGTGATTTTTTCCACGCGGTCAAGCAAAACCGCACCAGGATTTTTATGAGGGTCAGCAGTGTAAAGACCGTTTATATCAGACAGAATAATCAACAAATCTGCCTGAACGGTGGTTGCCACTATTGCACCCAAGGTATCGTTATCACCTATTACTATTTCGTTGGTGGCAATCGAATCGTTCTCGTTGAGGATAGGAATAACACCAAGCTCCAAAAGGCGGCGCATTGTGTTTTCAAAATTCTGACGGCGGTCAGTATTGGCAATATCGTCATCAGTTATAAGTATCTGTGCAACAGTGTGGTTGTACTCCGAAAAAAGCTTATCGTAAATATACATAAGCTCGCACTGACCGACAGCCGCGGCAGCCTGCTTAGTAGGAATATCGGTAGGTCTGCCCTGCAGTGAAAGCTTGCCGACACCCATTCCTATTGCACCGGATGACACCAAAATAATTTCATGACCGGCATTTTTAAGGTCGCTCATAACCTTGCAAAGCTCCTCAACGCGGAGAATGTTTATTCTCCCCGTTTTGTGAGCTAATGTAGATGTTCCTAATTTTATTACAATCCTCATTTAAAACTCCTACAAAACAATTGAAAAGCTAAAGCTTATTTCCTTTTCACACAGCTTATAGCAGTCCGCCGGAAGATGACCGCAGGAATTAGAGCCAAGCCCCGAATTTTTATAATCTATTCTTATATGAGTATTACCGTCCAAGGCAAGCTCGTTCGTATGCATTGCCTTTGTAAGGGCTTTAGAGCTGTAATTTGAAACATTACAGTCAAATGCCTTGTTGCTTACAAATTTAAGCTTGCCTATCTGAAGCATTTTAACGGCAGTATGGTTTCCATGCTCCTGAGGCACTACATAATTAACATATTCCTTATCGGCATCGCTATGGAAAAGACCGATTTTGCCTGCATGGCACATATCGCAATAGCTCTCGAACGGGCCATTACCGAAATAACTGAATTGCCTGCCGTTGCCCGACATTTCAAATTCGAAGCCAAGTCTGGGAAGCCAGATTACCCTCTCGCGCACATTGCCGCCGAAAGAGAAATCAATTTTTCCGTCACCCGAAATCTTAACAGTGAGTGTGTACCGCAGGAAGGGGATGCGTGAAACACCCGCCAATGAGCCGTTCACGGTTATAACACCGTTTTCAAGCTCACAGTCGTAAACCTTGGAGAAAAGACAATCTAAATTCTCGCCCTCCCAAATGTTATAATTGCCCCATTTCGTTTTTATATTTCGGTCATTATCGGTGGGGGCGCGCCAAGCGGTAAGTGAAATTTTTTCAGCTAACTGCTCCTCACCATTTACCTTAAGGCTTACAAAATTGCCGTAAAGCTTAGAGAAGGTGTATTCAAAGTCCTCACTCTTTATATATATGTTCTTATCGTCTTCACAAAAATCGGGTGCAGACTTTGAAGTCGGCAGGCTTGCAAGCTCACCTTCAAGCTCATGCTGAGTATGAGCAATCTCAAAGCCGTCCTTCAAAAGGCGGCAATTGAGATACAAGCCATACTCACAGGAAAGCTTGGGGGTATCAATTTCAAGAGTCGTTTTTGCATGTGGTGCCAAAGAAAGCTGCTTCACAGTTTTCGAAATCTCCACACCGTCAGCCTCTATCGTGTATTCAAATGTAAATCCTTCAAAATCGGTGAAATCATAGCGATTGACAACCGTAAGTATACCGTCTTTAAATTCTGTATACATCGGCTGATATGATGCCTTTATTTCAAGTGTACCCGCTTTGATACTACGGTCTGCAAAAACCATACCGTCACAGCAGAAGTTACCGTCATGAGTAAGCTCGCCCTCGAAATCACCACCGTATTTCTGGACACCGTCAACAGTCACAACATGGTCAGCCCACTCCCAGATACAACCGCCTATAAGGTTAGCGTACTTATTGAATGCCTCGTTGTAGTAATAAACGTCTCCGGGACCGTTACCCATAGCATGGGAATATTCGCAAAGAAAATACGGCTTTGTGTTGGCCTCGTTCTCACCGTAAGCAATCACATCATTAAGTGGCGGATACATATGGGAAACCACGTCCACATTAGAATTATCCCCTGCTCTTGAGGCATCCTCACAGTGAACAAGCCTGCTGTCATTAAGGGTTCTGAGCCACTTTATCATTTCCTTGTGGTTTTGACCGTGACCGCTTTCGTTTCCGGTTGACCACATAATAATCGACACATGGTTTTTATTAAGCAGTGCCGCCCTTTGCATACGGTTAACAAACTCCGCTTCCCACTCTTTTTGCTGACAAATCCAAAAATGGTCATCAACATCGTATCCATAACCGCAATTGGCATTCCTTCTTGTGAAGCCGTGTAACTCAATATCTGTTTCAAGCACCACATAGAAACCTATTTCATCGCACATATCCAAAAATTTAGGTGTTGGCGGATAATGAGAGGTTCTGATACAGTTAATATTAAGCTCCTTCATCAGTTCCAAATCCTGGCGAAGCTCCTCGTCAGACTGACACCAGCCGCGAAATTTGCTCGTATCGTGGTGATTTACACCGTGAAGAATAACCGAAACTCCGTTTATAAGAAGCTCACCCTTAGGTGAAACCTCGATTGTGCGGAAGGCTGTTTTTTGGGTGATTATTTCGCCCTTGCGCTCAATTTTAACGGTATAAAGATAAGGCTTTTCAGCGTTCCAGAAAACAGGGCTTTCTACACAAAATTCAGCATTTTCAGCATTTTCTGATATGCCAAGGGGATTACCCTCCGCATCATAAAGCTCTATTTTGGCAGGCTTGTCGGCAATAACGGTAATAATACCGTTTTCTGCCCTTACATCTACATCACAGACATGGTTTTCAGGTCTTTGCAAAATATATGTATCTCTGAAAATACCGTTAAAGCGGAAAAAATCCTGATCCTCAAGGTAGCTGCCACAGCACCATTTGAGTACATCAACCCTTACGGTGTTTTCGCCCTCAACGGCAAAATCCGTAATATCAAACTCCGCCTGCAGATGACTGCCCTGTGTGAAGCCTACATACTGACCGTTGACAAACACCTTTGCCTGAGACGAAACACCCTCAAGCACGAAATAGACCTTGCCCCACTTTTTCTCGATTACAAAATTCCTTTCATAAACACCGCAGGGATTTTCATCTGGAACATACGGGGGATCGCAAGGGTAAGGATAGTTTATATTGGTATAGTTAGGGTTTTCATAACCGTGCAGCTGCCAGCAGGAGGGCACGGGTATAGTGTCCCAATCGGTTATATCGGTTTGGACATCTATGTCGCGAGAATAATATTTAAACCTCCAGGTTCCGTTTAACAGTTGATACTGTGACTTCCCTTCAGGTATATAATAGCAACGCGGAGCCAATCTGTTTTCCTGTGTTTTTTGGGGATTTTCATAAAAACGCATTTTTTTCGCCTCATTCCGAAATTTAAGCAATTTGCCGCTTTAATTAATTAAATTATAGATATTTTTATTATAATTCAAACCATACCTAAAGTCAATTAAAAAAGCAATAATTGCAAAAATCGCAAAAATCATGCTGTAACACTAAAAAAAAGTTGACATATTTGCATTGTTGTGGTAAACTGTTTTAGCATGCCGAATTATGCGTATTCGGTGTGTGAGAAAATTTAAGGGAGGTGTAAGAGTGCCTACTTTTAACCAATTGGTTCGCAGCGGTCGTGAAACTGTTGAGAAAAAGGCTAAGGCTCCTGCTTTGAATAAGGGTTATAACTCTATGAAGCGTCAGCCCACAGACAATGATTCTCCTCAGAAGCGCGGCGTTTGCACAGCCGTTAAAACTTCCACACCTAAGAAGCCTAACTCAGCTCTCCGTAAAATTGCCAGAGTTCGTCTTTCCAACGGAATCGAAGTATCTGCTTACATTCCGGGTATAGGTCACAACCTGCAGGAGCACAGTGTGGTTCTTATTCGTGGCGGACGTGTTAAGGATCTCCCCGGTGTGCGTTATCACATCATCAGAGGAACCCTTGATACACAGGGCGTTGCCAAGAGGATGCAGGGCCGTTCAAAATACGGTGCGAAGCGTCCGAAACCGGGTGCAAAGTAATTTTTTGAGAAATAATCTCTGCTGCAGAACAAGCAGCGGCTTTATATATATATGTAGCCGATGCTTGGTGCCACGGGGAAGTTACTCGAGTACCTATGATATCATCATTATGAAGGAGGGAAGCAAAGTGCCAAGAAGAGGCGTTATTGCTAAACGCGATGTATTGCCGGATCCTATGTACAATTCAAAGATAGTTACCCGTCTTATCAACAACATCATGCTTGACGGTAAGAAAGGTGTTGCTCAGAAAATTGTTTACGGTGCATTCGACATCATCAGTGAAAAAACAGGTAAGGACCCTATTGAGGTATTTGAACAGGCTATGGAGAATGTTATGCCCCAGCTTGAGGTTAAGGCTGTTCGTAAGGGCGGTGCAACCTACCAGGTACCCTTTGAGGTTCGTCCCGAAAGAAAGCAGACTCTCGGTCTGCGTTGGTTGACAACATACAGCCGCAACCGTTCCGAAAGAACAATGAAGGAGCGTCTTGCAGGTGAAATTATGGATGCTGTCAACGGTATCGGCGGCGCTGCTAAGAAGCGTGAAGATACACACAAGATGGCAGAAGCAAACAGAGCTTTTGCACATTACAGATGGTAGTTTAAAACAAATATTACTGTTTACCGCTTTAATGCGGATTGGAGGTTTATATGCCAAGAAAGGTATCTCTTGAAATGACAAGAAATATTGGTATAATGGCACATATTGACGCCGGTAAAACTACCACCACCGAGCGTATCCTTTTTTACACCGGTATCAACCGTAAATTAGGTGAAACTCATGACGGCGCGTCAACTATGGACTGGATGGAGCAGGAGCAAGAGAGAGGTATTACCATTACCTCTGCCGCTACCACCTGCTTCTGGAATGACCATCGTATCAATATTATCGACACCCCCGGACACGTTGACTTTACAGTTGAAGTTCAGCGTTCACTCCGCGTGCTTGACGGTTCTGTAACCGTTCTCTGCGCAAAGGGCGGTGTTGAACCTCAGTCTGAAACCGTTTGGCGTCAGGCTGACGAATACCGTGTACCCCGTATGATCTATGTTAATAAAATGGACATTATGGGTGCCGATTTCTATCGCGTTCTTGATATGATCAAGGACCGTTTCAACTGCAATGCAGTTCCGATTCAGTTGCCTATCGGCGCTGAAGACACCTTCAAGGGCATCATCGATTTGCTTAAGATGAAGGCTATCGTTTATTATGATGACCTTGGTAAGGATGTAAGAGAAGAGGATATCCCTGAGGATATGCTTGAGCTTGCAAACAAGTACCGCACCGAGCTTATCGAGCACATCGTTGAGCAGGATGAGGAGCTTATGGAGAAATACTTCGAGGGTGAGGAGCCCACTGTTGAGCAGATGAAGGTTATTATCCGTAAATCCACCATCGCTAACGATATGGTTCCGATCTGCTGCGGAACATCCTACAGAAACAAGGGCGTTCAGCCTTTATTGGATGCCGTTGTTGATTATATGCCTGCTCCTACCGACATTGAGGCTATCAAGGGTGTCAACCCTGATACCGATGAGGAAGAGGTTAGACATTCTTCTGACTCTGAGCCCTTCTCGGCTCTTGCCTTTAAGATTGCTACCGACCCCTTTGTTGGTAAGATATGCTTCTTCCGTGTTTATTCGGGTAGCGTAGACTCCGGCTCCGGCGTTTACAACTCGGTTAAGCAGAACAAGGAAAGAATGGGCCGTATTTTGCAGATGCACGCTAACCACCGTGAGGATATTGAGACCTGCTATTCAGGTGATATTGCCGCAGCAGTTGGTCTTAAGAACACCACAACAGGTGACACTCTCTGCGATGAAAAGAATCCTATCATTCTTGAATCAATGAACTTCCCTGAGCCGGTTATCCGTGTTGCTATCGAGCCTAAGACCAAAGCAGGTCAGGAAAAGATGGGTCTCGCTCTTGCAAAGCTTGCTGAAGAGGACCCCACCTTCAAGGCTTACACCGATGAGGAAACCGGTCAGACCATCATCGCCGGTATGGGTGAGCTTCACCTTGAAATCATCGTTGACCGTTTGCTTCGCGAATTTAAGGTTGAAGCAAATGTTGGTGCACCTCAGGTTGCTTACAAAGAGAGCATCCGCAAGAAGGTTGACCATGAAACCAAGTACAAGCGTCAGTCCGGTGGTTCCGGTCAGTACGGTCATGTTAAGATCATTGTTGAGCCTAACGAAACCGGTAAAGGCTACGAGTTCATCAATGCTGTTACCGGCGGTACCGTTCCGAAGGAATTTATCCCCGCTGTTGACGCAGGTATCAAGGGTGCTTTGCAGGCAGGTGTGCTTGCTAACTACCCTGTAGTTGATGTTAAAGTTACACTTTATGACGGTTCTTACCACGAGGTTGACTCCTCTGAAATGGCATTTAAGATTGCCGGTTCAATGGCTTTCAAAGAGGCATGCCGTATCGCGGACCCCGTTCTCTTAGAGCCTATTATGAAGGTAACTGTTATCGTTCCTGAGGACTATATGGGCGATGTTATCGGAGACCTTAACTCTCGCCGTGGCGAAATTCAGGGCTTTGAGGACCGCGCAGGCGTTAAGCAGATTAACGCAAGAGTACCTCTCGGCGATATGTTCGGTTATGCTACCGACCTTCGTTCCAAAACACAGGGACGCGGTCAGTATGTAATGGAGCCGGACGGCTACAAGGAAGTGCCCAAGAGCATTTCTGAGAAGATTATCAGCGCAAGAAGCAAAAAAGATTAATTTTGCGCTAAATAATCGCAAATAATACTTGAAATTTACCACGATTTTTGGTAAACTATATTTAAACTTTAAACAAAATAATTTCTTAGGAGGAAATTCACAATGGCAAAGGTAGCATTTGAAAGAAATAAGCCCCACGTAAACATTGGTACCATCGGTCACGTTGACCATGGTAAGACCACATTAACCGCAGCTATCACAAAGTATCTTTCCCTTAAGGGACAGGCTTCATTCGAGGATTATTCAAACATCGATAAGGCTCCCGAAGAGAGAGAGCGTGGTATCACAATCAACACCGCACACGTTGAGTATGAGACTGACAATCGTCACTATGCTCACGTTGACTGCCCCGGACACGCTGACTATGTTAAGAACATGATCACCGGTGCTGCTCAGATGGACGGTGCTATCCTCGTTATCGCTTCTACCGCTGGTCCTATGGCTCAGACCAAGGAGCACCTTCTCCT
>JAFWAC010000030.1 GCA_017507805.1 Clostridia bacterium
AAAGTGCTGTGTCTTACCGCTTGACGACACCCCAATGTGAATTGGTATTTAATTTATATAAAGGCTTTGGACGAGTTTTCGCCAAAGCCTTTTTTGTGGGGTGGAAGATGGGACTCGAACCCACGGTCTCCAGTGCCACAAACTGGCGCTTTAACCGACTAAGCTACATCCACCATACAGCAAGAGTTATTATATACCCCAAAAACGATTTTGTCAACATTTTTTTAATAAAAACGGTAAATTTTCTGACATAAGCTTCTTAAAAGTTTATCCTTGCAAAAAAAGGGATATTATCGTAAAATATATTTTGTAATGATTTTTATGCTCAGACGGCAAAAACAAAGCTGTTGTCTTTCCAAAGTATCACATTTGTTTACCGAAAATTCACATATTTGAATAACAAATGCCATAAAATAGTTTTATGCTTAGAGCAGAGCAAATTATCCTAATACGCAGGAGGATAAATTATGGATAATCTTAACGATAATATAAACAATCAAAACACAGGCAGTCTTGAAGGCTTTGATTCTGTCGAAACTGCATCGGGCAAAGAAAACGATACCCCCCAAGAAAGCGGGTATACCGTTACGCCCGAGGGCGGCTTTTACACAAAATCCAAAAGTGAAATAATCCAGGACGAGGCTCTGCCTTCCCAAACCGAGGAGCAGCCGCCGAAGTCCGAGCAGGAACAAACCGATAACAGTACACCGCCGACAACCGATTATTACTCCGGTGATAATTACGGATACCGCCCTCCCTTCAATCCGCCGCCCGTAAGGAACAATAAACCCAAGGGTCGCTACGGTGCAGGTGTGGTAATTGCCTCGGCGCTTTTGGCCGCAGTGATAGGCGCTGTCAGCGGTATTGCGGCAATGCGCTTTGTAAATGAGGAAGCTCCAACCGTTATAGAGACACCAAGCACAACCGGAAATCAGGTGAATATCAATATAGATAAAACCGCCGAATCGGTGGTAGAGGCTGTGGCAGAAAAGGTGACACCAAGTGTTATAGGAATCAGAACCACCACATCGGTCAAAAGCTTTTTTGGCGGCAGCAGTGAATCCACCGGAGAGGGCAGCGGTGTTATATATTCGTCAGACGGATATATTATCACCAATTATCATGTTATCGCCGATGCCGCAACCAACAGCTCAAACAGTAAAATTGAAGTGTTTTTGGATACAGCAGGTTCTAAATCTTATGAGGCTACCGTTGTGGGTTATAATATTTCTGCCGATTTGGCTGTAATTAAAATTAATGTAACAGGTCTTACTGCTGTTGAAATCGCAGATTCGTCTAAGGTTAAGGTGGGTCAATACGTAATAACCATCGGAAACCCCGGCGGTCTTGAGTTTATGGACAGCGTGACCTACGGTGTTATAAGCGGTCTTAACCGTGTGGTTTCGTCCGACTCGGGAATAGAGCTTATTCAGACGGACGCTGCCATCAACCCCGGAAATTCGGGCGGTGCTCTTGTCAACACAAAGGGACAGCTTGTGGGAATTAACAGCTCCAAGATTGTTTCGGAGGAATATGAGGGTATGGGCTTTGCAATTCCCTCAAATGCTGTGGTTGAGATTTGCGAAAACATAATCGAAAAGCAAAACTCTCCCGAGCCTTATATCGGAATTTCAATAAGCGAAAAGTACACAAAAAGGGTATTGCAGTATTACGGCTTCCCAAGCGGCGCAGTGGTTTCGGGCGTTGCAGACGGCAGTCCCGCATATAACGCAGGCATTGAGCGCGGTGATATTATAACCGAGTTTAATGGTACCGAAATCACCGAATATACCGTGCTTGAACAGCTTATGAGCAATGCTACACCCGGCGCCGCTGTTACGGTTAAGCTTTACCGCAACGGCAGATATTATTCCACAACAATAACCGTTGGCTCTAATAACGCGGTAGGATAAAAAATCATTTGTTTCTATATTAAAACGCGGCTCCCCGAGCAGACTTTGCCATCATACCCGGGAAGCTGCGTTTTGCTATATATTTTTACTTTTTTAGCACTGTAATTTAACAGTTTTTTACCTCCTTTGCGGAAATCATCCGGCGCTGTTGATACCTGTCAAAAAAATATGTTATATTCAAAACAAGAAAAAGCTTTTTTGCCTTTTAAGAAATAATAGTTGTTGACAAACCTTTTTTAAAACGATAAAATTATGACATAACAACACACAGCGAGGTAGCTTATGATTTATTTTGAAAATAATACATTTTATCTGCAAACCGAAAAAACCTCATATATAATGAAACTTCTATCAAACGGGGTTCTTTCTCATTGCTATTACGGTAAAAAAATTCCTGTGGAGGATATATCCTTTTACAATTTTTTGGGCTTTCGTTCATTCGGTCCCAAAACCGTTATTGACGGAAAGGAAGCTTCGGTTGAAAGCCTGCTTCACGAATGCTCAACCTTTGGCAGAGGTGTTTACCGCACTCCTACCGTTGAGGTAATAGGAAAAGAAGGCACTCAGGTTAATGATCTCTTTTATTCCTCGCACAGAATAATATCCGGAAAACCGAAGCTTACTGATATGCCGAGCCTTGATGCAGAGGTTGACGGTGTTCAAACCCTTGAGGTTGTTTTGAGGGATATCAGAAACGAATATGAGGTTACCGTTTTCTACAGCGTTTTTGAACAGGAGAATATTATCTCAAGGCGGCACACAGTGAAAAATATCTCAGAATATGACCTGCGCATTGAAAAGGCATTCAGCGCCACGCTCCACTTCGAGCATAGAGATTTTGATGTGATAACCCTGCCCGGTTCCTGGGCAAGGGAAAGACAGCTTGAGCGCTTTGCCCTGCCGCACGGAAAATTCGTTATAGACAGTTGTCGCGGAGCATCAAGCCATCAATACAATCCGTTTGTAGCTCTTACCTCCAAAAATACCGATGAGCACAACGGCGATGCCTACGGTTTTTCCCTTATTTACAGCGGAAATTTTCAAATCAGTGCAGAAGCAGACCATTTTGATGTCCTCCAGCTGCAAATAGGTATAAACCCCGACACCTTCAGTTGGAATTTAAAGTCCGGCGAAAGCTTTGATACCCCCGAGGCTATTATGACATATTCTGCCGATGGCTTAAACGGTATGTCACAAAACCTTCACAATGTCTGCCGCAATCATTTGGGAAAATGTGCAAATAAGCAGTTAAAGCATCCGATTGTAATCAATTGCTGGGAAGCTATGTATTTTAGTCTGGATGAGGAAAAATTCCTTGATTTCATCGAAAGCTGCTCCGGCATGGGGATTGATACCGTTGTTATGGATGACGGTTGGTTCGGTCAAAGATATGAAGACAACTCCTCCTTGGGAGATTGGTTTATAAATAGGGAAAAATTCCCGAACGGTTTTGACAGAATAATTGAAGCCTGCCATAAAAACGGAATGAAATTCGGTCTTTGGTTTGAGCCCGAAATGATTTGCCGCAAAAGTCGGTTGTATGAAATGCATCCCGATTGGTGTATACATAACAGCTCCTTTGAGCCTTTGGAATCCCGCAATCAGCTAACCCTTGATTTCAGTCGCCGGGAAGTGATTGATAATATTTATGAGCAGATGCATAAAATACTTGAAAGCAATGATATATCCTACATCAAATGGGATATGAACCGCCACATTGCCGATGCAGGCTCCCTCTCGCTTGACAAGGCTTCTCAGGGCGAATTTTACCACCGATATATATTAGGTGTTTATCAGCTTATCTCCCGCCTCACACAAAGCCATCCAGACATATTTTTCGAGGGCTGCTCAGGCGGCGGCGGAAGATTTGATTTCGGAATACTTTATTATATGCCCCAAATATGGACAAGCGATAACTCCGATGCCATAGACAGATTAAAAATTCAGTATGGCACAAGCCTTGTTTATCCTTGTAGCAGTATGACTGCGCATGTCTCTGCCTGCCCCAACCATCAAACCGGAAGAACCACGCCATTTATGACCAGAGGGGATGTAGCGCAGGTGTGCAGCTTCGGTTATGAGCTTAATGTTAAATTCCTGTCAGATGATGAAAAGCAAGAAATTCGCGCCCAGATAAGCAAACACCGCGAATTGGAGGCATTAATCAATCAGGGCGATTTCTACCGCCTGCGCAGTCCGTTTGAGGGCAATAACTGCTCATGGCAAATTGTCTCTGCAGATAAATCCAAAAGCTATGTAATGTTTGCCTTTGCGGTATCACACGCAAATCCCAAGCCACTGCACTTAAAGCTTTGCGGACTTTCCGAAAACGCGCTGTACCGCGTTGAGCAGTTGGATATAACTGTCAGCGGCGCTACACTGATGAATGCAGGCATTCCTATATATCCGCCGCTTCAGGATTATGCCACACTTACCTTTGACATCAATATTGTCTGAACAGCCATTTATTATTTGTGACGGCGCAACCCACACATTAGGGCCGTATAATGCAAGTAGGGTGACAGAGGTCGCCCTACTTGCCACAAGAAAGGATTTTGCCCAAGGTTGCAACAACAAGATTAAAGCTTTAAAACGAAATGCATACGGTTGCCAAAATTTCAAGAGATTCAGAAATCGTATTTTACATATATTTTCCCATCAACAACTGCACAAAGAACAAACAGCCGCCTGACGGCGACTGCTTGCATAAATCTTTTCTATTTTAACTCTTTACCCCAACTATTGACAAAGAGCCAGAAATTAAAAGATATATCGTAGGGGCAGGCGAGGACGCCTGCCCCTACAAATATTATTTCTACTTTTTCTATGAGCGCATTAAGCCTTAGCTTCACAGTAAAGACAGCGGTAAACGCGGCTTTCCTTATCTGCAAGGGTGAAAATGTGCGGAAGCTCCTGCTCGGTTGCCGAAATGCAACGCGGATTTTTGCAGGTCAGCACATTGGTAAGCCTTTCGGGCAGCTCAATGGTCTTTTTGTCAACCGTTTTGCCGTCCACAATAATATTAACCGTTATATCGGGGTCAACATATCCGATTATATCGGTATTAACCTTAATATCGGCATCTATTTTTATAATGTCCTTCTTGCCCATTTTGCGGCTGGGGGCATTTTTTATCAGCGCTACCGAGCATTCAAGGCTGTCAAGCCCCAAAAGGTTATAAATCTGCATACCCTTGCCGGCGGTGATATGGTCGATAACTATACCGTTTTTTATCGAATCAACATTCATTATTCTACCTCCAGAAGCATCAGGATTAAAGCCATTCGCATATATTTGCCGTAAAGCACCTGCTTAAAGTAGCAAGCCCGCGGGTCGTTATCTATAGCAACGCTTATTTCATTAACGCGGGGCAACGGATGGAGAATACTCAAATCCGCCTTTGCGGTTTCAAGCTTTTCGGGGGTGAGGATATAGCTGTCCTTAAGGCGGAGATAATCCTCCTCGTTGAAGAAGCGCTCCCTTTGAACCCTTGTCATATAAAGAATATCCAAGGTGGATATCACAGCCTCCAAATCGGTGGTTTCGGTGAAGGGTATGCCCGATTTTCTGAGCGATTCCTTAACATAATCGGGGATTTTAAGCTCTGAGGGAGAGATGAAAACAAAATTGATATTTTTGTATCGGCTAAGCGCGGATATAAGCGAATGTACCGTTCTGCCGAATTTAAGGTCACCGCAAAGCCCTACGGTGAGATTATCAAAATGCCCCTTTTCGCGGTGGATTGTGAGCAAATCTGCCAAGGTCTGTGTGGGGTGGTTGTGACCGCCGTCCCCTGCGTTAATTACGGGCACCGAGGCATTCATTGAAGCCACAAGGGGTGCGCCCTCCTTAGGGTGACGCATAGCGATAATATCGGCATAGCAGCTAACCGTTTTTGCAGTGTCGGCAATGCTTTCACCCTTTGCGGCTGACGAGCTTTGCGCTTCCGAAAAGCCTAAGCACATGCCACCCAGCTCATACATTGCCGCCTCAAAGCTGAGCCTTGTTCTGGTTGAAGGCTCAAAAAACAGGGTAGCAAGCTTTTTGCCCGCGCATTTGTGGGCATATTTTTCGGGGTTTTCGATAATATCGTCCGCCGTTGCCAAGAGACGGTCAAGCTCCTTGGTAGAAAGCTCTAATATATCTATTAAACTTCTCATACACAGCTAATCCTTCCGTTTGGAATTACAGATTAATTTTTTGCTCCGTTTATTTCGAGATATGCCTTTATTCTGTCAACATTCTCTTTGTTTGCGGGGTTTTCCTCAAGATATTCGATAATATCGTAAACATCAACAACCGAATAAACGGGGAAGCCGAATTCCTCACCGACCTCTGCCATTGCAGATTTTTCGGTCTGTCCCTTTTCCTTGCGGTCAACCATAACAAAGGTTGCGGCAACCCTTGTATCCTTAAGGGATGAAAGAATTGCCATACTCTCTCTAATAGCGGTGCCTGCGGTTATTACATCCTCAACGATGACGATTTCCTCGCCTGCCTGAGGCTTGTAGCCAACGAAAACGCCGCCCTCTCCGTGGTCCTTTTCCTCCTTGCGGTTAAAGAAGAAGGGAACATCAAGACCTTCCTTTGAAAGAGCCGCGGCAACAGACACGGCAATCGGAATACCTTTATAGGCCGGACCGTAAAGCACGGTTTTTTTGTTGCCAACCTTTTCAAAGTAAGCCTTTGCATAAAATTCGCCGAGCCTTCTGATTTGGTCGCCTGTTTTAATATCGCCTGCGTTGATAAAATAAGGGATTTTTCTGCCCGATTTAGCTGTGAAATCGCCAAACTTCAAAACGCCTGCTCCCTCTAAAAACTCAATAAACTCTCTTTTGTAGCCTTCCATTTTACTTACTCCTCAATATAAATTTATCGTTTTCTTCAAGACCTAAATAATCGATTGCATTATTAAATCTTTTTAAAAGTTCTTTGCCGTTTGGTCGGGCGTGTGCGTCACTGCCCAGATAAAACTTACAGCCCTGCTCCTTAGCCAGAGAAAACATACGCATAACGGTATCCTGCTCGGAAGCTTCATATTTCATATCATAGGAATTAAGCTCTATACCGACACCCTTTTCGGCACAGCCTGCAAAAAGGGCAAGCATTTCCCTTTCGGGAATGGCATTAAGGGTTTCTAAATAAAGCTCGCGTGTGGGAGCTATAAGAGGGCAGGCCAAATGTGCAATACCGATTTTGTGAAACGGCAAATCCATATTAAGCACAGCGTCAAGCCGTTTTACCCATACTTCGGCGCGTTTTTGCGGTGTTTCCAAATTCACCGCATGCTCGGTATAGCTCACCATATGCAGATGGGTTGTGGGAATTATGAAAAAATCAAACTCATCATAGCGGTCTTTTCCCATACCCACGGTTAAATTGAGATTAAGCTCGGTTTCTGCACCGAAAAGAAATTCTATTCCCTCTGCCTGCGGCAACGGCTTCGCCTTTGAAATATGCTTAAAATTCTGCGGAGCATACCATCCGCTTTCACCCTTAACATTCTCATCCCAAAAATGATTTGTAAGGCAAATTTGCTTTAAACCGTTTTCCTTTGCGTATTTCAAAATGTTTTCGGGGGTTTGCTCAGTGTCGTTTGAGCAGGAGGAAAGGTTGGAATGAATATGCAAATCATGGTCTATAATATAACGCATTTTTTCACAGCTTTCGTTTTGCTCAGTCCACAAACTCGGCAACACAACGCTCATAGGCGGCAACGGGGTCCTCGGCGGCGGTAATAGGTCTGCCTACAACTATGTAGTCACTGCTTATTTTCTTTGCCTCAGCAGGTGTCATAACACGCTTCTGGTCGCCAATGTCGCCGTCTGCAAAGCGGACACCGGGGGTTACGGTCAGGAAGCTTTTTCCGCAGGTGTCGTGCACTTTGCCTGCCTCTAAGGGAGAGCAAACAACACCGTCAAGCCCTGCCTTTGCGGCATTGCCGGCATAGTGCATAACCACCTTGTCGATAGGCTCTTTTATGAGCAGGTCGTTTTCCATTCTCTCCTGGTCGGTAGAGGTGAGCTGTGTGACGGCGATAAGCAACGGTCTTGTACCATCGGGACGGGTAAGTCCATCCAAAGCCGCCTCCATCATAGAAATTGTGCCTGCCGCGTGGAGATTTGTCATATCCACATCAAGACGGGAAAGCACTGCCATTGATTTTTTAACGGTATTGGGAATATCGTGAAGCTTTAAATCCAAGAAAATTTTGTGTCCCCTTGCCTTGATTTCTCTCACAATTTCGGGGCCTTCGGCATAAAAAAGCTCCATTCCGATTTTAACAAAGGGCTTTCTGCCTGTAAATTTATCAAGAAAGCTCAAAACCTGTTCCTTGCTCGCAAAATCGCAGGCGATAATTACATCCTTACCCATTAGTGCGCTCCTCCTATTATATCTGTCAAATTATTTATTTTGTATTTTTCCATTACGCGGGGCAAATCCTCAATAATTGTCTTGCAGGCAAAGGGGTCTACAAGATTTGCGGCGCCCACTTGCACTGCCGTAGCACCTGCAAGCATCATTTCGATAACATCCTCGGCGGTAGAGATACCGCCCATTCCGATAATCGGGATTTTAACCGCATCGTAAACCTGATAAACCATTCTGAGTGCCACCGGCTTGATTGCAGGGCCTGAAAAACCGCCCATTTTGTTTGCCAAAATCGGTTTTTTGGTTTTAAGGTCTATCCTCATTCCCAAAAGGGTGTTTATAAGGCTTACACCGTCCGCACCTGCCGCCTCACATGCCTTGGCAATTTCGGTAATATTGGTAACATTCGGGGAAAGCTTTATAAATACAGGCTTGCTTGTGACCTTTTTTACAGCTTTGGTCACAGCCTCGGCATTTTTTGCGCTTGTACCGAAAGCAAGACCGCCGCCATGAACATTCGGGCAGGAGATATTAACCTCAAACCAGCCGATTTGCTCCTCGCTGTCAAGCATCCGGCAAGTGTAGGCATAATCCTCAACCGCGAAGCCGCTTACATTCGCCATTACCAGCTTTTTAAAGCATTTTTTCAGCTTGGGCAATTCCTCGGAAATCACCCTTTCAACACCCGGGTTCTGAAGTCCCACAGAGTTAAGCATACCGCTTGCCGTCTCGGCAATTCGCGGTGTGGGATTTCCGAAACGCGGATCCTTTGTGGTGCCCTTGAAGGAAAAGGTGCCCAACAGATTAATGTCATACAGCTCGGCAAATTCATAGCCGAAGCCGAAGGTGCCGCTTGCAGGGATAATGGG
Organism: Clostridia bacterium; assembly: GCA_017507805.1. Lineage (GTDB taxonomy): Bacteria > Bacillota > Clostridia > Oscillospirales > Acutalibacteraceae > UBA737. Next base: position 9,155 of record JAFWAC010000030.1, read on the forward strand.
ATTTGAAATTTCAATTCCGCTTAAAGTAACCTTTGTGTTTACCATATTATTTCCTCCCTGTCAAGAACGGGCCCGTCCTTGCAAATGCGTTTGTTGCCGTACTTTGTTTTACAGCTACAGCCCATACAGGCGCCAAAGCCGCAGCCCATACGCTCCTCAAAGCTGTACTGACCGCTTACATCAACAGCCCCCTCAATAGCTCTGAACATCGGCTCGGGGCCGCAGGTATAGAAAAAGTCGTAATCGGTGTCCGCCATAGCGGTTGTAACAAAGCCCTTTACACCGTACGATCCGTCAACGGTAGTAACGGTAACATCAGCGCCCAAGGCTTTAAATTCTGCTTCATAAAAGATTTCAGACTTTGTGTTAAAGCCTAAAATAACCGAAACAGCCTTACCCTGTTCCAAAAGCTCGCGGCAGAGCTTGTAAAGTGGAGGAATACCCACACCGCCGCCGACAAGCAGGGGCTTTTCGGAAGGCTTTTCTGTGTCAAAGCCGTTGCCCAAGCCGACTAAAACATCAAGCTCGTCATTTTCAGCACAGCGGCTTAATATTTCGGTGCCCTCGCCTACCACCTTGTAGATTATAGTGATAAGTCCGTCCGAATAATCACAAACCGAAATGGGGCGTCTGAGATAAAGTCCGTCAATTTTTATATTGATAAACTGCCCCGGTCGGGTAAGGGCTTCGGTATCCCCCAAAAGCTCCATTCTAAAGACATTCGGGGCGATACAAATATTTGATTTTACCTTGTAAATTCCTTGTGTCATTACACATTCCCCTTATTATGTTTTTCACTGCTTCATTTGCAACGAAAAAACGAATAATGAAAAATGAATGATGAATGGTGAATAATTAAGGTGTCGGCAGTATCCCTCCACCGCAAGCGGTCCCCCTCCTGACGGGAGCCGTCCCCTCTGTCCTACGGACATCTCCCCACACTGTGGGGAGTCACCCTTTAGGCAAGGGAGGCAAAGCCTACCGTTTATAATTTCGTGCCGTAAGCGGCACACATTAATTTTTCTCTATTCACTATTCTCTATTCACTGTTTTAAATTGGCGGTAATTCCGCAGATTTAAAACACTTACGCATCAATTGTAGAGATGGTGATGGTGGTTTCGTCCAAAACATCAAGCAACACCTTAACGGTATCAAGCGAGGTAAAGAGGGTTACATTGTTCTCGGTTGCACTGCGGCGGATTTCGTAGCCGTCTGTCACAGGGCCGGAGGAATTAATATCCCTTGTGTTGATAATATAGGCAATGTGTCCCTGCCTGATGGCATCGGGGATTTCCTCGCTGCCATCACCGATTTTCTTTAAGACATGGGTGCGGATGCCGTTTGCCTTAAGAAATTCTGCAGTACCTGCAGTTGCCTGAATGTTGAAGCCAAGGTTGTAGAAACGGCGGATAAGGGGTAAAGCCTCGTCCTTGTCGCAATCGGCAATGGTAGCTAAAACCGTACCGTAGTTCTGGAGAGTGTAGCCTGCCGCCTGCAAAGCCTTGTAAAGTGCGCGGTTGAGCTTGTCGTCATAACCGATAGCTTCACCTGTGGACTTCATTTCGGGTGAGAGGTATGCATCAAGTCCCTTGATTTTGTTGAAGGAGAAAACAGGCACCTTAACATAGAAGCGTTTTTTCTCCTCGGGATAAACATCAAATATTCCCTGCTCCTTAAGGCTCTTGCCAAGGATTACCTCGGTTGCAATGTCTGCAAGGCTGTATCCTGTAGCCTTTGAAAGGAAGGGCACTGTCCTTGAGGAACGGGGATTGACCTCGATTATAAAGACATTGTCATTTTCATCAACAATGAATTGGATATTGTAAAGACCGACAATTCCTATACCAAGACCTAATTTTTTAGCGTACTGCAGAATAATTCCCTTTACGCGGTCGGAAATGCTGAAGGTAGGATAAACACTGATACTGTCGCCCGAGTGGATACCTGTACGCTCAACAAGCTCCATAATACCGGGAACAAATACATCTCTGCCGTCACAGATAGCGTCAACCTCAACCTCTTTACCCTGAATATACTTATCAACAAGAACAGGCTTGTCCTCATCAATTTCAACGGCGGTTTTAAGGTAGTGGCGAAGCTGTGCCTCATCAGCCACAATCTGCATTGCTCTGCCGCCCAAAACGAAGGAGGGGCGCACAAGCACGGGGTAACCGATTTCAGCCGCCGCCTTAACGCCTGCTTCAATATTTGTAACAGCACTGCCCTGCGGTTGGGGAATGTTAAGGGCTTTAAGCACCTTTTCGAAGCTGTCGCGGTTTTCGGCTCTCTCGATTGCGTCACAGTCTGTGCCGATAATCTTAACACCGTGCTTCATAAGCGGCTCTGCAAGGTTGATTGCAGTCTGACCGCCAAGGGAAGCGATAACGCCAATCGGCTTCTCAAATTCGATGATGTTCATAACATCCTCGGTAGTAAGCGGCTCGAAATAAAGCTTGTCCGAACAGGTATAGTCGGTCGAAACGGTTTCGGGGTTGTTGTTTATGATAATAGCCTCATAGCCCGATTTCTTTATTGTGGTAACGGCGTGTACCGTTGAATAGTCAAACTCAACACCCTGACCGATACGGATAGGACCTGCACCTAATACTACAATTTTCTTACGGTCGGTAAGCACAGAAGCATTTTCGCCCTGATATGATGAATAGAAATAAGGAATATAAGCATTGGTGTGGCAGGTGTCAACCATTTTGTAAATCGGGAAAATGTTGTTATCCTTTCTTGTGTCAAACACCTCGCGCTCGGTCTTGCCCCAAAGCTTAGCAATGAATTTGTCACCAAAGCCCATTACCTTTGCTTCTTTAAGAACATTCACATCCCCGATATTCTCGGCAATTTTCTTTTCAAGCTTAATCATTCTTTCAATAGCTTCAAGGAAATATGCCGTTATCTTGGTGGCATCGTGCAGTCTTTCAACCGAAACGCCAAGACGCATAAGCTGAGCTACTGCAAAAATGTTATCGTCCTTAAATTCTTTGATATAATCGAAAAGCTCGGCTTCGGTCTTACCGTCAAACTTAGGCAGGTGGAAGTGATATGCACCTGTTTCGAGTGAGCGCACCGATTTAAGCAGACATTCCTCAATGGTAGAGCCAATGCCCATAACCTCACCCGTTGCCTTCATCTGTGTACCAAGGGTGTTGGGGGCTGCCGCAAATTTATCAAAGGGGAAACGCGGAAGCTTTGCAACCACATAGTCAAGTCTCGGCTCAAAAGCGGCATTTGTGTTGGCAATCACAATATCCTCAAGCGCCATACCCACCGCGATTTTGGCGGTAACGCGGGCGATGGGGTATCCGCTTGCCTTGGAAGCCAATGCAGAGGAGCGCGAAACTCTTGGGTTTACTTCAATAAGGAAGTATTCACTTGAATTGGGGTTGAGCGCAAACTGAACATTACAGCCACCCTCAATCTTAAGCTCCTTAATAATCTTGATTGCGCTGTCATTAAGCATTTTCAAATCGTGGTCATTAAGTGTCATAATGGGAGCAACAACCAACGAGTCACCCGTGTGAACACCGACAGGGTCAATGTTTTCCATTCCGCAAATGGTTATTGCGTGGTTGTTAGAGTCACGCATAACCTCAAACTCGATTTCCTTGTATCCCTTAACACTCTTTTCAATAAGCACCTGATGAACGGGGGAAAGCTTGAAGGCATTAAGACCAACCTCAATCAACTCCTCCTCGTTGTAGGCAAAGCCGCCGCCTGTACCGCCCAAGGTGAAGGCAGGGCGCAAAACAACGGGATAACCGATTCTTTCAGCGGCTTCCTTGGCTTCCTCAATGCTGTATGTGATTTCGGAGGGGATAGTCGGCTCACCGATTGATTGGCAAAGCTCCTTAAACAGCTCTCTGTCCTCAGCGCGCTCAATACTCTCACTGCTGGTGCCCAAAAGCTCAACACCGCACTCTTTGAGAATACCCTTCTTTTCAAGCTGCATTGCAAGGTTAAGACCAGTCTGACCGCCAATGCCGGGAACAATGGCATCAGGGCGCTCGTATCTTAAAATTTTAGCTATATATTCAAGGGTGAGAGGCTCCATATAAACCTTGTCGGCAATAGTAGTGTCGGTCATAATGGTAGCAGGGTTGGAGTTGCAAAGCACAACCTCGTAGCCCTCCTCCTTAAGTGCCAAGCAAGCCTGTGTGCCGGCATAGTCAAACTCAGCCGCCTGACCGATTATAATAGGGCCTGAGCCGATGATTAAAATTTTCTTGATGTCTGTTCTTTTTGCCATGATAAAGCCTCCTGATATTATTCAACTGCTGTGTATACAATTTTGTTATCGCAAACCGTCAGCCTGCATACACCGAAAAGGCGCTCACCCTCAAAGGGTGTTGCTTTTCCTTTGGAAAGAAATTCTTTCGGGTTTACGGTGTATTCGGTATCTAAATCAAACACACATATATCATCAATATTCCCAAGACCGAAGCGATTTCTCGGATTTATCGACATAACCTCAATAAGCTTCTCAAGGGTTATGATGTTTTTCTTAACAAGATGGGTATAAAGGGCGGAAAACGCCGTTTCAATCCCCACAACACCCATCATACTGCCTGCCAAGCCTTTAGCTTTTTCCTCTGCCGAGTGGGGAGCATGGTCGGTAGCAATCATATCTATGGTGCCGTCCTGCAAACCCTTGATAAGGGCAAGGCGGTCAGCCTCAGAACGGATGGGTGGGTTCATTTTAAACCTTCCGTCCTCCTGCAAATTCATATCGTTATATATAAGATAGTGGGGTGCGGTTTCGCAGGTAACATCAACCCCCCGCGCCTTTGCCTGCCTGATAAGCTCAACACTTTCCTTGCAGGAAATGTGGCAGACATGGTAGCGACAGCCCGTTTCCTCTGCAAGGCGCAAATCGCGCTCAATGGGGCGCCACTCGCTTTCACTGCAAATTCCGCGGTGACCGTTAAGCCTCGCATATTCCCCATCGTGAATGTAGCCGCCCTTTAACAGCGAGTTATCCTCGCAGTGAGCAACGATAATTTTATTAAGCGCTTTGGCTTTAAGCATTGCCTTGCGCATCAGCTCCTCACTCTGCACGCCCCTGCCATCGTCCGAAAAAGCGGCGGCATTTTCGCAAAGTCCCTCAAAATCCGAAAGGACTTCGCCCTTTTGCCCAACCGTTATTGAGGCATAGGGGTAAACCTTAATTACCGCGTCCCGCTTTATTATCCCGAGCTGCTCGTCCAGGGCGGCAACCGTGTCGGGCACAGGGTTGAGGTTTGGCATCGAGAAAACTGCGCTGTAGCCCCCGCGTGCGGCGGCGGCGGTACCGGTTGCAATGGTTTCTTTATATGAAAAACCCGGCTCTCTAAGATGAACATGAACATCACAAAAAGCCGGAAAGACAAAACAATTATTAAAATTGGAAACAAGACCGCCGCGGTCAGAAAAAAAGGGAACAACAGGGCTGTTTAACTCAAAGGAAAAATCGCCCTTTTTGATAGCGCCTTGTTCAAAAAAGTTTATATTCTTAAGGGTGAGCCTCATCATAAACCGCCTTTCATTTTCCTAAAAAAGTATACCCTGTTCCTATCCAATGTATTCTACCACAACCTACACCCAAAGTCAAGAAAAAACGAAAGAAATACAAACAGGAATAAATATGTCCACTCCCGCATAGTATTTTACAAAAAGACACTCTTTTGCAATGTGGGAGGAAAAATTATGACAAACGCCAGCATATATAAGGATATTGCCGAGCGCACCGGCGGCGATATTTACATCGGTGTGGTGGGGCCGGTAAGAACAGGAAAATCGACCTTTATCAAGCAATTTATGGATAAGCTCGTTCTGCCCAACATTTCGGGGGATTATTTAAAGGAACGCGCAAACGATGAGCTTCCGCAATCCTCGTCCGGCAGAACAATAATGACCACCGAGCCGAAATTCATACCCGAAAAGGGAGCGAGAATTGATATTGACGGCTCCGCCTCAATGAATGTGCGGCTTATCGACTGCGTGGGATATATCGTGCCGAGTGCTTTAGGCTACATAGAGGGCGACCAGCCGCGAATGGTTATGACACCGTGGTACGAGGAGCCGATTCCCTTTAATATGGCGGCAGAAATCGGGACACGCAAGGTAATAAACGAGCATTCCACCATCGGCTTGGTAATCACCACGGACGGCAGTATCAGCGACATCCCCCGCGAGGAATATGCCGAGGCAGAGGAACGCGTCATCGGTGAGCTTTGCGCTATAAACAAGCCCTTTGTGGTTTTGCTTAACTGTATGTATCCCGATTCTGCAGAGGCAAAACAAACGGCTGAGGAATTAAGCGATAAATATTCCGTGCCGGTGCTGCCGGTAAACTGCCTTGAGCTTGATGAGGACACCGTAAAGCAAATTCTTTCGCGCATTCTGTTTGAATTTCCGGTCAAAGAAATAGGGATTTGCTTCCCGCGCTGGATAAACTCACTTCCGCTTGACCATTGGTTAAGGTCGGAGCTCACCGCCGCAATCAAAAAATCGGCCGAAAATGTCTGCCATATAAGGGATATAAGCTGTTTTGAGAATGCCTTTGCCGACAGTGCCAATGTAGATGCCGTTGCGGTTGAAAGCGTGGACTTAGGTAAAGGAAGCGCCGAGATTATGCTCGGAATAAAGCAATCCCTCTTTTATAAAATTCTTGCCGAAACCACAGGGCTTTTGATAAATGACGAACAGGAGCTTATGGAAACGGTAAAAGAAATGGCGGAAATAAAGAAGGCATACTCGCGCGTAAAGGGCGCGCTTGACGAGGTTGAAGCCACCGGCTACGGCATAATAATGCCCGATACCGAGGAGCTTAAGCTCGAGGAGCCCGAAATCGTCAAGCAGGGCGGCAGATACGGCGTGCGTCTCAGGGCATCTGCCCCGTCCATACACCTTATGAAAGCCAACATAACCACCGAGGTAAGCCCCATTGTGGGAAGCGAAAAGCAATCGGAGGATTTGGTTATGTACCTGTTAAGCGGATTTGAGGAAGACCCCGTTAAGATTTGGGACTCCAATATTTTCGGCAAATCTCTGCACGACCTTGTCAATGAGGGACTGCACACCAAGCTTGCGAGAATGCCTGTGGATGCGCGGATGCGTGTTCAGGAAACGGTTGAACGGGTTATAAACGAGGGCTGTAACGGCTTGGTCTGCATTTTGCTTTAACAGCTTTTGCCGACTTACTCCCCCGCTGACACCATATTCATTAACCCCCGATAAATTATAGTTTGCCGCGTGCCGCGGCAGTCAATCCGCCTTTTTATTCTGCAAAATCTTAACCTAATACCCCGATGGTGTAAATACATCTAAATTATAGTTTAGCGGGGTGCCCCCGCGGTCATTCCGCCTTTTTATTCTGCGAAATCGCAACCCAATACCCCGATGGTGTAAACACATATAAATTATAGTTTATTGGGGTTGTTCGTAGGGGACGATGCCCACATCGTCCCGTTTAGTTTCTGCAAATTCTGGCGGGACGATGTGGGCATCGTCCCCTACAAAATGTCAATTTAATTAGTGCGCTAAACTATATGAAGTAATAAGTAATGTATGCCGCAAAGCGGCACGATATATATCGGTTTGCGTAGCAAACACCAAACTTCTTACTTCTTCACTCTTACCTTTTACCTCAAATTATAAATCCCCCCGACAAATCAATACTTTGCAATAAAAGAATAAAAAAAGCTTGCAATATGCGGTGCGGTATGGTAAAATGATTTTGTTCGGGGTTTTAGCGCAGTTGGTAGCGCACCACACTGGCAGTGTGGGGGTCAGGGGTTCGAATCCCCTAAGCTCCACCAAAGCTCCCCGTAATATGCATTACGGGGAGCTTTCCTTATCACCTATTCATCACTACTATAATTAAATAAGCTATTTGCAGGGTTAGTATATCGGTAATATGGACGCTTCCCAAGCCTCAGAGGCGGGTTCGACTCCCGTACCCTGCTCCAGAAAAGAAACACCTTTTGTCTACGGACAAAAGGTGTTTCTTTTCAACTAAATCCGTCCTTACGGACGGGATAAATTCCACCTTAGTGGGATGAAATCACTTCGTGATGAAATCCGACTTCATCGGGAGAAGGACGGATTTAATTTCATCTGCGTTAGCAGATTTCATCCGTGCTTGCTCGGATTTCATCGCGCTTGCGCGATTTCATTGAAAATCATTAAAATCTATGATATAATGTATTCAAAGAGGTGATTTCAATGGCTGAAAATATACTTGCGGATTTATCCACAGAATTTGCAATACAGATATTAAAACTAACCAACAGCATAAAAGGGCATTATTCATTAGCAAATCAACTTGAGCGAAGTGGAACAAGTATTGGTGCAAATATTCGCGAAGCAAAATATGCACACAGCCGTTCCGACTTTATTGTCAAATTACAGATTGGTTTGAAAGAATGTTATGAAACCGAGTATTGGATCGAAATTGCTTTAAAATCCGGTATTATCTCCGATGATGTTGCAAAAACCATATTACATGATTGCGGCTCAATAAGAAAAATGCTCATCTCCTCCATCAACACCGCAAAGGAGAACAGTGATGGTAAAAGATGAAATTTATATTTCTAACTGTACCTAAAACCATCCGGATTAGCATTGTTTTAGTGGACTATATGATGCATATATCAAGTGTGTTGAATTTCTGTTTAACCTCAATAAATTGGTTAGCAAGCAAAACCCCTCAGCCATAAAGCTGAGGAGTTTTGCTTTTAAGATTGTATTTCAAATATCTTGGTATCATTGCTCTGCCATAAGCAATGATTTATTTCACCTTTACGTTATTGGGTTAATCCTCAATATCGCAAAGATAAGTTTTTGTATAAGGTTTAAATCCGTTTTTGGAATAAACCGCTTCGGCGGCGGCATTATCATTCATAAAGCCAACCTTTAATTTGGTGCAGCCCCTGACACGGCAGTAATCCTTTAATATTTCAATCAGCTTGCTGCCAATTCCCATCCCGCGGTAGCTGTCATCTATGTAAAGATTTATAAGCTCACCGTTCAGATATTTGCTGGATATACTCTCCCTTATGGAGCCGCTGCAATAAGCAATAACCTTGCCGTCACAGCTTGCCACCCACATGAAATGCTCCTTGCGGATTTTTTGGAAATACCTCTGTCCCTGTTCGCTTGAAGCCCAGCCCGGTGTGGTTATAGCATTGAAATTTTGCACCTCATATTCACCTAATTTTTTTGAAAGGGCATATATCTGCTTCATATCGGCAGCCGAAGCCTCACGGTATTCGATTTTTTTCATAACGCCTGCCTCCGTTTTTATATATATTTTCTGCCGATTTCTGCGACTGTCAGCCAAACGCATTTTTCTGTGTTCCATTCGCTTTTTCAGCCTTTTGGGTAGATTGTATAGCCGCTTAAAGGGATGCAAAAACTTCCATGTGCGGGTATAAAGCCAATATCCGATGGATTTGTCAACATCTGTTTTTTTACCGTTTCGTGTAAAAGATTTTACCACACCTATTATCTGGTCATCGCGTATGTTGTCCTCCGATTCCCAACGGTTGTCACCGCGGCATTCATAAGTGCCGTCCGGATGAATTTTTATTACCCTGTGCAAAATAAATTTACCGTCATCCATTAAATAAAAGGGTAAATCGTATTTTTTTAACGGTAACCTCGGCTTGACAAGCGTGACAGTGTCCCTGCGGTTGTATATCATCGGTTGCATACTTACACCCGAAACCGTAAAGCTTACCTCACCGTTTTTGTCAAGCATTTCGGCTATCAGAGGATACATATCCTCCATGCATATATTTTCAGCCATCTATACATCCGGCCTCTTTCAATTGCTCAATAAAGGCGTTCACAGCCGTTTCTGCTGTTTTTTCGTCAACCGAATATTTTTTGATTAATGCAGCAGTTAATTTTTCGGGATTAATTTCCTCTGCAGAGCTTTCCCACAAAAACTTTGCGGTTTCGTTCAGGGTGACAATGCCGTTAAAGTCCAAAGCATGCTCACCGAAAGGGACTAAAACAAATTGCCCTGCCAATTCCTGCATAATAAAGTTTTCATTACGCTTCATAATTAAAAAATCCTTTCTTGTTTGTTCATTGAATTATAGCTTAGCGGGGTGAATAAAAAGCAGAAATCTTGCCTCCCTCTGATGAGGGAGGTGGGTTTGCGGAGCAAACTCGGAGGGAGAGAAAGGGCGAAACCGTAGATAAATTCTTATTTTTCTCTCCCTTAGTCACCTTGCGGTGACAGCTCCCTCGTCAGAGGGAGCCAAGGTTTGAGCAAACCTTTTACACCTCTAAACTACAACTTATATAAAACGGTTTATCTGTTTATTTTATATCTGCGCCAAAGGCGCACATTAATTATCATACATTATTTTATTTCCGCTTTGCTCATAACCTCGTAAGCCATTTGCGCCGCTTCAATTGTAGGGGTACAACCCATTTCATAAACGGGTATGCGTTCGACAATTTGGTTGATTAATTTCATTTGCTTGTTTAACTGCTCAGGAGTGAGTTTTTTTAATGAGCCGTCATACATTTTAATTGTTGCACTCACCTTGTTTGCAGGCTTTATCCAATTTTCGGTATCCCTGCTTAAAAAGCATATACCCTGTAAAGGCACTTTTTTATTAACGGAAATATCGTGCTTACCACTCCAGGGTGTACCGTAGGCATAAATACCGTCATCAAGAATACGTATGGCAGGCTTGTCATCGTTTAAGATATATGCCTTATCACCGAAAAGCTCTAACCATTTTCCCGTATGGGTAGATTTTCCTGTGCCGCTTAATGCCGAAAACAAATATGCCTTGTTATCCACAACAACGGCAGAGGAGTGCAACATTATGCCATTAAAATCCAAAAGTTTTTTATGAAACTCTATTCCGCAATTAAGGTGCTGGAAATCATTAAAGCTTAGACCCATCCTATCTCGTGAGGCATAATATTCGTAAGGACGAGGTTCTATATGGAAGTCAATTATTGCATCAGAGGAATTATCAGCAAGATATTTCTCTGCTCTTTTCTTTGTTTTTTCATCAGGATTAATACCAACAAGCACATCGGCAATATTATATATCAAGATTTTATCCTCCATACGACAAGAAAGTTTCAAACATTAAAAAATGGGTTGCCCTTTTACAGACAACCCACTGTTTAGGGTAAATTATTCACCTGTAACAGGAGCAGAGCTAACGTTACCGCCGGTTCCCTCACCAGATGCGATATTAGCAACAACTGCAAAATCTACCTTTTTGATTTCGGGCATAGAAAACATTCATTTCACCTTCTTATTATGTAATAAAAATATACATCTCCAATAATTAACCTACTGTATGGATGGAAGTACCAGTCAAAGCCTCGTATGCGTTAAGGTAAGTAACACACTTTTGAACGGTTTGCTGCTGAGAAGCATTGCTTCTACTGCCGTTTATTCTGCCTATAAAGTAATCAGCATAATTCATCTCAACATATTCGCCGTAAACATATTCGCCATTATCTAAGATGTAAGGAACAAATATATAATCAGTGTCAAAATTCTTGAAAGGAATATCATAAATAGTTGCAGCGATAGATGTACCCCAACCATTTAAGGCAGCCTTGATAACACCAGCGGTCTCATGAGTAATAGCGCTTGTGCCATCATATTTTGAGGAATCAATTGCAATATAACCGCGCTCGGTAACCGTTGAAGTATCACCGGTGTAAGCTAAATTGGTAAAGTTGATTCCGAACTCAACTTTTGAAGCAAAGCCGGTAGTAGCGGTGGTAGCTGTTAATTGTACATCACCGGGATTGGAATAATTTGTACCATCTGTTGTTTTTGTGTATACAACAGATGCATCAGGCAATTCCGCCAAACCAGCTCCGTCATACAAAGATTCACCGGTTATAGCATATAACATATCTAAATATGCTCTTGCACGAATATTAACGGCAGCAGTACCTGTTGTTCTTGTTACAAGGTAATCAGCATAAGACATGGCTAACTGGTCACCATAAATATAATTTGTACCATCATAAACATAAGGAATGAAATAATAATCTACATTGAAGTTCTTAACAGGAATATCATAAATGGTCGCACCTACAAATGTACCGTAACCAGACAATGCAGCCTTAATAATGCCGGGAGTCTCGTGGGTAATAGCACTTTCACCATCATATTTTGTGGAATCAAGTGCGATATAACCACGTTCAATTATTGCAGAAGTATCACCTGAGTACTCCATATAAATGTTATAACCAAATTCAACTTTTGAAGCAAAACCAGTTGTAGTGGTTGTATCTAATACAGTCAAAGTACCAACTTCCGGCACCTCATCCTCGACGGTCCATATACCGTCAGCGGCAATGAAGTCAACGGGATTTTCATCCCAGTCAGCGGCATCGATAGTACCTGTAGCTGGTGAGAAGGTGATAAGTACATGTTCTCCTGCAACTTCGGGTACG
>JAFWAC010000031.1 GCA_017507805.1 Clostridia bacterium
ATATGAAAGCCTTATATACAAACACATAATCCCAGAAATAGGGAAAATAGAACTAAACAAACTGACACAGAATGATTTACAGCAATTTTATTCAAGACTCAAATTAAGTGGTAGACGAATCAGGACAGAAATATACGGTCAAGGTTTATCTGACAGAATGGTAAGAGCCTGTCATACCTTATGTAGAAAGTGTTTAGATAAATCGGTAGAAGAAAACTTGATACGGACAAATCCTGCGATAGATTGTAAATTACCGCCAAAGAAATATAATGAAATGAAAGTCTTAACTCGTGAGGAAATGCAAAGGTTTATTATACAGGCAAAGCATGACGGATACCTTGAGTTATTTATTCTAGAACTTTCCACAGGAATGAGAAGAGGTGAGATATTAGGTTTACAGTGGGATGACCTTAATATGAAAACAGGTGTACTTAAAATATCCCGACAAGTTGTATTATTAAATGGAAAAATACATATTAGTGAGCCGAAAACAAAGACATCTATCAGGACAATAATTCTTCCGATGGACATTGTAAATATACTTAAAGAGTATAAGAAAACAGTTGATTCTAAATGGTTGTTCCCGTCACCTGTGAAAGAGGATATGCCAAGAAATCCATCAGCAATCAGAAATATACTTGACAGAACCTTAAAAAAGGCAAATTGCAAGCATATACGATTTCACGACCTACGGCATACCTTTGCAACAACCGCACTTGCTAACGGTATGGATATAAAGACATTATCTGCAATAATAGGGCATAACTCAGCAGAAACAGCTTTAAATATTTATACTCATATAACCGATGAAATGCAAAAAAGTGCTGCTAAGAAAATAGGGCAGAATTTAGGACGAAACATAAGCATTTCAAATAAAGATAACACAACTATAGATAGTCGAAACCTATAAGAAGAGATATCGACAGAAAAGTGTTAATAAATATTAACATCATAAAAATTCAGCACGGATTTTCCGTGCTGAAACTTTTTAACGCAACTATGGGATTGTATGTGGTCGTTTAAGGATTTGTATGGGATTTTAGCGGGTGTTTTAGAGGTGTTTAGGGGTAGATGGAACGGTGGTCTCCAGTGCCACAACCCGACCTATAACTTTTTTCTAAGCATTTAAGGGCATTTCAAGCAGTTTGCGCTACAAACAAAATACTCTTTAACTATCTTATCTCCACTAAATCCGTTAATTCTAAATCTATCTATGTGGTCGTAAAAATACTCTCTAAGTAAGAGAAATTTAAATCTTACTTAGGGAGTTTTTATGTATAGCAACTTTTATAAAATTCACCATAATAGTGGTGCAAAATTTCTACCTCTATTAAACAAAGATTAGGAAGGAAATGAAGTGATAAAAACGCTGTTAGAAGCAGAGCTAAAGATAGATAAGGATTAAAAGAGATTTGAATCATTTGTATTTTTTTCTAAATTCCATAGGAGTTAAATTATTGGTTTTTTTAAAAGAACGGCTGAAATTACTATTATCTGTAAATCCGCATTTTTCCACAATTTCACCAATTGAAAGGTCGCTTTTTGAAAGATATGTTTTTGCGGCGGCCATTCTGCAGGAAAGTAGGTATTCATAAACTGAAACACCGACAATTTTTTTAAAAGTATGTGTAAGTGTTGAAACACTTATATTATATTTTATCGCTAAATCGTTTAATTTGAATTCCCTATAATAATAACTTTCAAATTCGTTTTTGAGGTCACGTACCAAATTAAATCCTTTAGAATTGTAGTCACTTACTTCGTACGGCAACATACGACTGATATAAATTAACAACTCGTTTATCAAAAGGTTTTGTAATTTTTCGGTCAAACTATTTTCAGAAGAATATTCATGTATAATTCTATTTAAAATATTCTCGATATCGTTTTTATTCTGATTTAAGAATATAATGTTGTTGAATTCCTGTGGGCGGTTTGTAAAGATAGAAAATACTTTATCATCATTAGTAAGATTTGCAGATATTCTTAAAACATGCCGCTTATATATATCACTTAAAATTTTTATAGAGTGGTTTTCAAAACGACTTATAATTATTATGTCGCCGGTATGTGCTGTTTTTATATTTCCGTTGATATTAAGTTCTATTTTGCCTTCTTTTATATAAATTATTTGATGACAGTCGTGATAGTGAGACGATTGTTTTTTTATATCTTCAGAGTAAAACGCCGATTTGACATAAGAGTTCATTCTTAACACCTCAATATAATTATATTATAGGAAATAAAAAATTGCAAGATTTACATAAGAAATTGCTTGATTTATATATCTTTTTTAGAAATGTATTGATATAATTTCAATAGGAGGGTATTATATGATTAAAAAAGTATATACAACACAAGAAGAATTTAATATTCAAAATAAAGAAACAAATGCCGATTTGCCTTTTAGCAATGATATTTCAATTTTAGGTGAAAGCTATAAAATTGGAAACAAAATGATTGCTAATCGGCTTGCTTGTCAGGCGATGGAAGGTTGTGACGGCACTGCTGACGGCTCACCTGATACACTTACTAAAAGACGCTATGAGCGTTTTGCTAAAGGCGGTGCAGGAATAATCTGGTTTGAAGCTACTGCCGTTTTAGAAGAAGGCAGAGCAAATCCTCGCCAACTTTACATAACTGAAAATAACCTTGATGATTTTAAAAAACAGGTTGAAGATATAAAGGAAACTGCATTAAAAACAAACGGATATGAACCTGTAGTTATTATGCAGGCTACACATTCGGGCCGATACTCAAAACCTAATGGTATTCCTGAACCGCTTATTGCGTATAATAATCCAATTTTTGAAAAGGACCATCCTATATCTAAAGATAGAATTGTAACTGATGAATATTTGAGTCGTGTGGTTGAGGCACTTGTAAACGGAGCAGTACTTGCTGAAAAAGCAGGTTTTGACGGTGTTGACATCAAATGCTGTCACAGATACCTTAATTCCGAGCTTTTGTCAGCGTATAACCGCGAGGGCAGATACGGCGGCAGCTTTGAAAACAGAACGCGACTTCTGCGCGAAAGCATAATGGGAGCAATCGAAAACTGTTCAAAGGACTTTTTGGTGTCATCCCGACTCAACGTTTACGACGGTTTCCCTTATCCTTACGGCTTTGGTGTGAAGAAGGACGGCAGCCTCGAGCTTGACTTGACCGAGCCCGATTGGCTTATAAAAGAGCTTTATAAATACGGTGTCCGATTGCTCAATATCACCATGGGCAACCCCTATTTCAATCCTCACGTCAACCGCCCGTATGCACAAGGCGGTTACGAGGCTCCCGAGCATCCTTTGACAGGTGTTGCACGTGTGCTTAATGGCACGGCCGAGCTTAAAGAAAAGAACCCTCAAATGGCAATTATCTGCTCGGCGGTTTCCTATTTAGGTGTTGCTGCTCCCAATGTTGTGGCGGCGTTTATAAAAGAAAATAAATTCGATTTTGCAGGCTTCGGCAGAACGATTTTTGCCTATCCCGATTTCGCAAATGATATCTTAAAAAACGGTGCAATGGATAAGAATAAAATCTGCATTTGTTGCTCCAAATGTACCGAAATAATGCGCACACCCGGCGGTACGCCCGGTTGCGTTATAAGAGATAAGGACGTATATTTACCCATTTATAAAAAACAATGCGGAGGTCAAGCAAAATGAAAATAGCGTTGGTTACAGGTGTTGCAGGCGGAATAGGTATTGCAACGGCGGAAATTTTACTTAAAAACGGCGTGGCTGTTGTGGGCATGGATGTTGCTCCTACTATGCCTAAGGAATTAGAGGGCGAGTTTACATATTTTCAGGGTGACCTGAGTGATAAGGAATCTCGAGAAAACTATGTTAAGACCGCTATGGATAAATACGGTAAGATCGATATTCTCGTAAATGTTGCGGGGGTAGCGCCTAAGGTGAGAGCCGATATACTCGAAATGACCGAGGAAAGCTACGATTTTGTTATGAACATCAATACTAAGGGTACGCTTTTCCTAACGCAACTCGTTGCAAATCGGATGAAAGAAAACAAAGAGGGAAGCATTGTAAATATTTCCTCCATGTCGGGATATACAAGCAGTACCTCTCGCGGTGAATACTGTATAAGTAAAGCAGGAGTAACTATGATAACAACACTCTTCGCCGACCGTCTTGCGGAGTACGGCATAATGGTAAACGAGATAAGGCCCGGCATCATTGCTACGGGTATGACCGATAAAGTTAAAGCAAAGTATGATGCTTTGATAGATGGCGGACTGTTACCCATCAAGCGTTGGGGTCAGCCCGAGGATATCGCCAACGCCGTATGGACCCTTTGTAACGGCTCTTTGCCCTACGTTACGGGACAGTCCATCGACGTAGACGGCGGATTCCATATAAGGAGACTGTGATGAAGACCTATACCTACGACTGTATTGTTATCGGAACGGGTGCGGCAGGTTATAACGCCGCTTGCCGCTTAAAAGAATTCGGTGTAAACATTGCTATGGTTACCGAGGGAATAAACTGCGGCACCTCAAGAAACACAGGAAGCGATAAGCAGACCTATTATAAATTAGGGCTTTCGGGAGACAGCCCCGACTCGGTGCACAAAATGGCGCAAAACCTGTTTGACGGCGGTTCGGTAGACGGCGACAACGCACTTTGCGAGGCCACTTTGTCGGCGCGATGCTTTTTGAATTTGTGTGAGCTGGGCGTACCTTTTCCGGTAAACCGATATGGTGAATATATCGGCTACAAAACCGACCACGACCCCTTTGAAAGAGCTACTTCAGCAGGCCCTTTAACCTCAAAATATATGACCGAGGCCTTGCAAAACAAAGCCGAAGCCCTTAATATCAAGGTTTTTGACGGGCATACCGCCGTAAAACTTTTAAAACACAATGACAAGATATGCGGACTGCTTTGCCAAAGCCAAGGCGAAACGGTGGCTTTTCGTTGCCGTGATATAATAATGGCAACGGGTGGACCTGCAGGGATTTATGCCGACAGCGTTTACCCCGAGTGTCACCACGGCTCCACAGGTCTTGCAATAGAAGCAGGTGCCAAAATGCAGAATCTTGCCCTTTGGCAATATGGGCTTGCCTCAATTAACCCCCGTTGGAACGTTTCGGGCACCTATATGCAGGTGTTACCGAGGCTTGTATCTATTGATGAAAACGGCAATGAGCACGACTTTTTGTGGGATTATTTTACCGATAAAAACGAAGGACTTTCCCTCGTTTTCCTTAAGGGCTATCAATGGCCGTTTGACCCCAAAAAAGCCGAAAACGGCTCATCGCAGATCGATATGCTGGTCTACCGTGAGTGCGTTGAAAGGGGCAGAAGGGTCTATCTCGATTTTACAAAAAATCCCTTCCCGATCGACTTCAATAAACTCTCGAATGAGGCATTTGAATATTTGAACAAAGCAGGCGCAACCTTTGGAAAGCCTATAGAGCGCCTTCAAAAAATGAATGCCCCTGCTATTGAGCTTTATAAAAGCAAAGGTGTTGACCTTTACACCGAATATCTGCCCATTGCTCTTTGTGCACAGCACAACAACGGCGGAATTGCGGTAGATATGTGGTGGCAGACCTCAATAAAAGGACTTTTTGCGGTGGGTGAGTGCGCGGGCACCCACGGTATCGCCCGACCGGGCGGCTCGGCGCTGAATGCAGGACAGGTCGGCTCTCTTCGTGCGGCTCAGTATATTTCCGAGCACCCAAACGAGCTTGTTGATGAAAAGCTGTTTTATGAACTTGCTGATAAGATTGAAATAACGTTTTCAGACGATACTGCCGAGCGCATAAATGCCGCACAGCGTCGAATGAGTGATAATGCTGCTGCAGTGCGTGATGTAGGAAAAATCAAAGCAACTCTTGAAATAACACTTGCCGAGTTAAAAGGTACTACCGACCCGTTTGCACGTGACGTGCTTTTAACTCAGGGTGCGGTGCTTACAGCAATGTCGCAACCGAACACCGACCCTCAAAAGGTGCAAGAGGTTCAGTATATAAACGGTGCGTTCACATCAAGCACAAGAGACGTGCGACCCATACCTCGAGAGGATGCGTTTTTTGAAAACGTATGGCGAGGTTATCGAGAAAACAAAAATATATATTAGGAGAAAAGTATGAAAACAATATATATTGATATAATGGAAAAAGCTTTATCGGCGTATACTGAAGAACGGATTCGGGAATATATCGCCGAGGTTAGACGCAACGGTCTTACCGAACACGGCTTTCCAAGATTGGGTGCAAACATCGGTATACTTATGGCGCACGGCAGACGTCTTGAGCTTAAAGCAGAGTTTATTGAGATCATCGACCTTTGTTTATACGGGTTTGCACATCCGCAAAATAAATCAAAGGGCGGCAATAATTTTGCCGTCCGTGAGGTCTGCTGTGCCATAATGGAGCTTGAAAAGACCGATGTTATTGACCGTAAGCAATTAGAGGCTTGGAAGGAAAAATTAAAGGCATTGGACATTTCAACGACCTATACCGACATAGTGTCAGAGGACATTAAGCATCCCAACAACTGGGCGTATTTTGGTGTTTTGAGCGAGCAGGCAAGAGGCCTTTTGTGCGGTATTCCCACCGATGCCTTCCTTGAGCATCAGCTTCCCTCCCAGCTTCTTCGTCTTGATGAAAACGAAATGTATCGAGATCATAGTCTGTCGGGACCGCATCAGCCGATGGTGTATGATATAGTTACAAGAAATCTGATCGGATTATCGCTTTTTATGGGTTACGACGGCAAGTATGCCGAAAAAATCGAAAAGATGATGGACGATTCGGACGACCTCACCCTTAAAATGCAATCGGTCACGGGTGAGCTTGCCTTTGGCGGACGGAGCAATCAGTGTATTCACAACGAGATGATGCAGGCGAATTATTACGAACTTCGCGCAACGCTTCTTAAACGAAAAGGCGACCTTGACAAAGCAGGTATCTTCAAAGCGGCGGCCAAAAAGGCGGCTGAAGCCTGTATGCGGTGGCTTCAGGAAAAGCCTATGAGCCATATCAAAAATCATTTTGATCCCGATCTGCAATTAGGGTGTGAAGACTATGCATATTTTAATAAATATATGATAACGGTTGCATCCAACGCCTATCTTGCTTACCTTGTGGCCGATGATAGCATTGAGCCGACCGCTGTACCTTCTGATCTTGACAGTTATATTGCCGAAACAGGCGAAGATTTTCATAAAGTATTTATGAATGCAGGCGGTTATTTTCTTGAATTTGACTGCAATGCAGATACCGCCTATGATGCCAACGGCTTGGGGCGTGTTCACAAGAAGGATTGCAATTCAAGGGTCTGTCTTTCGGTGCCGTTCCCCGCAGGGGAAACCAAATACAAGCTTGAAACGCCAAACAAGCATCCGCTTTCAATTTGTTGCTTTAAAAACACCGAGGGCGGCATCATCTGCTCGGCTGAGGACGGCGTAAAACACGTTTTAGTTTCAAAAAACGAAGGCGCCGACCAATGCTCGGCAACCTTTAATTGTATTTTAAACGGGGAATGTCTGTTTACCGAGAAATACGCCGTGTCTGACAGAGGGGTTGATATTGAGTTTTGCGGTGCCGATGGAATTTTAGTGCCTGCCTTCTTGTTTGACGGAGCACAGGAGACCGATATCAGCGTATCAGACGGTCAAATCGCTATAAAATATAACGGCAGCTTTTGCAAATACATCTTTGAGGGCGAGTCGCAGGATTACGGGGTATTCTTCAACCGCAACGGCCGCTACCGTGTATATAAAATTGAAACAGATAAGCTTTATATTGAGATGGGTGATGTAAATGAGCTTTAAGTTAGGATTGTGTTCCATATCTTTCAGAAAAAACACGCCGGAAGAGATACTTGCCGCTATGAAAACAGCAGGGCTGGAGGTTATCGAGTGGGGCAGTGACATCCACTGTCCTCCCGAAAGGGCTGAGGAAATTTCCGTACTGCAAAATCAGTACGGTATTAAGTGCTGCTCCTACGGCACCTATTTCAAGATCGGTGTCACACCTATAAATGAACTTGAAAAGTACATCGTTACGGCCAAAACGCTTGGTACAAACGTGCTACGCCTGTGGTGCGGTGATAAAAACAGCGAAGATTACACAGAAAACGAAAAGAGAAAGCTTTTCACTCTTTGTAAAACGGCCATGGAAATTGCCGAAGCGGAAGGGGTAACCCTCTGTATGGAGTGTCACAACAATACCTATACCAACTCTAAAGAATCGGCATTGGAACTGATGAAAGCAATAGATTCCAAGCATTTTCGGATGTATTGGCAGCCGAATCAGTTTAGAAGTGAAGAAGAAAACATCCTATATGCCAATTTGCTTTCACCTTACACCGTGAATATACACGTTTTTAATTGGAATAAAAAAGAAAAATATCCTTTGCGGTTTGCAAAGGATATTTGGAAAAACTATTTGAGCTGTTTTGATAAAAGTAAAAATCTGCTTTTGGAATTTATGCCGGACGACAGAATAGAAACCCTTAAAACCGAAGCGGAGGCATTGAAGGAGATCTTACAATGAAAAAGATATATTTGTGCACAAAAGCTGAAACCGTAAAAAATGTTTATGCCACCGATGAAACTGTATACACCAAGGATGACATACTGTCCGATCCGGAAAAGTTTAAGGCTACCGAATTTATTTTTTCCACTTGGGGTATGCCCACCTTTACAGAAGAGGAAATAAAACGCTGCTTGCCAAGTCTGAAAGCCGTGTTTTATGGCGCCGGTACTGTTCAGGCCTTTGCCCGCCCCTTTTTAAACTGCGGTATCAAGGTCTTTTCCGCATGGGCGGCTAATGCCGTACCTGTTGCCGAATATACCGTGGCGCAGATCGTTTTAGCCAACAAAGGCTTTTTCAGTAGCAGCCGCCTTGCAAAAACGGGTGACCGCAAAGCCGCTTCGCAATGCTTTCACTCATACCCCGGAAACTATGATGTGAAGATCGGAATCATCGGAGCAGGTATGATCGGCAAGCTGGTCATAGATATGCTTAAAAGATATAACCTTGAGGTCTTGGTGTTTGACCCGTTTTTGCCTGACGAGAAAGCAAAAGAGCTTGGTGTAAAAAAGGTTAGTCTCCCGGTGCTTTTCAAGGAGTGTCAGGTGGTATCCAATCACCTTGCCAATAACGAGCAGACCAAAGGTATGCTCTACGGCAGATTGTTTGAATCTATGCTCCCCTTTGCTACCTTTATAAATACGGGACGCGGCGCTCAGGTGGTTGAAAAAGATTTGATTGAAGTGCTTAAAAACCGCCCCGATCTTACGGCTCTGCTTGATGTGACCTCCCCCGAGCCGCCCGAAAGCGACAGCGAGTTTTACACTCTGCCAAACTGCATTCTGACACCGCACATCGCAGGAAGCGCAGGCAATGAGGTGCTCCGGATGGGTGAATATATGAAAGAGGAATACAAAAAATTCATTCAAAATGAGCCTTGCAAATACGAAGTGACATTAGAAATGCTTAAAACAATGTCATAGCTCAAAGAAGAAAATTTACGCAGTTTAAATTCATTTGCATTGTCGCATCATCATTGACTCGCAATACATATATCGTAAAAAAGTTATAATAACCTTGCAAACAAGAAATAAATGTGGATTGATTTTAATGCGGGTGGTTTGCTTGAAAATAAAACTATGCCTGAGCTTACAGATGAGTTTATAGACTTTGTTTTAAAGCTTGCATCAGGTGAAATAAAGGTTAAGGCAGAAAAATTAGACAAACACGAGCTTGCTATATTTAAAGATGGTGTAACATTATAAAGGAGAATAAATATGGAAAAATTTATACCTGTTGTAGTTATAAAAGAATTATCCGAAACAGATAAGATTTTAACTGCACTTAAAAATAATGGAATTAACTGTGCAGAGATTACTTTCCGTACCGCTTGTGCTAAAGAGGCTATTGAATATGCGGTAAAGAATTACCCTGAAATGTCTATCGGCGCAGGTACTGTTATTAATGCAAAACAGTGCGAAGATGCTTTAGAGGCAGGAGCTCAGTTTATTGTGTCACCTGGTCTGTCCGTGTCGGTTGCAAATATTTGTAATGAGAGAAATATTCCTTATTATCCCGGATGCGTTACACCAACTGAGATTATGCAGGCTTTAGAGCTTGGAATTACCACAGTAAAATTTTTCCCCGCAAATGTTTACGGCGGTCTTAACGCATTAAAGGCATTAGCTGCACCATTCCCGCAGATTAAGTTTATACCTACAGGCGGAGTAGATAGAGGCAATATTGATGAGTTTTTAGCCTTTGACAAGATTGCAGCAATCGGTGGTAGCTTTTTTGTAAAAGAGGCTCTTGAAAAAATGGAAAATTCTTAATCATTTAATATAGCACATACCGCTATTGTTAAAGAAGAATTGTGAGGTTAATGTTATGAACTTGAATTTGAGACCAAAAGAAGAATGTAAATTTGATGTAGTGTCTTTAGGCGAAGTTATGCTTCGGTTGGATCCTGGTGAAGGAAGAATCAGAACTGCTCGTCAATTTCGCGCTTGGGAAGGCGGCGGAGAATATAATGTAATTCGTGGTCTTCATAAGTGCTTTAAAATGAATACTGCCGTTATTACTGCTTTTGCTGAAAATGAAGTAGGCTTCTTAATGGAAGATTTTATTGAACAAGGCGGTGTAGATACATCTCTTATTAAATGGATGAAAACGGATGGTATTGGTCGTATTTGTCGTAATGGACTTAACTTTACTGAACGTGGTTTTGGTATACGTGGTGCAGTAGGTTGTTCTGATAGAGCAAATACTGCTATCTCAAAAGCGACAGCAAAAGATTTTGATTTTGAGTATATTTTTGGTATCTTAGGTGTTCGTTGGTTGCATACAGGCGGTATTTATGCAGCTCTTTCAGAGCAATCCTGTGAAACGGTTTTAGAAGCGGTAAAAACCGCTAAAAAATATGGAACAATAGTATCTTATGATTTAAACTATCGTCCTTCTATGTGGAGTGCAATCGGCGGAC
>JAFWAC010000032.1 GCA_017507805.1 Clostridia bacterium
CATTGAACTTGACAGAGATCACCGCAACATTACATTCTCTCGTAGATTTCAGCGAAGCAACGCTTAACCACGATGTAATCAAGAAGTTTGTATATATGGTGACACCGACTTCTGACACCTCTTTTCATTGGTATGTTAATTTGAGTGGAAACACCAAGGCAAGAGCCACATACACGGTAGAGGGACGGAAAAAGAAGAACGTTATCAAGTTAGAGGAAATCGAGGAGATTTCCTCGTTACATAGGAAAGAGAACGAGGATGCAACAGTCCTCATTCAAAACCCCCTTATATTTGCCTTGCTTCACAGGCTGCAATTAAGGATAACAAATAATTGTTGACTTTTGTTATGGGACAAAGTGTTTTAGCGTGAACACTTAAATTAAAACTACCTTGATTCCCTGCAAAAACTAAAATTATCCGCCCGACTTACTTCGGGCGGATTTTTGCTCTTTAACATTCCTCAATATTTTCGCGTTTAAATATATTTGATGAGAAAAAGTCCTCAAGGCTTATTTCCAAGCCATCACAAATTTCGTATATTATTCTAAGCTTCATACTTGGGTAGGAACATTTCATAATTGTGCTTAGCGTTGACTGCGGAACGCCCGTTTTTAAATACAATTGATACTGTGTTATTCCTCGCTCTTTGCAAAGCTCTTTTATTCTGTATGCAACCGCTTCATTTAATTTCATTATTATCACCTTATACTTCATTTGCTCGATAACTCTATGAATAAGTATAGGTAAATACAGATTTAAAATACTTCGTGTACTTGATATTTGATAGAATTTGTGTTAAAATCATTTTTGAGGTGATTTTATGACCAAATTATCTTGTGAAAACGAATTTTGCATATACCAAAAAAATGGAAATTGTATTTTTGAGAGCGTACAGCTTGATATACAAGGAAACTGCGTAGATTGTATATATATTAATATTGAAAAAGATATTTTGAATAACTTGAAAGAGAAACTTTTGAGAGATTTATAGGATTTTGCATTATAACACATTATATAAAAGATAATTCCATTCGTTGTTGACATAAAAAAAGACTTGTGATATACTCAAAACATTAATTATAAAGGAAAATGAATATATGGAAAATCGAATAATGAATGTGATGGTAAGAGATTTAAAAATGGGACAATCCGAGATTGTTAAGGTGATGGGAAAAGGAGACCGTTTAAAAAGAGGTTTTTATTACGGTAAAACAGGTGAGTTCTTTTTTAATTACAGCAAAAATGAATACATAGAAATAATGGAATGGATAAATGATTATTTAGTAGGTCACGGTCTGCAAGAAAAAGTGTTTTTAGATCCTACAAACTATGAAACAAGTTTTAATGATTTTAATTATTTCTTTTTAGATAAATCCATTTCTTGTTATATGGAGGAGGAAGAAATTCGCCGTAAAACAACTAAAAAAATTGACGAAAAAGAAAACATCTTTCCTGAGACAATCGAGTTTGGAGCATTTTATCAGTCGACCGCTGATGTAAAAGAACCTGTTGAATGGATAGTGTTAAAAAAAGAAAATAATAAAATGCTTCTTTTAAGCGAAAAATGTCTTTACTGTATGAGCTATAACGAAAGTTCAGAATGGGAACAGGAATGGAATAAAAGCGATATTAAAGAATGGCTTAACGGATTTTTTTACAACTGTGCTTTCAGCAATGATGATAAAATGCGTATAGTCGAAGACACGGATGTTAATGCTAATGTTTTTATTTTATCTGAGCGTGATGTTAAAAAATATATAACAGACCAAAAATATGATACTAAAGCCAAGCCTACAAAATATGCAATTGAAAGCGGCGCGCGAGTATGTGGGGAAGGATTTGCTTGGTGGTGGTTGGCATGGCACACATCAAATATCTTTTTGCCCAATGTCCCGATAGTCGGTGTTAGCGGAAGTATGGGCTTAAGAGTTGGCAGTAATCAAAACGGCATCTGTGTCCGGCCTGCTATTTGGGTAAAAAAATAATTTATAGTACGAATAAAATCATTCTCACCAAATTTTGGTGAGAATGATTTTTCATTAATCTATGTCTTTGTGTTTATAAATACTTCTCGAGAGTGAATTCTGCTAAACGGATATGCCTTCTTGCTACAGTATAAGACAAGGCAAGCTCGCATTTATTATAGTATTGAATAAACGGATAAAAACAGCTTGTATGCATTTTCGCCTGCAATACAACCTTACTGTTCTTAATATCGGTTGTATCAATCTCAACAATACCTAAGTGCTCACGGTCAATCGGTGCGTGAAATAAAAATAATTTACCGTTATAAAATATAAAATCCGAACGCGATTGACAGTCATATATCTCGACAGGCGTTTCCCAACGATTTGTATTCAGGTTGTAAGCTGTCAAAAATCCGCATTTATTCGTATCCTGTTGTCTCACAAAATAATAAACCTTATCGTTTAACACATATGTTGCGTTTTCCCATTTGGAATCATTTATAAAATCCGGCTGTGATACATATTCCCAGGTTACAAGGTCACTACTCTTAATGATACAGGTGAAATCGCCACTGTATGTGCCGGAATAATAGTATATTGTTCCGTTTTCATTTCTTGCAGAAAGCTTTTGCATAATCCCAATATCCGAGTACATTTTTTTACATGGGATTTCGTTTTCGGCAAGCGCTGTTTTAATACCGCTAATTGAAAAATCGTTTGTAATGCTTCCAACCTTAAATCTGTTCACGCCAACCTCACCAACGGTTTTGGTAGGTATGTCAAAAGGACAGTAAAATCGGTAGTAGTTTCCATCGGTGCTTGCCGTCCACATAATATAAAGGGTGTCACTGTCTTTCTGCATAAGAATGGTATCATATACCATATCGATAACCTTTCCGTCAACAATGTCTCCTGCGGTTTGCAAATCAATAAATGTTTTATTATCAATATCATTTTTTGGTGCAAAAACCAAACGCGCGGTTTGATTATTCGGGTCTTCGGAAGGCTCCTTTGTGTTGGCATAATAGGTCATATAGACGGTATCTTCAACGACTATAAATGTCGAAACATGAGCCATTTTATCACCCGGTTTTTCAAAATCGGATACAAAGCGCTCAGTTATTTCTTTAGCAAATGCCTCTCCCTTGAGCAGAGTCTCTTTGCTCACATCAGAGGTTATAGTTTTGGCTACATCTTTAATAGGTGCGCCCTCACTTATAATTAGTTGTTTTTCGGTGATAATGTCCTTGCTGAAAATGTTATTTCCCATTGTTATGCACTCCTTTGTTTTTTATAAAAAATATTATAATAGATAAAATGGCAATACTTTCGGTTATGATGCCTATGTAGGATGATACAAATATATCGTAAACTAAAAATGCGCATGATACCGGTATGGAAATAAGCTTTGTTAGTCTCGGATTGTTTAACCACAGCGAAACAGTTACAAAGGAGGAGGCAGTTATCGGTAGAATATCAAACCAAGATTTGAAAGAAATTATACCGAGCGACCAATTAATCATTATAAATAGAATTGGCCAAAATACAGAGCTTGCCCATTTTTTTGAATTTCTATTTATAAAAACAACTTCTCTGAAAATTCCGACAAAATTCGGTATCATACCTGCAGTAGCGCCGAGAAAGAAATAGTGCGCTACCCAAGAAATATCGGTTATAAGCTTAGCAATAATTAAATTTTTTCTGCTTTTTTGTTGGTAACTCAGAAAAAGAGCTGTCATCGCTCCAATACCAAAGATATGTGATAATATTCTCATTTAATCACCGCATTGACACTTTTGATTTCTTGTGTTAATATTATATTGTAATTAATTTTGTGTGTAAATGCCCTATTTTGGATATTATTAGCACTATATTGGTTTGAGGTGTGCAAGATGCTTGGCACAAGATATGAAAATTATAATGATTTAACAGGGAAATTGCCGTTTATTTTAAATTGCGATTTAGAAAGAACTCCTTTTAATTACAGCCGTGAACAAAATTGGCACGAGAATATAGAAATACAGCTTTGCACGGCAGGGAAGGGGTTTGTTTTATTAAACGGTGAAAAGCACGATTTTTGCGAAAATGATATTGTCGTTGTTAATTCTAATGTAATTCACTATACACATACCGAAGCAAGGCTTACATATTCCTGTATTATTATAAGCACTGAATTTTGTCGGCAAATGAATTTTGATTATTCCTCGGTTTACTTTTCTCCTTTGATAAAAAACGAAAGTATTGTTGACCTGTTCTTGCAAATTGTCAAAGAATATAATAGCCCTGACACCGTCTTGCGAGTGCCAAGGCTCAATAAGCTTCTGCTTGAATTACTTATAGAATTAAGCTCCTCTTATATTGAGGCGGTAAAACCCATATATGTTGAGAGTAAAGCTTCGCTTGCGGTGAAGCAAGCCATTGCTTTTATTCGTGAAAATTACAACCGAAAAATATCTTTAGACGATATTTCAAGGATTGTTTTATTTGATAAATATGCCTTGTGCCGTGAATTTAAGAAAATTACCGGACAGACAATAGTTGAAAATATAAATAGATATCGTTGTCTAAAGGCGGCGGAATATATAAAAAAAGGATATCCGGTATATGAAGCGGCAAGACTTTGCGGATTTGAAAATTTTTCTTTTTTTACAAAAACATTTAAAAAATATATGAGCAAGCTACCCTCAAAATGCAAATTGGAATAAAATAACACCCGATATTGTTTTCAAGCAATTATCGGGTGTTATTGCGTTTTGTTACTGACAGTTAAAATTAAAAGAATTTTCTCCTTCGGCAAGAGGGAATTCTTGACCGTTGTATTTGAAAATTGCAGTTATATTTTTAGGAATAACAATTTTAAAGCTGACAGCGCCGTTTTCTTTTACATAGCTTACAGAAATTTCTCCGTTAGGTGTTTTAATACTACCTGACATTTGATTAAACATAGAAACAGCTTGCGGTTCGATCAAAACAGAGGAGTATCCCGCAGTGAAGGGATTTTGGCGGATTCCCAAAAGATATTCGAAAATGTATGCCACCGGAGCTCCGAACATCGGGTGATTATGAGACCGGCTTCGGTTACTGTCCCAATATTCATGAAATGTTGTGGCGCCGTTTTGCCGCCAATGCTCAAAGCCCTGCTCTCCGTCATGGGTGAGGAGGTTGACAGCTAATTCACTGTCACCGTTTTCAAACAGCACACGGGTAAGAATGTCGGTTGCAAAAATTCCCGTATCATAGTAACCGAGTTTTTTGTAATAATCCACCATGTTTGAGTAGGTTGTGTCATCACCTAAATTTAAGTCTACAGCATAGGCGTTTGCACCCTGCACATTCATTATAAAGTTTCCGTCAAAGGTATTGAAATATGCTGAATTTATGGCTTTTTTGCGCTGTTCGGCTTTTTCTCTGTATTCAGTAACATCCTCCTCTTTACCGATTATCTGTGCGATTTCGCATAGACGGTTTAAGGATTTAACCATAAAATATGTATTAACCATAGGTGCAGGGAGAATGACCTGCTGGTTATGGTAGGTTATATCCTTTTCGGGATAAAGGATATTAGGTCCGCACCAATCGCCTAAGCACCAATCACCCTCCTTATCACTTGTAACAAGGCCGAACTCGGAATGTGCTTCAAGATAGTCGATGTAACGGCGCATATTTCGGTAATATTTTTTGAGAATTTGAGCGTCACCGAAATGACGGTATAATTGATATGGTACTTCAACAATCGCACATCCCCAGCCACCCGGACCGCCGCCGCTGTGAATGTAGGGAGCAGTGTACTGAATATGTCCGCTTAAAGAATCCTGACTGTCGGCAATATCCTGTAACCATTTCTCGTAAAAAGCCTTTGCATCAAATATTGACAAAACAGCATTGCAGGTGAGCTGTCCGTCTCCTGTGTAACCTCTGCGCTCCAAATGCGGACAATCTGAAGGATGACCGATATGCATATTGCAAAGCATGGTATTGATAAAAGTGTTATAAATCCAATTAAGTGTTTCGTTATCGCAGTGAAAGGTTGAGGAAACGGAAATATCCGCGTGAATTATTTTGACACCAAGGGGAGTGGCATTGCCCTCGACCTCAAAATATCTGAAACCGTACCAAGTAAATTCGGGTTGAATCAGCCGCACTTTTCCGTCAGAAATAACAGTGTATTTTTGATTGTGCGAATGAGATGCGTCAAGGTTACCTGTAGCTGAGATTTCTTCCGAAAATTCAACTTGAACCGTTTCACCCGATGCCGCGTTAAGCTCTAAAACAGGATATCCTGTAATATTTCGTCCGCAATCGTATAAAACGCGGTTTCCGTCCCTTTTCAGCTCTTTAATGGGGATCGTTTTAATTAGTGCGTCTGCAGGGCAATCGGTCTCACAGTATTCCGTATCAAGAGCTTCGCACAGGGTAGCATATTCCCAATTTGTGTCATCATATTCAGGGGAGAGACAATCATCCAAATCCATATAGTTGTGGCATTCATATTCAGTCAGGTAATAATCATTAATATGTCCTTTTCTGATTTTACAGCTTTGATCGGATACAAAGCCACACTCACCGTTTTCTGTGTTGACAGATATGGAGTATATAGCTTTTGGCATTCCAAAAACCCTGTCGGGATGACAATACCAACCACCGCCGTAATAGATTGCAATAGTGTTGTCTCCGTTGAGAACAAAAGGCGTAATATCAAAATGCGGCACATAAACTCTGTGCCCGGAAAATACTTCATCCTTCGGATATTTGCTGCCCTCATACTCAGAGGAAAGCGGTAAAAATGTGTCCGGATTAATACATTGTCCGTTAATATAACATTTGAAAAAACCTAATCCCAGCACATTAAGTGAGGCGGATTTTATATCACTGACATAAAAGTGACCGCGTAATACGGAAAAAGATTTAGCAGTGCATTCGTTATCGCATACCCATTTAGCATCTTTAAAAAAGTATTCTTGTTTCACGCTGTTTCCTCCTGTTTTTTCAGCAGAGTATCCGTTTTCTAATTCTTTTGCAGTATTAAAAGCTTTTTCACAATACAAAAATTCCTCGGTCAAGACCGTCAACAATAGCGGCAATGGCATGCTCGTTGTTGCTTACGGTTATATAATCTGCTGCGGATTTTGCTTCACTGACCGCATTTGCAACCGCAAAGCCTAATTTTGCCTGCCGAAGCATTGAAACATCGTTGTTATAATCTCCAACTGCAATTGTTTTTTCAGGACTGATACCAAATAGCTCTGCCATTTTGTAAAGAGCCGCGCCTTTGCTTACTCCTTTAGGCAATATCTCATAGAGCCTGCTTTCTGAACGGATAAAATCGTAGCTATAAGCATCCGGATGACTGTTAAGTAAAGCACTAAGCGCCAGAATTTGTTTTTCCTCGTGGTGGGCAAAAAGAATTTTTAAAAGCGGTTCTTTTAGCTCCTCGTATGCACAGGTGATTTTCGATACACCCGTTACGGCGCGGAAATGTTCTAAGGCAGGATTGTCCTTGTTAAAATATATTTCTTTTTCGGTATTAAACTGTATACCAATTTCTGGAAGCTGTGCATCAACATGCTTAACAATGTCTAAAACATCATTTGGAAGAATTTTTCTCCAAATATATTTTTCTTTAAATGGGTCGTAAATACCGCCACCGTTAACACATCCAAAGGGAGCATTGGGCTTTATGATGCCGTAGATTTCCTTGGATATTTTCGGCACTCTTCCGGTGATGAAAGTAAAAAGTCCGCCTTCTGATTTAAAATACTCTATTGCATCGAGATTTTCTTTTGACACCGTTTTGTTGTCAGAATATAGCGTTCCGTCAAGGTCGGTGCAAAAAAGCATACACTCAAACCTTTTCACACACTTACTTCCTTTCAATTATATGAGCTGATAATTAAAACCTGACCTTAAAATCGAAAGCCTCGACAGATCAGGTCTTGACACTTAAAAAACCAGTAGCTTAACCGACTAACATTCTTTTTACCGCTTTTTAAAACTTAATCCGAAAACCCATACAGCGTTTATTTTATACGCACATCGAACGTCTTATAAAAGAGTATGTAACAAAAATTTACGCCCACAAGGATGAGATTATCATCACTGGGGGGCGTAAATTTGATTGGTTGCGGAGGCAGGACTTGAACCTACGACCTTCGGGTTATGAGCCCGACGAGCTACCAACTGCTCCACTCCGCGGTGTTTCTTATTGCAATATTATTATACACAAAAGAGGTGGGTATTGCAACCTTTTTTTGAAAAAATTTTTATTTTTTTTAAAAAAGCTCCTTTTGTATAAAAAATATCCGATTTAAAATTATTTTTTGTTACATTCGCGGCATAAACCGTACAGCACACTGCCGTGGCATTTCAAATCAAAGTCATGGCTGTGCTTTAAATGAGACCTAAGCTCATCCATGAAACCGCAATTAAGATGAATAAGCTTTCCGCAGCTTACACATTGAATATGAATATGCTCCTCGCATGAGGATTGCTCCCTGACAAGCTGATATAGCGATTTTTGACCGTTTTCACCGGTGAATTTTATAACCTTTTTTTCAAGGGTTAGCTTATTAAGATAGCGATAAACCGTTGTGAAGTTGACAGAAATACCGTTTAAACGGAGATATTCAAGTATATCACCAACAGAAACGGTTGTATTAATATTTGCTTTTAAATAGTTTAAAATATATTGTCTTGATTTAGTGTTATAGCTTTGTTTTTCGGTCAATTTTTCGCACCTCTTTTAAATCCATTATACCTATTATTTGAAAAAATGCAAGTGATTTGCTTTTTTTCTTGACAGGATGTGGGCATGGTATTAAAATATAAAATGCAAATGATTTGCGATTTTGCATTAAAGGGTATGATTGATATAAAATTTTTAAATGCTTTTCTTTTGTTTTGCTTAACCATGATTTTGATTTTAACATTTACCGCCTGTAACGGTGTAGATGTATCGAGAGGGAATAATAAGAGGATAATTGCCGTTTCAATTGTTCCACAAGCCGCCTTTGTTGAAAAGGTTTGCGGTGATGAGCTTGAGGTTGTGACTATGATACCCTCGGGCGCGTCACCTGAAACCTATGAGCCGACACCTGCTCAATTACAAAAGCTTGAGAGTGCAGAGCTTTATTTTTCAATAGGTGTTCCGTCTGAGAATAATATTCTTTCTGCAGTTAAAAGCGGAACCGAGGTTATTGATTTGCATACAAAGCTTGCCGATATATATTCCGAGCTCGAAATTGACGGCGGCAGAGACCCTCATATATGGCTTTCGCCTAAGCGGGTTATAGCTATGGTTAGAGAAATTTGCAACTCTGTCTCAAAGCTTTATCCCCAAAAAGCAGATGCTTTTCTATTAAATGCAGAAGAATATATCTTAGAATTACAAAACCTTGATACTGAAATCAAGGCAATGTTTGAACAAAGCGGCACTACCGATTTTTTGGTTTTTCATCCTGCCTTCGGATATTTTGCCGATGAATATGGGCTTACCATGCACGCATTGGAGGAGCATGGTAAGGAAGCATCTGCAAAACAGCTTGCAAAAACGGTTGAGCTTGCCAAAGAAAAGGATATTAAGGTTATTTTCTATCAGGCAGAGGCTTCCGTAAAACAGGCGGAAGCCTTTGCGGAGGAAATAAACGGTAAGGCGGTTTTGCTTGAGCCGTTAGCGTACAATTACATTGAAAATCTTAGAAAAATGGCTGTTGCGGTTTCGGGAGAGAGTATGCAATGAATAGTGCGATTTCTGTAAAAAATCTTTCTGTATCCTATAAGGGTGTGGAAGCGATTAATGATATTTCTTTGGAAATTAATAAGGGAGAATTTGTTTGTATTATCGGTCCTAACGGCGGTGGCAAGACTACTTTTCTTAACGCTGTTTTAGGCTTTTTAAAGCCTAATTGCGGAGGAATAGAGATATTTGGCGGAAATATAAAAAAAGCCCGTTCTGTAATGAGCTATGTTCCGCAAACGGCAGTAATAGACCGTAGCTTTCCTATAACTGTTATTGAAACGGTTATGACTGCTTTTTTAAGGTCGGGCTTGCATCCGTTTAAGCTTTACAAAAAAGCCGAAAGAGAGAGGGCTTTAACCGTTTTGCAAAAGGTGGGGCTTGATAGCCTTGCTCAAAGGCAAATTTCCGAGCTTTCCGGTGGTGAATTTCAGCGGCTTTTGATTGCAAGGGCTTTGGCGGCAAATCCGCAGATATTGTTATTGGATGAGCCGACCGCAAATATAGATGCCGCGTCTGCCGATAAAATATTTGAAATTTTAGCGGAAATTAATTTATCGGGTGTTACCGTTGTTACGGTTACGCACGACCTCTCGGTGGCGGTTTCTGCCGCAAGCAGGTTGGTTTGCATAAATCGTGAGCTCGTTTACTGTGGGAGCCCCGAGCTTACGGATGAGATAATTAAGGCGATGTACGGCAGACAAATTAACCTGAACGGGGGATACACCGATGCTTAACGCAATTTTAGAATACAGTTTTTTACAAAATGCAATTTTAGCAGGTCTTTTGTCGAGCATAATTTGCGGTGTTATCGGTGTTATTATAGTTGAGAAAAAGCTGCTGATGATGGGTGGCGGCATAGCACACACAGCATACGGCGGTGTTGGTTTAGGGTATCTGTTAGGCTTTGAGCCTGTTTTGGGTGCAGGTGCTTTTTCGGTTGCGGCAGCGTTGCTTATAGGCTTTATCCGCAGAAAAAACAGTGGTTACACCGATGTTATAATTTCTTTGCTATGGTCCCTTGGGATGGCATTGGGAATTGCATTTGTAGGATTGATGCCGGGCTATCCACCTGATATTAATTCCTATCTTTTCGGCAATATTTTATCGGTTACTAAGGGCGATATTTATATAATCCTTTCAATAACAGCCGTTGTTCTTTTCTCAATAATGGCTTTTTTCAACGATTGGAAGGCGTTTTTGTTTGATAGCCGTTTTTCTGAGATAGCAGGACTTAAGACAAATTTTCTTGAATACTTTTTACTCGTTACAGTTGCCTTAAGCGTGGTTGCTTTAATTAGGGTTGTGGGTATAATTCTTGCAATAGCCTTGCTTTCCGCACCTGCCGCGTGTGCGGGCTTGCTTGTAAAAAGCCTTAAAAACAGAATGGTAGTAGCTTCGGTGCTGAGCTTTGTTTTTTGCTTTGCAGGACTTTCGGTGTCTTATTATTTGAGTATTCCTTCGGGCGCAGCAATAGTTTTTGTTGCGGTTTTAACATATTTCATACTTTTAGCTTTGAACAAAATCAAAGGGTCTAATTAAATTTTATACGGCTTCAGCATAGTTCTGAAGCCGTATTTTGAAATCTGTTACTTGATTTTATTGTTATACGGGTATATAATTTAGTTAATAATTTTTAAGAGGAATGGGTTATGTCTAAAGAGAGAAAATATAAATCCTTTGAGCTGTTGAAGCGGTTTTTACCATATTATAAAAAATACACGCCAACACTCTTAATAGATTTGATATGCGCTTCGCTTACAACGGTTTGCGAAATTGTATTACCTCTTATAATGCGCGAAATCACAAATGCAGGAATTAACGATATTGCCATTCTTACCGTAAGATATGTTTTGCGGATAGGGCTTTTGTATTTTGTTTTGCGTATAATTGATTCGGCGGCATATTATTATATGGCGTATGTAGGTCATGTTATGGGTACAAAGATAGAAACAGATATGCGCCGAGACGCCTATGCCCATTTGCATAAGCTATCCGATACATATTTTAATAACACAAAGGTCGGGCAGATTATGGGACGCATTACCAACGATTTGTTTGATGTGACCGAGTTTTCTCACCATTGTCCCGAGGAATTTTTAATCGCAGGCATAAAGGGTATAATTTCCTTTATAATTTTACTGAATATAAATATTCCGTTGACTATTATAATTTTTATTATAATACCGATAATGGTAATTATTTGCAAAGGTCTCAATCGCAGAATGCGCGAAACCTTTCGAAATCAAAGGGTTATGATTGGTGAGCTTAATGCACGGATCGAGGATTCTTTATTGGGACAAAAGGTTGTTAAAGCCTTTGCTAACGAGGATGTGGAGCGTGCAAAATTTGAGACGGATAACCAAAACTTCTTTTCGATTAAGAAGCTTTCTTATAGATTTATGGGCGCCTTTTCAACCACAACCCGAATGTTTGACGGTATTATGTATGCAACGGTTGTAATTGCTGGAAGCCTTTTTCTCATAGACGGTCAGATAAATGCAGGGGATTTAGTAGCATATCTCTTATATGTTACTACATTTATAGCTACCGTTCGGCGCATAATTGAATTTTCCGAGCAGTTTCAGCGCGGTATGACCGGTATCGAGCGCTTTTTGCAGATAATGGATGCTGATATTGAAATTTTTGATGAGCCGGATGCCATAGCACTTGAACATCCCAAGGGTGATATTGAATTCAAAAATGTTTCTTTCGAGTATCCAGATGACCATAACCGAGTGTTTACAGGGCTTAATCTTACTGTGAAAAGCGGTGAGAAAATTGCTTTTGTGGGACCTTCGGGCGGCGGAAAAACCACACTTTGTAATTTGTTGCCGCGTTTTTATGATGTTACCGATGGTGAAATTCTGCTTGATGGCAAGAACATCAAACAGTACACCCTAAAAAGTCTTAGGGACAGTATAGGTATGGTTCAACAGGATGTATACCTGTTCTCGGGTACAGTTTACGAAAATATTTCGTACGGTAAGCCCGGCGCATCACTTGAGGAGGTAATTGAAGCCGCAAAAAAAGCCGGTGCGCACGAATTTATTAGTGAGCTAAAGGATGGATACGACACCTATGTCGGTGAACGCGGTGTTAAGCTTTCGGGAGGACAAAAGCAAAGAATAAGCATTGCCCGTGTATTCCTGAAAAATCCGCCGATAATTATTCTTGATGAGGCAACAAGCGCTCTTGATAATGAAAGTGAGTTTGCAGTGGCAAAATCGCTTGCAAAGCTGTCCGAGGGCAGAACTACAATAACTATTGCACACCGTCTGTCCACAATCCGCAGGTCTGACAGAATTATGGTTTTGACCGATGACGGTATTGTTGAGGAGGGTACACATGAGGAGCTTTTGACACTCAAGGGTATATATTACCGCTTTTATGAAATGGCAAATGAGCTTAATTGATATGCTATTGAAATTAACAGATAAAATAGAAAAGCCGCAAAATGCGACTTTTCTTTTGGAAAGGCGGCACGAATTCAAACCGCTACACATTTAATAAGATTAACGTTCAACCACATCAATAGGAAAATTAAACAGATAAAACGTACTTTTAACAACATCCATTTTTCCGGTTGCTGTTATTCCGTGTTCTTGCACAATCTTTATAATTTCAATATCAAGTGGATTTTTTTCATAATCCTCTTTAGCTTCGTAAAATAATGGTTGATAAAAATTTCTGTGACGAGAAAAATCAAATAAAACTGATGATAGCAAAAGCAATACAGCAATAATGCCTAAAGAGAAAATTGCCTTTTCTCCCTTTTTCAGCTTTTTAAACCATTTAGTCATTTTGTATTATTCTCCTTTGCAGTATTGATTGAGGCGATTAATATTCGTTTCGCTTCAACACATTTGTTAAGTAATTCTTTATCGTTATAATATCCACTTTCTGATCACTATTACTTATTACTTGCCAAAATCGACTTTTAAGAGAAGAGTGAAAAGTGAATATGTAAAAAGTAAAATCGACAAACCTCTGTCGAGATTTGTCGATTTTGGCGGAGAGAGGGGGATTCGAACCCCCGAACGGGTATTAGCCGTTACACGATTTCCAATCGTGCGCCTTAGACCAGCTCAGCCATCTCTCCAAAGGGACCTTGTTATTATAATAGATAACATTTAAAAAATCAAGTATAAATTTTAAAATAAATCAATTATTTTTAAAAGAGTCAAAAAAATCAGGTAAACAGAGGTTTTTATATGGTAACGGATGTAATTATTATCGGAGGCGGCGCCGCGGGGTTATGTTCAGCGGTTTATTTAAAACAGAAAGCTCCTTCACTTTCGGTGCGTGTTTTGGAAAGTCTGCCGAGAGTTGGAAAAAAGCTTGCTTTAACAGGTAACGGGCGCTGTAATATTTCTAATAAAAGGATAGAGCTTTCGCGCTATCACGGTGAAAATGTGGAATTTTGCCAATATGCGCTCGATAAATATAATATTGCTTTTACACAGGAATTTTTTGAGAAAATTGGTGTGCGCTTTGCCTTTGAGGGTGACAAGGCTTTTCCCGCCTCCTTTCAGGCGGCATCGGTTGTGGATTGCTTGCGGTTTGCCGCAGAGAACTTAGGGGTTATAATAAACACCGAAACCCGTGTAACCAATATACAGATTGCAGGCGGTAAATATCGGGTGGTGGCTGATAAGGTGAGCTTTATGGCAAGCAATATTATAATTGCGGCAGGTCTTTTATCGGGCGGAGACAGACTTGGCTGTGACGGCACTATGCTGTCCTTGCTCAAAAAGGCAGGCTTTAATACCGTTAAGACCACTCCTGCAATCGTTCAGGTAAAGACAGCGACAGATGTTGTGAAACAGCTTAAAGGAATAAAAATCAACGCGCTTGCTACCCTGAAATCGGGCAACCGTAAAATTCGTGAGGAATTTGGCGAGGTGCTTTTCTGCGACTATGGATTGTCAGGCCCGCCGATATTACAGGTTTCCAGAGCTATAATGCGTGAACAAAATAACCTTAAAATAGAGCTTGACTTAATGCCTGAAATTTCGGAAAATGAGATTTTTGATATGCTCCGGCAAAGAGCAAAAAGACTTTTTTATTTGAAATTAGATGAATTTTTTACGGGGTTGCTTAATAAGCGTGTCGGTCAGGTGATTTTAAAATCGGTTGGTTGCAGTCTTTCGGACAAGGTGCAAGCCCTTGAAGCAGAAAAAATAAAGAAGCTTGCATTTCTTATAAAGAATTTCAGCTTCACAGTTACAGGAACAACAGGTTTTATTAATTCGCAGGTGACCGCAGGCGGTATTAATACATTACAGTTTGACCGTGAAACTATGATGAGCAAAAGCAATAAGGGACTTTATTGTGTTGGAGAAATTTTGGATATAGACGGTGATTGCGGCGGATTTAATCTGCAGTGGGCATGGTCAAGTGCATTTTGTGCCGCCGAATCTGTTTTAAAGGAAATGAAATATGCTTCTGATAAATAATATTAAGCTTCCTCTTTATACTGATTTTGATAACCTTTTACCAATAGCCGTAAGGGAATTGAAAATTGCTGAAGGCGATATTGCTTTGGTAAGGCTGTATAAAAAATCGGTTGATGCAAGGAAAAGAAATGATATAAGCTTCTGTTGCTCGCTTTTGGTAGAGCTAAAAGGAGAGGAGAACAGGGTTTTAAAGCATTGCAAAAATGCTCAGCAATATTACGAAAAGCCCTACATTTGGAAAAAGGCAACTGTAAGACCAAAAAACAGACCTGTTGTTGTTGGCTTTGGTCCGGCAGGTATGTTCGCAGCATTAACCCTTGCAAGGGCAGGACTTTCTCCCATTGTCTTTGAACGGGGTTCTCGTGTTGAACAAAGAACCGAGAGGGTGAATTCCTTTTTTAACGGTGGCAAGCTTGACGGTGAGTGTAATGTTCAGTTTGGTGAGGGCGGCGCAGGTACATTTTCGGACGGCAAGCTCACAACAGGAATAAAAAATTCGCGTTGCAAAACAGTTTTAAAGGAGCTTTACCTTCACGGAGCAAAGGAAAGCATACTTTATGAAGCAAAGCCGCACATAGGTACAGATGTGCTTGTAAATGTTGTGAAAAGCATCAGAGAGGAAATATTAAGTCTTGGCGGCGAAATTCATTTTGATACAAGGCTTGACAGTATTACGGTTAGTGACCGAAAAATAATTTCTGTTTGTGCAGGTGGTTTGAAATATCCTTGCGATAAGCTGATTTTAGCAACAGGACATTCCGCAAGGGATACCTTTTCGATGCTCCTTGAAAACGGCGTTGTTATGGAGCGCAAGCCTTTTTCAATGGGTGTTAGAATAGAGCATCTGCAAAAAAATATTAACAGAGCCTTGTATGGCGATTTTGCCGATAGCCCGTATCTTAAGGCGGCTGATTATAAATTGGCGACGCACCTTGAAAACGGCAGGGGAGTATATACCTTTTGTATGTGCCCCGGCGGTGAGGTTATAAATGCTTCAAGTGAGCAGGGCAAAATTGCGGTCAACGGTATGAGTAACAGTCGGCGTGACGGTGAAAATGCAAACAGCGCTTTGCTTGTTAATGTTAATCCCGAGGATTTCAAAGGTGAGGGTGTACTCGCAGGCTGTGAATTGCAAAAATGTGTTGAGCAAGCGGCTTTTAATATAGCCAACGGCAAGGTGCCGATTACAACTGTGGGTAATTTTTTGAATGGTGATGAGCCTGTTTTGACAGAGGTTAAGCCCACCGTAAAGCCTGAGTATGTTTTTGCTGATTTTTCTGATATTTTCCCTGATTTTATAACCGAAAGCCTAAAAGAGGGAATACGCATTTTTGACAGGAAAATCAAAGGCTTTGCCGATGCTTCCGCTGTGCTTACCGCACCCGAAACCCGAAGCTCATCACCCGTGAGAATTTTGCGTA
Organism: Clostridia bacterium; assembly: GCA_017507805.1. Taxonomy (GTDB): domain Bacteria; phylum Bacillota; class Clostridia; order Oscillospirales; family Acutalibacteraceae; genus UBA737. The sequence goes on from JAFWAC010000032.1 coordinate 16,580, forward strand.
ATGAAAATTTTGAAAGCGTTGCTGTTTCGGGAATTTATCCCTGCGGAGAGGGAGCAGGCTATGCAGGAGGTATCGTTTCTGCCGCGGTGGACGGTATCGCCGTTGCCGAGCAGTTGATTGAATGAAAAAGAGGTAAAAAATGAAGGTGAACGGGTATTTGGTATAAAATACTAATTTATTGCCTGTTTTTTTCAAACGATGTTATTCTGTCTGCCAGAGCGCCGAATATTTCACTGCAGGAGGCGGTTTGTTTTCTTGTGTCCTCTGAAAAAATCACCGCCACATACTTCGGGTTTTCTGCCGGGAAAAAGCCGCAAAACCAACCCTGACAAATTTCAACACCGCTTTCATATCTGCCGGTCTGCGCAGTAGCGGTTTTTCCGGCGGCAGTAACGGTTTTGGGCAGTGCGGATTTTCCTGTACCTTCGGTGAGCACTGCCGTAAGATATTCCCTTAAAAGCTTTGCGGTTTCATCGCTCATAACCTTTGTGGGATTGCCTTTATTATAGCTTGTAATACTGCCATTTTGCAGAGTGCCCTCTACTATCGATGGAATATAGTATTTACCGTCAGAAGCAATTGCACAGTAAAGTGTTAAAATCGAGATTGGTGACAGCAATAATTCACCTTGACCGATACTGAAATTTGCAAGCTGTGCTATATTGTCAAGGGTATCTATATCAGGTAGGCTTCCTTTAGCGGTATAAATGCCCTCGCACAGCTTCAGCTCCTGACCGAAGCGCAGGGAGGAGGCTGTATTATATATATCGCTTTTTCCTACATTAAAGGCTAAGTTGTAGAAGTATGTGTTGCAGGAATTTGCCAATGCAGACCTCAAATTCAGTAACCCGTGTCCGCTTAAATTATGGCACTTGAAAAAACGGTCGATAATCTCACAGCTTCCTACACAGGTATAGGAAAAGCTGTTTAATCCTTTTTTTATTGCCGCCACGGCTACACAGGGCTTAAAAACAGAGCCTACATTGTAGGCGTTGATTGCCCGATTAAGCAACGGCGAATTTTCTCTATCAAGATATTCGGAAATTGCAGTGCTGTCAAACGTGGGCATACTTACACTTGCTCTGATTTTACCGCTTTTAGCCTCTGCAATCACTATTGCTCCCATTTCTATTTTTTCTGCCGCTTTTTCTGCAATGCTCTGTAAATTAATGTCAAGTGTGGTTACAACTCCGTTTGCTTCGGCGGTGGAATTATTTATGATTACAGGCTCAACCCCTTCAAGAATATTTCCCGTACCGCTACATTCATACATAACATAAATCTCGCTATCGGTAGCCAACAGATTGTCGTAAGCGGCTTGCAATCCCGAAATACCCTTTAATTCGTTGTTCGTGTAGCCGACAAGGTGAATAGAAGGGGTTTGAGGGGTGTTGTGTGTATAAATTTCGGTGCATTTTATTCCGTCACATTCTATTTTTTCGGGAACCTCGCAGACTATCGGTTTTCCGTCCCTTAGACGCTCAAGCGCATTATTAAGCTCTGTGCCGTCAAGCACACTGCAAAGCGCTGTGATTGCACGCGGAGTAGGTGAAACAGCGGCGATTATTTTTTTGCTTTGATTTGTAATCGGTACAAGGTTACGGTCAAAAATAGTTCCGCGTTGTTTTGCTATGGTTATTTTCAAACTGTTTTGTGCTGTTCTTACCTGAGAATAATCCGAGGTTGCGGTTACTGCAACCCGCATTATACAGCTTAAAAAAAGGAGCATTATCAGAAAGAAGCTAATTGCGCTTCTGCGCGAAAAAACCTTCCAGAAAAGTGAATTGTTATACAAAATAATCCCCTCCGTATAACAAGTATTAACAAAAAATTTTAAATAAATTCTTGAAATAAACTGTTGAATAATTTATACTGTAAGGGGTGATTTTTTGATTTATACGGTTACCTTTAATCCTGCTTTGGATTATGTTATGAATGTTAAAAATTTCAAAATCGGCAGTACAAACCGTTCGTTTGCTGAGGAAATTCATTTTGGGGGCAAAGGAATAAATGTTTCGGTGGTTTTAGCCGAGCTTGAAATTGATAATACAGCCCTCGGTTTTGTGGCAGGTTTTACAGGCTGTGAGCTTGAAGCACGCCTGCATAAAAAGGGTATAAATTGCGATTTTGTAAAGACGCAAAACGGATTTACCCGTATTAATGTTAAGCTAAAGGGTGAATGTGAAACTGAAATTAATGCCAACGGTCCGCAAATTACACAGGCGGAGCTTGGGCTTTTGTTGGGTAAGCTTGAAAAAATCGGTGCAGGCGATACATTGGTATTGGCAGGCAGTATACCGAGCTGTTTACCTGATGATATTTATGAGAAAATATTAGATATGCATAGCAACAAGGGTGTAAATTTTGTTGTGGATGCAACCGATAAATTGCTTTTGAATTGCCTTAAATATAAACCGTTTTTAATAAAGCCTAATCTTTATGAGCTATCACAGCTTGTGGGGAGGACTTTAGAAAATGAAGAGCAGATAATTGCTTCTGCAAGGGAATTAAAGGAAATGGGCGCTGTTAATGTTTTGGTATCCCTCGGGGCTGACGGCGCGATTTTAGTAGATGAATACAACACCGTACACAAAGCGCCCCCACATAGAATAACAGCCATAAACACAGTGGGCGCAGGAGATAGTGTGGTGGCAGGGTTTTTGGCGGGTTGCAAAAGGTCTTACGACTTTGCCTTACGGCTTGGCAATGCGGCAGGTGCGGCAACGGCAGGAAAGCCCGGTCTTGCCACAGCTTGCGATATTAAAAAACTGTTAAATCAAACTTCCCTTTAACAAAAACAGCTTTTTTTCGTAAAATATAATGTATTTGATTTATTTTACGGAGGATTGCTAAGTATGAGGAAAAGGCGCAATTATCGCCCGAGACACAAGAGGGTATTAATTTTAACTGCACTGTTGCTGTGCGTCAGTATATTGCTTGCGGTATGCTTTTGTAAAATGCAGCCTGTTATTATGAGGTATGCTGTAAGCGTGGCGGAAACAATAATGCTCAATTCTGCAAATGATGCAGTAATCAGAATTTTAGACGAAAATGATATTTCTTATAATGATATAGTCCGCCTTACCTCTAACAGTGACGGGTATGTCACAAGTCTCGAAATTGATATATATCAGGTCAATAATCTTAAAAGCCGAATTTCAAATACGGTTTCGCAGATTATTGAGGAAAGAGAATTTTATGAGGTTTTAATTCCTGTCGGTACATTTCTCGGCAATACATATACCACAGGCTTGGGACCGCGCATAAAATTTAATATGCAGCTCACAACCACTGCCTTTGTAAATTTCAGCCACGAATTCAAGGCGGCAGGTATTAATCAGGTTTTGCATATAATTATGGTGGATATGAAAATAAATGGCAGTTTGATTATTGTCGGGTATAATAAGGGTATATCGGTGGAAACCTCGGCAATAGCGGCGCAGACGGTAATAGTCGGCAAATCGCCCGATGCGTTCACAAATGTTATTGAGGAAGAAACCGATAACACCGCAGGTCTTATAAATGATTACGGTGCAATATCGTAAAGGGAGAAAATGATGGATATTAAACAGGCAGAAAACAGAGTAAAAGAGCTTAGCGAAATTTTAAAGTATCACAACAGAAAGTATTATATTGAGGATTCGCCCGAAATTGAGGATTTTGAATATGATGCAATGCTTCGTGAGCTTGAAAATTTGGAGGCGGAATTCCCTGAGCTTTTGAGGGAGGATTCTCCAACGCAAAATGTCGGCGGAGCAGCCCTAAGGCTTTTCACTTCTGTTACGCATACCGTTAAAATGGAAAGCCTTCAGGATGTTTTCGATTTTGAGGAGCTTCGCGCCTTTGGTGAAAAGATTGATGCAGGTGAAAAAGGCTTTTCGGTTGAACCTAAAATTGACGGGCTTTCGGTTTGCCTTGAATACCGTGACGGCTTGTTTTTTCGTGGCTCTACAAGGGGTGACGGAGAGGTAGGAGAGGATGTAACTGCAAACCTTTTGCAGATAAAAAGCATACCGCGAGCCGTTGCCTTTGAGGGTGAGCTTGAGGTCAGGGGCGAGGTTTATATGCCACGCGAAAGCTTTTTAAAGCTTCGGGAAAGACAGGAGCTTTTAGGAGAAACCCCTGCCAAAAATCCGAGAAATGCGGCGTCAGGCTCGTTAAGACAAAAAAATCCCAAAATCACCGCCGAGCGTGAGCTTGATATTTTTGTTTTTAATATTCAGTATATTACCGAAAAAGAATTTTCCTCCCATATAGAAACTCTTGATTTTCTCAAAGACCTGGGCTTCCACACACTCCCAAGCTATAAAAGGTGCGAAAATATTGATACAGTGATTTCGGAAATAGAGAGAATAGGCAATAGCCGCGGAAATCTTTCCTATGATATTGACGGCGCAGTAGTAAAGGTTGATGATTTAAGCCTGCGAGAAAGGCTTGGCAGCACCTCTAAATATCCCAAATGGGCTGTTGCCTTTAAATATCCTCCCGAGGAAAAGGAAACCGTTTTAAAAGAGATAGAAATAGGTGTGGGTCGCACAGGGGCTCTTACACCAACTGCGATTTTTGAGCCTATAACCCTTGCTGGCACATCTGTAAGCCGCGCAACATTACACAATGAGGATTTTATTACATCAAAAGGGATAGGTATTGGCGATACAATCATCGTTCGTAAGGCAGGGGATATCATTCCTGAGGTTTTGAGTGTTGCTTCGCATTGTGAAAATTCGGTTGTATATAAAATGCCACAGTTTTGTCCCTCTTGCGGCTCTGCCGTTTTCAGACAAGAGGACGAGGCGGTTATCCGTTGCACAAATGCTGATTGTCCAGCACAGCTTTTGCGGCATCTTATTCATTTTACATCGCGAGATGCAATGGATATTGAGGGCTTGGGACCTGCTGTTTTAGAGCAACTCTTAAATGCAGGACTGATACAAAATATTGATGATTTGTATACCTTGGATTATGAAAAGGTATCCGAGCTTGAGAGAACAGGCGAAAAGAGTGTTGCTAATCTTAAAAATGCTATTGAGGCTTCAAAGCAAAACGATTTGGCGAGATTGATTTTTGCCTTTGGTATCAGACATATCGGAGCTAAAGCGGCAAAACTTTTGTCCGAGAACTTTGGAGATATCGATGCTATTTTGCAGGCTTCAGCCGAGGATTTTGAGGCAATAGACGGCTTCGGGCACATTTTAGCTGAATCTGCAGCAGAGTTTTTCTCATTGCCCGAAACTCACCAAATGATAAACCGCCTTAGGGCGCAAGGTGTGAATATGGTAAGCCTCAAGGAAATAAAGGATACAAGATTTTCGGGTAAAACCTTTGTCTTAACAGGTACTCTGCCAACGCTTACCAGAAGTGAAGCTTCTGCCATAATCGAAAGCTTTGGCGGAAAGACCTCCTCCTCGGTCTCTAAAAAAACCGACTATGTCTTGGCAGGAGAGGAGGCGGGCAGTAAGCTCGACAAGGCAAACAAGCTTGGCGTTACCGTAATAGATGAAGCCGCCTTTAGAGAAATGATAAGTTAGCTATTGACTTTTTTTGTATAGTGTTATAAAATGTTTTTGTCTTCAGGGCGAGGTGCAATTCCTCACCGGCGGTATAGCCCGCGAGCCGTCAAAAACGGTTGATTTGGTGAAACTCCAAGGCCGACAGTTAAAGTCTGGATGGAAGAAGTGTATCTTTTGCAAATCATCCCTGTCGTATTGCGCGATAGGGATTTTTGTTTTTGGGAGTGATTTTTATGTATAAGAACAAAATTAAAAAAATCTCACTGTGTGCTGTTTTCGGTGCAATGGGATTTGTGCTTATGTTGCTTGAATTTCCTTTGCCGTTTATTATTCCAAGCTTTGTGAAGTTCGATTTTTCGGAAATTCCGGCAATAATTGCCGCATTTGCCTATGGTCCGCTTTACGGAATTCTTGTTTGCGCCGTTAAAAACGCTTTGCACCTTTTTGTGACGACCTCTGCAGGTGTTGGTGAGCTTTCAAATTTCATTATGGGTGCCATTTTTGTTGGCGCGGCAGGAATAATATATAAATTTAACCATACGCGAAAGGGAGCGCTTGTAGGCTCGCTTGTGGGGGCAACGGTGATGGCCGTAATAAGTGTGTTTACTAATTATTTTGTTGTATATCCTGCGTTTGTGGTACTGTACGGTCTGCCGTTGGAAGCTATTATCGGTATGTATAAAGATTTGTTGCCTTTTGCAGACAGTCTTTTCAAGGCACTTGTTATATTCAATCTCCCATTTAATCTCTTTAAAGGAATTATCGATGCTGCAATCTGCTTCGCAATTTATAAAAGAATTTCCCCACTTTTAAAGAAATTAGGCAGTAAGGTAGAATAATTTGCAAGAAAATACATAAAAACCAAAAAATTCAACTTGACAATCGCGTAGAATGTGATAAAATAAATTTGCAAATTAAATATTTTCCTTATCAAGAGTGGTGGAGGGAACCGGCCCTGTGAAGCCCGGCAACCTGAGATTTTTCTCAAGGTGCCAAATCCGGCGGATTATCCGAAAGATGAGGTTTTTTGACCGCTTCTTTTGCAAGCGGTTTTTATTTTTAGGAGGAAGTTAAATGTCAAAGATACTTTTCACATCAGAATCAGTAACAGAGGGGCATCCCGATAAGGTGTGTGACTGTATATCGGATGCTGTGCTTGATGCAATTTTGGCTCAGGATAAAAATGCCCGCGTTGCCTGCGAAACCTTTTGCACCACAGGATGTGTAACCGTTATGGGCGAAATTACTACCACAGCTAATGTTGATATACCGCAAATTGTCAGAGATACAGTGTGCAAAATCGGTTATAACGGTGCGGATGCTTGCTTTGACGGTAATACCTGCGCTGTTTTAACCTCGCTTGATAAGCAGTCGCCTGATATTGCCTTGGGTGTTGATAATTCGCTTGAGTTTAAGGACGGCGAGGCAGATGCTTATAACCTCAACGGAGCAGGCGACCAAGGTATGATGTTCGGTTATGCCTGCAACGAAACACCCGAGCTTATGCCCCTTGCAATATCCCTTGCCCATAAAATGGCTAAAAGACTTACAGATGTCCGTAAATCGGGTGAGCTTTCATATCTTAAGCCGGACGGTAAAACTCAGGTTACGGTTGAGTACACCGATGGTATTCCCACAAGGGTAGATGCTGTTGTTGTTTCCTCACAGCATAGCGCTGAGGTTGAGCTCGAGACACTTCGTGCGGATATATTGGAAAGGGTTATCCGTCCAATAATCCCAACCGAGCTTTTTGATAAAGATACTAAGATATATATCAATCCAACAGGTCGTTTTGTTGTAGGTGGTCCTCAGGGAGATACAGGGCTGACAGGCAGAAAAATAATCGTTGATACCTATGGCGGCTATGCAAGACACGGCGGCGGAGCTTTTTCGGGTAAGGACCCAACAAAGGTTGACCGCAGTGCCGCTTATGCCGCAAGGTATGTTGCTAAGAATGTGGTTGCGGCAGGTCTTGCTTCTAAGTGTGAAATTCAGTTAGCTTATGCAATAGGAGTGGCGAAACCTGTTTCCGTAATGGTGGATACCTTCGGTACAGGTGTTGTTTCGGATGAAAAGCTCTCAGCCGCAGTTACCAAGGTTTTCGACCTTCGCCCTGCCGCTATTATCGATGCCCTTTCGCTCCGTAATCCTATCTACCGTCAAACTGCGGCATACGGTCACATGGGTAGAACAGATATTGATTTACCTTGGGAAAAAATCGATAAAGCGGCGGATTTAAAAGAAGCTTTGCAATAAAATTTTATAATTTGGGTGTTTTTAAATGTTTGTAATTTTGGATAAAAAGGTTTTAAATGAACAGGTAACTTGGCTTACCTTGGACGCTCCGTTTATTGCCCGAAAGGTACAACCCGGTCAATTTGTGATTATCAGAATAGACGAAAAGGGTGAACGCATACCCCTTACTGTTGCTGATTTCAATGCCGAAAAGGGAACGGTTTCGATTGTTTTTCAGGCAGTTGGCTTCACAACGAAAAAATTGGCGGCTATGAGTGTGGGTGACAGTATTCTCGATTGTGTCGGTCCGTTGGGCTGCCCAACGAATTTCGCCAGTCCCAAAAAGGCGATTGTGATAGGTGGCGGTGTTGGTTGCGCTATCGCTTACCCACAAGCAAAGGCTTTGAAAAATATGGGTGTTGAAACTACCGTTATAACCGGCTTCAGAAATCGCGACATTGTAATTCTTGAACAGGAAATGCGCAACGCTTCTGATAGCTATTATGTTACTACCGATGACGGTAGCTACGGCGAAAAAGGCTTTGTTACCGATGTGCTCAAAAGACTTATAGCGGCAGAAAAGTACGATTTGGTAATCGCTATAGGTCCTGTACCTATGATGAAATTCGTTGCTGAAACCACCCGTACTTACGGTATACGAACAATAGTAAGCCTTAATCCTATTATGATTGACGGTACGGGTATGTGTGGTGGCTGTCGCGTTATTGTTGACGGTCAGACTAAATTTGCTTGTGTTGACGGCCCTGATTTTGACGGACACAAGGTTGATTTTGATTCTCTTATGAGGCGAAACGGCTTATACCGTAACGAGGAAGATCATGCGTGCAGAATGGAGGGTGCTGTAAATGGCTGATATGTCTCCATATAAAATCAAAATGCCCGAGCAGGAGCCTTACGTCCGCAATAAGAATTTTGATGAGGTTTCTTTTGGCTATACCGCCGAAATGGCGATTGCTGAGGCTAACCGCTGTCTTAACTGCAAAAATAAGCCATGCGTTTCAGGCTGTCCCGTTCATGTGAGAATACCGGAATTTATTGCTTTGGTAGCCTCGGGTGATTTTTTGGGTGCTTATGAAATAATTAATCAAACTAACTCTTTTCCGGCTGTTTGCGGTAGGGTTTGCCCTCAGGAAAGACAGTGCGAGGGCAAGTGTGTAAGAGGTATAAAAGGCGAGAGTGTGGCAATTGGCAGACTTGAGCGCTTCGTGGCTGATTATTATATGCAAAACGGCAGTAAAGGTGTTAAGATAGCACCTGCTAACGGTAAAAAGGTTGCGGTTATAGGTGCAGGTCCTGCCGGACTTACCTGTGCAGGCGACCTTGCCCGAAAGGGATACAAGGTCACGGTCTTTGAAGCCTTTCATACTGCCGGCGGCGTTTTGGTTTACGGTATACCCGAATTCAGACTTCCTAAAAAAATAGTGGCATCGGAAATTGACGGCTTAAAGAAAATGGGCGTTGAAATTCTTACCGATATGGTAATCGGTAAGGTGCTTTCGGTTGATGAAATAATCGAAATGGGATATGAGGCAGTTTTCATAGGCTCAGGCGCGGGGCTTCCCATGTTCATGGGAATAGAAGGAGAAAACAGCTTGGGTGTTTACTCTGCTAATGAGTTTTTAACAAGAATTAACCTTATGAAGGCTTATCTTGACGATTACGATACTCCCATAAGAAAATCAAGGTCAGTAGCTGTTGTGGGCGGCGGTAATGTTGCAATGGATGCCGCGCGTTGCGCGAAGCGGCTTGGTGCTGAGCATGTATATATAATTTACCGCAGGGGCGAAGCTGAAATGCCGGCGCGTAGGGAAGAAATTCACCACGCCAAGGAGGAGGAAATTGATTTTAAGCTTCTTTGCAATCCTACACGCATAATCAGTGATGAAACGGGTGCAGTTACACATATTGAATGTATTGAGATGCAGTTGGGTGAGCCTGATGCCAGCGGCAGAAGAAGCCCTGAGGTGGTTCCGAATTCGGAATTTATATTAGAGGTCGACACGGTTATTATGGCTTTGGGTACATCTCCAAACCCATTAATCCGTCAGACCACAGCAGGTCTCGAAACAAACCGCAAGGGTTGCTTTGTGGTTGATGAAAATCTTAAAACCACAAAGGCCGGTGTTTATGCCGGCGGCGATGCCGTTACCGGTGCTGCCACAGTAATTCTTGCAATGGGCGCAGGTAAGTCTGCTGCAAGGTCAATTGATGAGTATTTAACCCAAAAGCAATAGACTCAAATTCCGTAAATAAATAGGCTGTCGCACAAAGATAAATTGTCTTTCTGCAACAGCCTAAATCATTTATTTATCTGCCGAAACCTTTTCCTCCGTGCTTATAAGAAATTTTCGTAAATTTTTTATTATTTGAGCAATTCGCTGCTTGAAAAAAGAACCGATTTATGATACAATAAATTGATTATTTTGATAGGAGGTTTTGTCTTGTCGTTCGGACATTGTGATAATGCCGTCTTAACCGAACAGCTCACCTTTGCAAAAAGGGTAAAGGACAGGCTTTATAAAAGCTTCGGGCACATACCGTTGGCGTGTGTAATAACCTTTGGCTGTCAACAAAATGTGAGTGATTCGGAGCATCTTAAGGGCTTGCTTTGCGAAATGGGATACTCTCTTACGGATGACACGGAAAAGGCGGATTTCATAATTTTTAATACCTGTGCAGTGCGTGAACACGCAGAGGACAGGGTATATGGCAATATTGGCAGAGTTAAACAGCTTAAAAAGGACAATCCTGCCTTGATTGCCGCTGTTTGCGGCTGTATGGCACAGCAGGAAACGGTTGCCGAGAAAATCAAAAAAAGCTATCCTTATATTGATATTGTTTTCGGAACTCAGGTTTCCCACAGATTGCCCGAATTTATATATAAACGACTTTGTGGCTCACCACGTATTTTTGAATTAAAACAGGATAACGGCGATATTATAGAAAATGTTCCCGTAAAGCGTGACGGTAAGCTTAAAGGCTGGCTTCCGATAATGTACGGATGCAATAATTTTTGCACATATTGTATTGTGCCCTATGTCAGAGGCAGAGAGCGCTCACGCGACCCTGAAAAAATTCTTGAGGAAGCCCGTGCTATGGTTGCGGCAGGCTATAAGGATATAACTCTTTTGGGGCAAAATGTCAATTCCTACGGTAAGGGTTGTACACACGGTGTTACCTTTGCTGAGCTTTTGCGCCGTATCAATGATATTGAGGGAGAATTTCGCATAAGATTTATGACTTCCCACCCAAAGGATTGTACTGTTGAACTTCTTGACACTATAAGGGACTGTAAAAAAATCAGCCGTCATTTGCATTTACCATTTCAAAGCGGCAGTGACAGGATTTTAAAGCTCATGAACCGCCATTATGACCGTAAAGGTTATCTTGAGCTTATTAAGGCGTCTAAAGAGCGAATTCCCGATTTAGCGCTTACAAGTGATATTATTGTCGGCTTTCCGGGTGAGACCTATGAGGATTTTAAAGAAACATTGTCCTTGGTAGAGCAGGTGAGGTTTACCTCTCTTTTCACCTTTATTTATTCACCTCGCGGCGGTACGCCTGCCGCTATAATGGAGGATCCCGTTTCCCGAAAGGAAAAGGGCGAATGGTTTGATGAGCTTTTAAGGCTTCAGGAGGGAATTGCCTCCGAAAATATAAAAGCGCTTCTCGGCAAAACCTTTCGTGTTTTGTGTGATGATTTCGGCTCCGCAGAGGGCTTGATGTCCGGACACACAGCCGGCACGGCAGTTGTTGAGTTTGAGGGCGACAGTTCGCTTTTAGGCGAATTTTTGGATGTGGAAATAACATCCTATGAAAATGTATTCAAAGGAAAAATCATTAATTGAAAGAGGTATTTAAAATGGATGTAATTGAACAGGTTAGGATTTTGGGTAAGGCAATTCAGCAGGATGCGCGTTTTATCCGCTATGCTAAGGCACGCCTTGAAAATGACAATAATTCAGAGCTTCAGGCAGCTATCGGACAGTTTAATATTATCCGTATGGAGCTTGACCGTGAGGTTGGCAGCGAGGAAAAAAATGAGGAAAAGGTAAAGGAGCTTAACGAAAAGCTTCGTTCTGTTTACGGTGAAATTATGGCATCTCCTGCAATGGTGGAGTACAATACCGCAAAGGCTGAGCTTGATATTATGGTAAACGAAATAAACACAGTGATTTCAAAAAGTCTTGATGGAGAGGACCCTGAAACCTGTGATACTCAGGCGGCTTGCACAGGTAGCTGCTCAACCTGCGGCGGCTGTCACTAATCTATAACCCGAAAGGATGTTAAAAATGGCGGAGCTGTCACCTATGATGCGGCAATACCTTGAAATCAAGGAAGCTAATGAGGATAGCATTCTTTTTTTCAGGGTGGGCGACTTTTATGAAATGTTTTTTGATGATGCTAAGGCTGTATCCGAGGAGTTAGACCTTGTACTGACAGGTAAGGATTGCGGCTTGGAGGAGCGCGCCCCTATGTGCGGTGTGCCATATCATAGCTGTGACGCTTATATTGCCCGTTTGGTTGCCAATGGGCATAAGGTGGCAATCTGCGAACAGACGGAAAATCCTGCAACTGCCAAGGGAATTGTCAAGCGGGAGGTTGTCAGAATTATTACCCCCGGTACCGTTATAGAGGATTCTATGCTCGAGGAGGGCAAAAACAACTATCTTGCAGCAGTGGCAATTGTCGATAAATCTGTTGGTATATGTTTTACAGATGCTTCCACGGGTGAATGCTATGTTTCACAGCTCCCTGACGAGGCAATAGAGCAAAATATTATTGAGGAGCTGTCGCGCTTCAGACCGCGCGAACTGCTCTTTGACGAAAAGCTTCTCAAGCAGATGAAGGATTTATCTCAATATCTTGAGATACAGTTTGGCGACACAGTGACCTTCAGACAAGCGGATAGCTTTTGCAGTATAAATACCGAGCATAAAATTTTATCGCATTTTAATGTTATCAGCACCGAAAATTTAGGATTTCCGTCCGGAAGTGCGATTTCTGCGGCATTGGGTGCGGTGATTGAATATCTTTATGAAACGGGTATTTCCGGCAATTTTTCTGTAAACAAAGTAGAAGTGTATACAGAAAACCAATATATGCGCCTTGATATGACTGCGGTTCGTAATCTTGAACTGTTAGAAACTATGCGTTCCAAATCAAAAAAAGGCTCGCTTTTATGGGTACTTGATAAAACAAAAACCGCAATGGGTAAGCGATTGTTGCGAAGCTGGATAACAATGCCATTGATGAACATTGCCCTAATCAATCTTCGTCAAAATGCAATCGATGAGCTTTGTTCAAACACAATTATGTGCGGTGAATTGGCAGAGCATCTTTGCGGAGTGCGTGATATTGAGAGAATTATGACCAAGGTTGTGTATGGCACCGCCTCGGCAAGAGATCTTATTACAATAGCCGATACTGCCCAAAAATTCCCCTTGATTAAAGGTCTGCTTTCGAGTGCTAAGTGCCGTTTGCTTAACGAAATCAATTCTTCGGTTGATGAAATGACCGATATTAAGGAATTGATTTTTTCTGCGATTGAAGAAAATCCGCCACCCACTGTCCGTGAGGGCGGAATTATAAAGAAAGGTTATAACGCAGAGCTCGATTCAATGCGTAATATCTTAGATAACAGCACCAATATCTTAACGGAAATAGAACAGCGTGAACGTGAGCGTACCGGTATAAAAACGCTTAAGGTGCGTTATAACAAGGTTTTCGGTTATTATATTGAGGTAACTAATTCTTTTCTCGACCGTGTGCCTTCCGATTATATACGCAAGCAAACGCTTACGAATAACGAACGCTTTATAACCGAGGAATTAAAGAGCATAGAGCATAGAGTTCTTACTGCAAAGGATTCCTCTTGCCTGCTTGAATATGAGCTCTTTGACCAAATCCGAAAGACGGCGGCTGATGAGCTTGTGCGTTTCCAAAAAACTGCTACAGCGCTTGCCAAGCTTGATGTTTTATGCTCATTGGCATATATTTCTGCCGTTAATAATTACTGCCGTCCTTTGGTTAATAACAGCGGAACGGTAAATATAATAAACGGCAGACATCCGGTTGTTGAACAGGTGATAAAAACTCCATTTGTTGCAAATGATACCTATCTCACCATGAAGGATGACCGTTGCGCAATAATTACAGGTCCTAACATGGCAGGTAAGTCTACATATATGCGTCAAACCGCATTGATTGCTATAATGGCACAAATCGGATGCTTTGTTCCTGCACAGTCGGCTGAAATCGGATTAATTGATGCGGTGTTTACCCGTGTCGGAGCATCGGACGATTTGGCATCCGGTCAGTCTACATTTATGGTGGAAATGAGCGAGGTTGCAGATATAATTAAAAATGCAACAAAAAACAGTCTGCTAATTCTTGATGAAATCGGCAGAGGCACATCAACCTTTGACGGTATGTCCATTGCGCGTGCGGTTTTGGAATATGTAGCAGATAAGCGCAGATTAGGCGCAAAAACACTTTTTGCAACCCATTACCATGAGCTTACAGCTATGGAAAATGAGCTGCAGGGTGTTAAAAATTATAATATTGCTGTTAAAAAACGCGGCGATAACATCACATTTCTGCGCCGTATTGTAAAAGGCTGTGCTGACCAAAGCTACGGTATTGAAGTGGCAAAGCTCAGCGGAATACCAAATTCTGTTATTGAACGCGCAAAGGAAATTCTCAAAAAGACCGAACAAGAAGGCATTGTAACATATAAAACATCTGCCGCACCCGAAATGCAGATGCCGTTAGAAATGCAGGGTGCGCAGGATATTTTACATGAGCTTCAGAGCGTAGATATCAACACACTGACTCCCATTGAAGCAATGCAAATTCTTTTTGATATTTGTAATAAAGCAAAATCAATTTAGAGAGGCGAAAATAATGAAAATCAGGTTTTTAGGTACAGGTGCGGCTGATTGGGGGCTTAATGATACCGATTGTAACGGTGCAAACAGATTTTTCAGCTCTGCACTTATTGACGGTGAGCTTTTAATCGATCCGGGACCTCATGTCTTTCTTTCGGCTGAAAAGTACGGTATTGATTTGTCCGGAATACGGTATATAATTAACACCCATCCGCACAAGGACCATTTTAATGAGGAAACCGTGGAAAAGCTGTGCGGTGCAGGAGCAGTGTTTACCGAATTTACGGCAGAAAACATTAAGGAGCTGGGCGGTTATAAAATCTCTGCCTTCGCCGCAAACCACGGTACCTGTGTGGGTGCTGTGCATTTTATAATCGAAAAGCAGGATAAAAAGCTGTTTTACGGACTTGATAGCGCATGGCTGTTATACGATGAGGTTGCGGCAATTAAGAAAATCGGCGTAGATATGGCGGTGCTCGATGCTACTATAGGTGATGTTGACGGAGACTACCGTATATTTGAGCATAATAATCTCGCAATGGTTGAGGAAATCAAAAAAACACTTTCTCCCTTTGTTAAATGCTTTGTTATAAGCCATATGGCAAGAACACTCCATACCGATCACGAAGCATTAAGCCGCAGGGCGCAAAGCGCGGGCTTGATTGCCGCATACGATAATTTTGAGATTGAAATATAATATATAGCCAAAAAAATTATAAGGAGGGAATACTGTGCCGAAAATTAATTTACTTGATAAAGCTGTAGCAGAGCTTATAGCTGCAGGTGAGGTTGTTGAAAGACCGGCTTCTGTTATTAAAGAATTGGTTGAAAATTCAATAGATGCAGGCGCTGATATAATTACCGTTGAAATCCAGCGCGGCGGAATCACATATATCAGGGTTACAGATAACGGATGCGGTATTTCCTTTGAGGATGTCCCCATTGCATTTCTGCGTCATGCTACAAGTAAAATCAAAACCGATACCGACCTTGACTCTATTGCAACACTTGGATTTCGCGGCGAAGCTTTGGCAGCGGTATCGTCTGTTGCAAGAGTTGAAATGCTTACCGCCACAGCGAATAGCGCTGTAGGGACACATTATAGAATTGAAGGCGGTCAGGAATGCGGCTATGAGGAAGCAGGTTGCCCAAAGGGAACAACCATAACAATAAAGGATTTATTTTATAACACACCTGCCCGTATGAAGTTTTTAAAAAAGGATGTTTCGGAGGCAAATGCCTGTGCGGCTGTTATTGACCGCATAGCCCTTTCGCATCCGGAGGTTTCCTTTAAGTTCATAAGGGACGGCAAGCTGACACTTACAACATCGGGAAACGGTGATATTAAAGGCACTGTTTACAGTGTTTTGGGCAGAGAATTTTCAGCTACACTTATTGATGTAGATTCCGAGATAGAGGGGATTGCTGTTACCGGTCTTACCTGCAAGCCGATTGCCTGCAGACCAACCCGTAATAATCAGCTCACATTTTTAAACGGCAGACTTGTCCGTTCGGGTACTGTAGTTGCCGCCGCTGAGCAGGCATATAAAAACAGCGCCATGATTGGCAAATTTCCCGGTTTCGTGCTTTATTTAACCGTTCCTTACGATACTGTTGATGTCAATGTTCATCCTGCTAAAACAGAGGTTCGTTTTTCGGACGAAAAGCGGGTTTTTAATGCGGTTTACGGTGCAGTAAAAGCCGCAATCACTGCTAAGGATACAAGACCTGAGGTTAAGCTTAGTAAGCCGACCTTCAGTCCGTTTCAACATGTTACTGTCGATGAATACCGTCAGCAACGGATTGATGGTGAAGAAACGGTTGCCGAGAGGATTTATAAAACATCCTCACCGCCTCAAAGAAATGACAGCGTATTGGGTTTCCGTCAGGATGGTGATATCAGCTTCAGGGATAAATTTTCTTATACCGCTGTGCATACTGATGATAAATCCGAAATTCGGCAGGAGGAAAAAACATTTTCACCCCGGGAGCATCCCCCAAAAAGTGATATAACAAATGTTTCTGCCGCTGATGAGTCTCCTGTGTCAGTAACAAAACAAGTTTCTGCTAAGGTTGATGTTATTATAGAAAAAGAACCCGAGGAAGCTCCTGTTATTAAAGTTATAGGCGAGGCTTTTTCAACTTATATTGTTGCTGAGATGGGTGACAGTATTTTTATGATCGATAAGCACGCCGCCCACGAAAGAATTCTTTTTAATAAGCTTTCAAAGGAGCGAAGGGTTGAAATGCAAACCTTGCTCACACCTATTTCGGTCACACTTGCTAAAGAAGAATATGATGTTCTTACTCAAAACACCGAGTTATTGCTTGCGAACGGCTTTGAAATAGAGGATTTCGGCAATTCAGCGGTTGCTGTAAGGGCAATTCCGTCTTTTCTTACAGGGGAAAACTTAGCTTCGTTGCTTTCGGAAATTGCTTCAAGCCTTTTAAATACCCGAACAGTACGAACTGAACGCGAGGAACATATACTGCATTCTATTGCTTGCAGGGCGGCAATTAAAGCCGGACAGAACACCAGCTTGCTTGAAATGCAGAGATTGGCAGAAAAGGTTCTCACATCGCAAGAAATTATGTATTGTCCGCACGGGAGACCTGTGGCATTTGAAATAAAAAAAAGGGAGCTTGAAAAGCAGTTTGGCAGAATACAGTAAAAAAACGAAAGCGGTATTTGTTGTTGGACCCACCGCTTCCGGAAAAACAGAATTAGGTATTCATATCGCAAAGCATTTTAACGGTGAAATTGTATCGGCAGATTCTATGCAGATATATAATGGCATTCATATTGCCTCGGCGGCACCTGATGTTGAGGAAATGCAAGGGATACCGCATCATCTGTTAGAGTTTCTTGAGACTGATGATGTTTTTTCGGTGGCAGATTATGTTAAGCTTGCACGACAGTGTATTGCGGATATTGCAGACCGCGGTAAGCTTCCGGTTATAGTTGGCGGTACAGGGCTTTATATTAATTCTCTTATCGATAATACTGAGTTTGTTGAGGAAGCTGTGGATTTAACACTCCGCAATCGCTTGGAAAAGCGTTTTGAGCTTTTGGGCGGCGAAATGATGCTCGATGAATTGTCAGAAATCGATAAAGAAACTGCCAAAAGACTTCATCCTAATGACCGCCGCCGTATAATCAGAGCGTTTGAAATTTATTACAGTACAGGAAAGACCGTTACTGAGCAAAATTTGCTTTCTCACAGCACTCCTTCCTTTGTTGAACCCTTGATTTTAGGTATAACCTTTCAAAACAGAGCGCTTTTATATGAGCGTATAAACAGACGGGTTGATCTTATGCTTGAAAGAGGCTTGTTGGATGAGGCAAGGCAGACCTTAAACAGGGTTGGCGGTTCCGGTGCTTTTCAGGCGATTGGACACAAAGAGCTTTACTGTTATTTAAAGGGTGAATGCTCCTTAGCGGAGGCTTCTGAGCTGTTAAAGCAACAAACCAGGCGTTATGCCAAAAGACAGCTGACTTGGTTCAGACGGGATGATAGAATAAATTGGATATATGCCGATCACGATAATCCGTCAGAAAAGGGAATAGAATTAGTAAATGAATTTTTAAAGGAGGAGTGAAAATGAAAGGCTCATCGGTTTTAAAAGGATTTTTAGTTGTTGTTGCTTTGATTTTTGTAATCAACCAGGTTGTTTCATCGGTTTACAGTCCTGTGAAGACCGATAGTGCCGTATTTTACACCTCAACAGATGGTTTTAACATCACGGGAATAATAATCCGTAACGAAACACTCGTCAATTATGACGGTGACGGTGTTATGCATTTTGTTATATCAGACGGCAACCGTGTTGCTAAAAACGGCGTTATCGCAAATGTTTATAACAATGAAAATGCTTCTATTACTGCCTCGCAAACCGAGCTTATCAGAAAAAGAATTAAGGATATTGAGGATATATTAAGCTACAATGATGTTGAGGCTGTAAATCTCGACCTTATTAATGCCCGAATTGAAGAGCGTGTCAATGATTTAATAATTACTGCCGGTACGGGAGATTACTATAACATTCAGGAGTGCGCACAGGAGCTTTTATCGGCTTTTAACCGCAGACAGGCAGCATTGGGCGATACGGAAAATTTTTCTGCAGAGCTTCAAAGCCTGACAGCACAGCTTTCCACCTCATTACCATCACCTGAAAAACAAATTTTTTCAGAGCAATCCGGATATTTTGTATCTAAAACAGACGGATATGAGCAGGTTTTAACAACAACTGATTTAACCGCTATAACACCTGAATTTTTATCCTCTGCCAAGGCTGTAGAATATTCTGATGCGGTGGTTGGAAAGATTGTTTCTGACTATGAATGGTATATTGCGGCAGAGGTTTCCATAAACGAATCTATGAATTTTAAGGAGGGTGAAGGCTTGAAGCTTACAACCTCTGTAACCACTTCGCCGGAGCTTTCGGTAACCGTTAAAAAAATAAATATATCCGAAACCTCCTCAAATGCTGTTTTGATTTTTGCCTGTAATGAGATGAACAGTGAGCTTGCTTCGATGAGAAGCGGTCCGATGACGGTGGTTAAAGCGGAATATAGCGGATTAAAAATTCCCAAAAGAGCTTTGCGTGTGGTTGATTCCGTAAGAGGTGTTTATGTTCTTAACGGTATGCAGATTAGCTTCGTACCAATAGAAATATTATATTCTAATGATAGCTATATAATTTGTGAAAAACAAACCGAAAACGGTAATGTTTTAAAGCTTTATGACCGTGTAGTTGTGAAAGGGAGAAATCTTTATGATGGAAAGATTGTCAGTTGAAAGCTTTGATAAAAGCTATGCCGATATATGCCAAAGGCTCAAAATTGCCGCGGAAAAATCGTCACGCAGTTTTGAAAACATCATTCTCCTTGCTGCCACCAAAACGGTTGCGCCCGAGATGATTAATTATGCAATTACCAAAGGAATTAAATATATCGGGGAAAACCGTGTTCAGGAGCTTTTGCAAAAGGAAAAGGATATCTTGCCTGTTACAAGACATTTTATCGGACATTTGCAGACGAATAAGGTTAAGGATATAATCGATAAGGTGGATATGATTCACTCGGTTGATTCATTAAAGCTTGCCAATGAAATTTCGCGTCAAGCGATAAAGAAAAATAAAAATATCGATGTTTTGCTGGAGGTTAATATTGCCAATGAAGCTTCTAAATGGGGGTTTGCACCGAGCGAGGTATCCGAATATGTAGAAAAAATTGCGACTTTGGACAATATTTCCGTAAAAGGACTTATGGCAATACCGCCCGTTTGCAACAGCGGTGAAGAAAATCGTAAATATTTTTGCGAAATGTATAAACTGTTTATTGACATACGCACTAAAAAAATAGATAATAGTAGTATGGATATTCTTTCAATGGGAATGTCTGATGATTTTGACATTGCTGTTGAGGAAGGCGCAAATCTTGTCCGTTTGGGAACAGCCCTGTTCGGCAGACGGCTTTAAATAAAAAATATAAAGGAGCTTTTAAAATGGGACTTTTAGAAAAAATAAAAAACATCCTCACAATTCCTGAGGAGGACGAGTATGAGGAGGAGTTCGAGGATAGGGAGGAAATAGAAGCAAAGAAAAAATCCCCTTCCTCTGAGGTAGCACCGCAAAGGCGTCCTGAGCCTGCCGCAAGGGTTGTCGGCGGAGGAAAGGCGGGTAAAACCGTCAGCTTCAATCCGGCGCAGATGCAGGTTGTGCTTGTAAAGCCTGAAAGATATGATGATGTCACTTCGATTGCTGACCATCTCAATGACAGAAAAACAGTTGTTTTAAATCTTGAAGCGGCTGACAGGGAGCTTTCGCGCAGAATTGTTGACTTTTTAAGCGGCGCAACCTATGCTAATCACGGAAATATGCGTAAGGTTTCCAAAGGAACCTTTCTTATCGTTCCCAACGGCGTTGATATGATGGGTGAATTGATGCTTGAGGACTTTGAAGAAAGTCACATGTATTTTTAATGGATACAGAGCTTCTTGTAGCAAGAATTAAGGATACTGCCGATATTTGCGATAAAACACAGAAACCGAAATTTCTTGGATTTCTTTCTGCCGAAGAGGCTGTTTTAGCTGAAAGACTGCTAAAAACCTCAATTGTATCTTTCAAGCTTTTCGGCGGATATGAGGATGCACAGCGTGTGATGCTCGGATGCTTTCCCGATTGGGTGGAAAACCGAAAATTTCCTATCACTCCAATCACCTTCACATATCGCCCGGTTGACACTTTAAGCCACCGTGATTTTTTAGGAAGTCTTATGGCTTTAGGTCTTAAAAGAGAGGCGGTTGGCGATATACTGATAGAGCAGGGAAAAGCTGTTGTTTTTGTAACTGATGAGGTTGCCGATTATATTATAAATCAAATCCAAAAAATCGGCAGAACAGGTGTCATATCGCAGCTCGGATACTGTTCACCTTTGCCGCAAGCCGGTGTGCTTGCAGAGTTTTCGGACACAATTGCTTCCGAAAGACTTGATTGTGTTATTTCGGCGCTTTGCAAAATTTCCCGCGGTGCGGCTGTTGAAAAAATATCCGAGGGTTATGTTCGGGTTAATTCGGTTTTGTGTGAAAAGATTACCAGAACGGTTGTAGAAGGCGATGTAATAACTGTTCGCGGCAACGGAAAATTCGTTGCCGATTCGCTGTCTGATAAAACAAAAAAGAACCGTATTGTCTTTAAATACAGAAAATACATATAGAGGTGGTTTGTAATTATGCTTAATGCGGCCGAAATTAAAAATATCCGTTTTTCAAAAAGTGTCGGCGGATATAAACAGGAAGAGGTTGAAATCTTTCTTGACAAGGTTGTAGCAGATTATGCAATGTTTGAGAGAACGGTTAAGGATTTCCAACAAAAAATTGAGGAAATCACTAAGGAAAATGAGGAACTGAAGGCATCACAAAGCAGTATTCAAAATGTTTTGTTAAGTGCACAGCGCCTTGCTGACCGCATTGTGAATGAAGCAAAGGAAAAGAGTGAGGAAATAATCCGTAACGCAGAGGCAAATATTTCTGTAATAACCGCCCGTGAAAAGGAGCTTTCTGCAACCTTTGAATTAAAAGCACAGGATAGAAAGAATGCTTTAGAAAAAGAGCTTGCCGATATGGTTAATAATGCAAAGGTAAAGGCTGAAAGTATTACTGCCGCAGCAGAGGACAGTGTTGCCCGTCAACAGCTTTTATACGATAAGCTTAAAATGGAAATTGCCGCTTTTAAGGCTGGGGTCACTGCAAAATACAAGGAACATCTCGAAATTTTGAGTACAATACCTGACTCTGTTCCTATGGACCCGAAGCGTATGGCTGAAGTGGTTGCCACCACCTTGGAAAAGGAACCAAAGGCGGAGGAGTTTATTAAGCCCACAACATCAGCGGAAAAGGAAGCTTCCTCCCAAAAGAATTTTTTTGATGAACCCAAAGAAGAAAAAGACTTCGGATTTAAGGTAGAGAATACCGATGCTTCCGATGACGAATGGGAAGATTAACAGGGGAGATAAGCTTTGATTTCGTGTGTTTTCGCTTTGATTTGCTCGGTTATAGTTCTGCTCTTAGATCAGCTCACAAAAGCGTATGTTGCCGCTGAGTTCACTTTGGGACAGTCTGCTGAGCTTATAAACGGATTTGTTGAGCTTAGCTATATTCACAATCGCGGCGCGGCTTGGGGAATATTCAACGGCAATACTTTTTTCCTTTTAGCAATTACTGCAGTTACTATGATAGTATGCATTATTTTTTTGATAAAAACAGGCTTTAAAAAACCACTGCTTTTTTGGGCAGTGTCTTTGGTGATTTCAGGCGGTTTGGGAAATTTGATTGACCGAATTTTCAGAAACGGAAATGTTATTGATTTCTTTCATTTTGAATTTTGGCCGCAGTTTCCCGTGTTCAATGTTGCTGATTGTGCAATTGTTATCGGCGCAGGCTTGCTTCTGCTTTATTTTGTCATTGATGCAATAACAGAGTATAAGAATAAAGACAACGCCGAAAAAACGGAGCTTTCTGAAAATGCAGATAGTTGAGGAGATTTTTAACGGTGACGAGCTTACAAGGCTTGATGCTTTTATTCCGCAATTTACCGAGCTTTCCCGTTCGCGTGCGGCAGAGCTGATTGAGACGGGAAATGTTACTGTAAACGGCAGCAAAGCTTCGAAAAAGCTAAAGCTTCATAACGGCGATAAGGTGAAGGTTGTTATTCCCCGACCGCAAGAATATACTGCTATACCTGAAAATATTCCGCTTGATATAGTGTATGAGGATGATTTTCTCCTTGTTGTTAATAAGCCGAAGGGTATGGTTGTTCATCCTGCGGCAGGAAATTATGACGGAACGCTTGTAAATGCTCTTATGTATCATTGCGGGGCTTCCTTGTCCGGTATCAACGGTGTGATGCGCCCGGGAATAGTACATAGAATTGATAAAAATACCAGCGGTCTTTTAATGGTTGCAAAAAACGATTATTCCCACAACTCATTGGCTTTACAAATCAAGGAACATTCCTTCACGCGTGAATATGCCGCAGTGGTTTACGGTAATTTAAAAAACGATGAGGGTACTATAAATGCTCCGATAGGCAGACATCCAGTAAAGCGAAAGCAAATGGCTGTTGTGTCAAGCGGGGGCAGGGATGCCGTTACTCATTATAAGGTTGTCGAAAGGCTTAACGGTTTTACATATACAAATTTGCGCCTTGAAACCGGAAGAACACATCAGATAAGGGTACATATGGCATATATCGGACATCCTGTAGCAGGTGATGATGTCTACGGGCCTAAAAGGGTTATTACCGAGCTTTGCGGTCAATGCTTGCATGCTCAAAAAATCGGTTTTGTTCATCCTGATAGTAAGCAGTATATGGAATTCACTTCTTCCTTACCGAACTATTTTGTTAATTTTTTAAATAGGAGTAGAATTTAATGGGAATATTTAGCGGTTGCTTATTAGCAAGTGATATTGACGGTACTTTAATGAATAACGGATACATTAATCCTAAGAATATTGAGAGGATTAAATATTTTGTAGAAAACGGCGGCTGCTTTGTTCTTTGCACCGGTAGAAGCTTAGGTGCCATTAATATGGTTATTGAAAAGATAGATTGTATTTCCTATGCTATTGTTTTGAACGGCTGTGCAATTTATGATTTTAATAAAAATAAGCCGGTTTTTGAAAACTTTGTTCCCGAAAAGGATTATAAAATAGCAGAGCATGTTATTCAAAGTGGTATTAATGTGGGAATAGAGGCCCATGTAAGCGGCGAGGTTTTTAATCTTAAGGTTACTCAGGAAACAATCGACCATCAAGCTTATGAATGGCTTAAAAGTAAGGATGTCTCGTTTAAAGAGGCATGCAAATATAAATGGAATAAGGTGCTTTATGCCTTTGACAATGCTGAGGATGCCGAAAAAATCAAAAAGCTTATTTCTGAACAAAAGACCGATTGCTTTTTCCTTGACACCTGTGCTGTGATTGACGGTCACCTCAGAAATTATTACGAGCAGTTACCCAAAGGTGTTTCTAAAGACAAGGCGCTTTTGCAATTGGCGAAGCTTTTAGGTATAAAGAGGGAACGGGTTTTTGCTGCAGGGGATTATTTTAATGATATTGAAATGTTAAAAACGGCTCATGTTTCCGCTGTCCCTATGGATTCTCCTGATGAGGTTAAGCAATGTGCAGATTATTTAACTGTATCTTGCGATGACGGGGCGGTAGCCGATTTTATAGATTATTTAGGTAAATTATTGTCGTAAAAAAGCGGCATTTAATATGAAAGGATGGAAAAGATGGACAGTGCAGTTAAAAAGGAATTACAGGTCACTGCTTGTAAGGTAAGAATGGGCATTATCGAAGGGGTACATGCCGCAAAATCCGGTCATCCGGGCGGCTCACTTTCTTGTGCAGATATTTTAACCTATCTTTATTTCAAGCATATGAATGTTGATTCTCAAAATCCCAAAAAGGAGGATAGGGACCGTTTTGTTCTCTCAAAGGGACATGCGGCGCCTGCTTTGTATTCTGTTTTGGCACATCGCGGTTATTTTGATACAGAGCTGCTTAACACCTTGCGTCAACCCGAAAGTATTTTACAGGGTCACCCCGATATGAAGCATATACCCGGAGTTGATATGTCATCCGGTTCTTTGGGACAGGGCATTTCAGCAGCGGTAGGGATGGCTCTTTCGGCTAAGCATTTCGGTGACACCTATAATGTGTATTCGGTTTTGGGTGACGGTGAAATAGAGGAAGGTCAGGTTTGGGAGGCTGCTATGTTTGCCGCAAACAAGGGACTTTCTAATTTGACCGTATTTGTTGATTTGAATAATCTTCAGATTGACGGTACTATTGATGAGGTAAACTCCGCAAAGCCCGTGGATAAAAAGTTTGAAGCCTTTAATTGGCATACAATTGTGATTGACGGTCATGATTTTGAGCAAATTGAAGCCGCCCTGAAAGAGGCTGCTGCTATTGACAAGCCGGTTGCAATTATCGCTAACACCGTTAAGGGTAAAGGTGTTTCTTACATGGAAAATGCAGTTGGTTGGCATGGCTCTGCTCCTAATGATGAGTTGTATGAGCAGGCAATGGCAGAGCTTAAAAATGCTCTTGCTGAGCTTCAATAAGGAGGAAATGCAAAATGTCAGAAATTAAAAAGGTTGCAACAAGAGCAGGCTTTGGTACAGCCCTGGTTGAATTGGGCGCTAAAAGAGATGACTTTGTTGTGTTGGATGCAGACCTTGCAGCGGCAACACAAACCGGAATGTTCAAAAAAGCATTCCCGGAAAGATTTTATGATTGCGGTATCGCAGAACAAAATATGATGGGTATTGCCGCAGGTATTGCCGCAACAGGAAAAAAGGTGATTTGCAGCTCCTTTGCAATGTTTGCTGCAGGACGCGCTTACGAGCAGGTTAGAAATTCTGTCGGCTATCCTCACCTTAATGTTATAATCGGAGCTACCCATGCCGGTATTTCTGTTGGCGAAGATGGTGCTACACATCAATGCTGTGAGGATATTGCGCTTATGCGTACCATCCCCGGAATGACAATTATCAATCCTGCCGATGAAACCGAAGCAAAGTTAGCTGTTGAAGCTGCTTTAGAGGTTGACGGTCCTGTTTATATGCGTTTTGGTCGCCTTGCCGTTCCGGTTATTTTTGGTGATGATTATAAGTTTGAAATCGGTAAGGGCGTTGAGCTTAAGGACGGTACTGATGTTACAATTATCGCTACCGGTCTTATGGTTGACGAAGCAATGCAGGCTTATGAGCTGTTGAAGCAGGAGGGTATAAGCGCACGCATTATTAATATGCATACCATAAAGCCTTTGGATAAAGAAATAGTATTCAAGGCGGCTAAAGAAACAGGTGCTATCGTAACCGCAGAGGAGCATTCTGTAATCGGCGGTCTCGGCAGTGCAGTAAGTGAGGTTTTAGCTGAGGAATATCCCGTTCCGGTTGTAAAGCTTGGCGTTTACGATGTATTCGGTCATTCCGGTCCGGCACCTAAATTACTTGACGAGTTCGGTTTAAGAGCAGTAAACATTGTTGAAAAAGCAAAAAAAGCTATCGCAATGAAAAAATAATATATATAAGAATAAACCGTAAGGTATTACGGGTTGTACTCTTAAGGACATTAAAAAAGGATGTGTAGAAATTCTACACATCCTTTTAATTTTGTCTCATACCGTAACAAACAGGGAAAATACACACCTCTATTTCCACTTGTTATGTGAACCTAAAACCATTAAAATACTTATTCTTTTATATGTCGTTGTGGAAGTAATATAGGGTTTGAGTTTGTGTGTCAAAAAAGTAAATATCATAATACACAAGCGAAGAGGTTTTTGTTCCATCATCCCAAGTAGTAGTTGATTTTTTAGATTCTATATAAAAGTAATCCTCATTATCAATAACGGTTCTATCAAAATAATAGTTTACAACAATTTCGCATGAAGCGTCATCTTCTTGAAAAGTTTCAATCCAAGATTCAAAATCGTCTAAATGCTCGTTAATTTCATTTAAATCAGATTCGCTTATTTGAGTAAAGTATTTATTTTCTGCAAAATCTACGGAATCATAATGATACTTTGCATAAACAGTATAGTCCTGAAATTCTCCTTGCGTGTAAAATACGCTGTCTTTATATTTGCCCAATGATTTTAAAACCCCACGCTTTGGTGCTGTACACGCAGAAAGAGATATTACAATCACAAAAATACAAAGGCTAACAATTGCGTTTTTTGTTAAATATTTCATAGTAAAATTTTCCTATTATTTAACCGTCAATTTCGAGTTTTTTTAAATATATGCTTGTAGCAGTATATTGAGACATTGGTCTTACCTTAAGGGTGTTGCCGTTTTTTGAAATTACTGTATTGTAGAACTCCGCGGCAACGCTGTAGCCTGACGGTATCGGAATACAGATTTCTGTTTTACACGGATTTTTAAAAGCATGAGCTATTACAAGAATTTCATCCTTACCTTGTCTCACTGCCACCTGCGTTCCTTCGGCGTGACGCATTGAAGCACTGCGATTACCGTAAATGCGGGTGGTTCCTTTCATTAAAATGTTGTGAAGCTTATTATAGTAATCGATTCCGTTTTCGAAAATTTCCCATTGCTCGTCTGTAAGCTCTGTTATATCACCTGACATACAAAGCCTTCCGAAAAATGCACCGCAAAGAGAATAAATTTCACGCTCGGTTGTATCGTCATTGTGTAATACCGACCATAAAAGCTCCTGACGAGGTAGCATAAGATTATGAAGATTTGCCGCGATGTAGGGTATTTCCTTACATTCGTGTGCATCTGTTGCAGAGGTAACACCTGTAAGCCCCATCATAAGCGGTTCTGCTCTATGACCTCCCGAAGCGCAGTTTTCTATTACAATATCGGGGATTTCCTGTTTAATTTTTCGGAAAAAGTCACAAACTGCACTTAAATGGCTGTTAAGTCCCGCACCTAAGCTGTCATCACCGTCACAGCCGATGCCGATACTACCGTTATAATCCACCTTAAGGTAGCCAAAGCCACAAACTTTTAAAAGACCGATAACATGCTCTGTAAGGTGATTTATAACCTCAGGTTTTCTTAAATCCCAGAATTTCCTCCAACCTGCACAATTAATAACAATACCGTGTTTTTTAAGGAAAAGATCTTCGTGAGTATCATAAAGAGGGCATTTAAGTGTGACACATTCAAAATCAAACCAAATTCCGGGCACCATACCTAAAGCTCTTATTTGGTCGCAAAGAGCTTTCATATCGGGGAATATTTTTTTATCAATTTCCCAAATTCCGTTACCCTGCTGTGCGTTGTAGCACCCTTCGCTCCAACCGGCATCGATTACCATATATTTTATTCCGCGGTTTTTAAGTGCTTCTGCATAGGTAAGCATTTTTTCTTGGGTGGGGAAGCCCCATGATGTGCAATATTCGTTATATTGCACTGCAAAAAGCTCAGCTTCGCCATAGGCATCGCAAGGAATGTTGTAAAGCTGTGTAATTCGGGAGCAAGCATCCTCCAAATCAATATCGGAGGTGCTTATATATGCCTCCGGAGAGACAAGTTTTTCTCCGGGTGACACATTTTTAAACCAACTGCCAAATTCTGCATCGGCATAGCCGCCGGAAAAAGAGAGGGTGTCAGAAAGACGGGTAAGCTCCATTTGCCAAGAACCGTTGTGTGCAAGAGAAGCTGCCCAGAAAACACCTTGCTCACTGTCCTCAACAGCCGCTGTTGGGAAATATTTTGTGGTTGGGTGACTTCCAATCGAACCGAATTTTTCATTTGGTCTGAAGCAATGCAACCACGGTTTTTCAAGTCCTAACTGCTCTATGGTAGATACATTATGTCTGCCCTCTAAGCTCCAACCGCCGTGAAAACGGTGCAGCTTTATTTTACCTGTCATATCACCCTCAGAGAAAGGGGAGAGGTTATCAAGTGAAAAGCTCGATAATAACTCAACACAGAAATTCCTGTCGCTTTCATTTTTAAACTCGGTTTTAACTTTAAAGGCATCAAAGCCTTTTCTGTATTCGAGTGTATGTGTTACGCTGTATCCCTCGTCAGAACGCATAATTGTAATAACGATACAGTTGTTTTCGCTTTCCTCTAAGCTTTGGCTAATAAACTTCAGCCTTTCAAGATTTTCCGCAAGCTTTAATGTGTTGCCGTTGGCAGGTCCGCTGTGGTGATGACTTAAATGCACCTGTGCTATTGACCCCGTAACCCATTGACGGCTGAAATCAGCACGCGGATTTACCTCTGTGATATTAGGCAATTCCCAACTTTTAGCAAGCTTGATTTCTTTTTTTTCGGGGACAAGGTGCATAATCACCTTGTCTTCATCGTCTATTATATAAATAACTACTGTATCGCCGAATTTATATCTTTTTGTCTGCATAAATTTTCCTCCCTATAGTAAATATTTTAAAAATGTTTTCTGTATTCTGATGGTAGATAACCTGTTACTTTTTTAAAATATTTGGAAAAATGATTGTAATCATTAAAGCCGCAAAGCTCACTGATTTTAACTAACGATAAATCACCGCTTTGTAAATAATTTTGTGCCAAAAGTATGCGTTCCTTCATTATAACATCATATATGCTGGTGTTAAGCTCCTGCTTGAAAAGATTACAGCAATAGGATGGCGACAGCGATACCTGTTCCGCTACATCGCGCAGTGAGATGCGTTCTGTATAATGCTCGGAAATGTATTTCAACATAATTTTTAAATGCGGATTTATGTAGTTGTTTTTAAGACGCTCCCGTAGATATGCAATTATAAGACTTATACAAATACTTGTTTGTTCATCATAATATTGCCGCAATGGGAGAAAATGTGTTCCTCCAAATATATTCTCCAAAACATGGTATATGTCTCTGAGCTCCGAGGTAAAACAGTTTTCGAGATAATCAGGCAAATCAATGTTACCGTCATAAAAGAAATTAAGACTGTAATAATGCGTTTGCGTGTCAGAACGCTTGAACAGAACCCGATGATCTCCGGGGCGTATCAAAATACCGTTTCCGGATGATATTGTGTAATGCTTATCGTTGATTTTATAAAAAAATTCGCCTTTTATTACGAAAGTGAGATCGTAATAGTTGATATAATCATCCAAAGATAGCGATGGAGTTGTTTTGTAATTTCTGTGGGTGTAAAGCCTTAGCTTATAATCATTCGACAAAAAATCACTCCCGTTCCGGCATGGGCGGTTTCACCGCTTAAAGCTCAGGAGCATTATAGCAAGATTTTACTTTTATGTCAAGCATTATAATATAGTTTTGAAAATGATTTTTAGTGTATTTTTTGCGTAAAATCATTAATTTATAAGAAAAATTTACACTTCAAATATTGTAAATAGATAAATTTTACCCCTAATTCCAATATTTCACTAAAATTTAACAAAATGTCGTTTTAGTGGCAAGAAATCGTAAGATTACACTAATATGGCGCATTTTGCATAAGATTATTCGATTGACAAAAACCTATATAATACATTACAATTTTAATGTAGGAAATTATCGATGAGTAAGGCTGAAAAAACTCCTAAATTCCGATTTTTACAAATGTTCAGGTTTTCAAAATAAATTTAAAGGGAGTGATAGGTTTTAATTTCTCAGCAACTCTAAATTAAGAAAGGAAGAATTATCTATGAAGCAAACAATCAAAAAATTATTGACTTTAGCATTAAGCCTTGCAATCGTGCTTTCGGCAATGGTGTTTGCAGTACCGGCTCAGGCTATAAGCCAAGACACAGCCACAGATTTTATGGCAGGTAATTACGGTATATTCATGCATTATTTACCCTCCGGTGATGCCAAGACTGACCTCGAAGCCTGGAATGAGCAGGTTGCAAGCTTTAATGTGGATACCGTGGCAATGCAGGCACACGAGGCAGGCGCCAAATGGGTTACAATTACATTAACCCAATCCAACGGTTTTTATTGTATACCTATGGATGACGAAGCTATTGTGGAAGCCTTTGGCGGCAACTATGGTGTAGACGCAGAAAACGATTTGGTATTAAAACTCTATGAAGCACTTTCGGAATACGGTATTAAGCTTATGCTTTATTGGATACCAGGTGCACCTTCAGGCGAGGATGAGGTCGCTGTCTCTATTGCAACAAGCCTTGGCGCTACCGAAAAAGCCTCTGACGGTAACTATGTACTTAACGATACAACTGTTGAAAAAATGAGCACTGTTATGGAGGTTGTTTCAAGACGTTACGGCGATATGGTTGCCGGCTGGTGGATAGATTCCTGCTACGAAAGAGTAGGCTTTAGTGAGGATTATGCCAATCTGGAGGCTGCTGCCTTGCGTGCGGGTAACCCTGATGCAGTTATTGCATTTAACAGCGGTATAAGCGGTGACAAGCCCGAGGATGTTCGTTATGCTTGTGAAAGCTATGCTGCCGGTGAAATCTGCAATTACGGCAATCTTGACACAGTTAGCATTTATGATTATTCTGCAACAGGCCGTTGGACACCTAAGGGCTACCAAAAACATTATCTTACCTTCTTGGGCGAGAATTGGGGAGACTCCAATGCGGAGCGCTATGACACAAACGAGCTTGTTGCTCATGTGACCGAAAATCTTTTAAAGAAGGGCTGTGCACTTTCTTTGGATGTAGGTTGCGGTACTAACGGTACTTTTGACCCCGAACAGCTTAATCAGGTTGTTGCAATTAACACTGCTATGAACAGCAACCCTGAGCTTGGATTTGATTTTGAAAACGGTCAGAACTTAATGGGCGTTGTTTCGAATGTTTATGAAGGTAAAGACCATTATTCCAATGACAGCGCTTATGTTCAGCTTAGCACCGAGGACGAAGCACTTAACGGAAAAGCTTCTCTAAAGATATTACCCTCGGAAGGCAACAGCCGTACAGATATCCTGGTTGCACATTCTTACCTTACAGAGGGTGCGCCTAACCGCTTGAATATTAAGGGTAACACTGATTTTTCTAAGTCTGATTTTACCAATCTTTCGGGTATTATGATGCGCGTTAAGATTGAAAACGATACTGCTACCTCAAATCATTCGATTGGTTTTTATTTATCTCAAACAGGCTTATCGCATCTAACTGTATTAGGTAATAAAATGGTGCTTTACAATGCAGACGGCAGCAAATTTAATGTTTATGATAAGGCATTGCCTGCCGGCTTTGACGGTTTCGTATTTATTCCTTTCAAAAATGCTCACAGCATTCATGAGTTTGAGCCGGGTAAGGCATATTCCAATTATACAAACAACCCAGATGTTATGGTTGATTTTGCAAAGGATTATAAGCTGGACATCCGTCTCAATTCTTCAAATTGGAACGGTGCTACCGTTTTAATTGACGATGTTAATTACTATTACGGTGAGAACGATGCGGATGCATGGAATACAATGCGTGCTTTAGGTTATGATATTACTCAGGCAGAGCAACCCGAAGTTTATTCATTCCCGCTTAACGGTGAAAATCTCTGGAAGCCGATTCCTTCTACAATGTTAATTGCCAAAACCGTTACAACCGGTGGTGTTGCAGGTTGGCCTAAATATAATAATCTGCCTTCCATCCTAACAAACGATCCTGATGAGGTTTTGAATGGCAATGTTTCTATGAAAATTTCTGTTGATATCAATAGCTTTAATTGGACGGGTCTCAACTCTATTGCTGCTTTAAAGGTCACTACCGATCCTTTTACCGTTGCCGGTGTAGAAGCTCTTTCGACAGAAAAAATTAAATCAGCTGCTTCTAATAAATATGCTTATTTAAAGCTTAGGATTAAAATTCCTGCTACTAATAGTGCATTATCTTTTTATCCCATTATTGAACAAAACGGAAATCGTTTTGTTATTGAAGAAAATATATTGGCATATAATGCGGACGGTTCTGTGAATTCAAGTGTAATCCTTAATTCCGGCGGTCCTGTTAGCTTGCCTTCCGGCTTTGACGGTTATTTGTATGCACCTATTTACAGTATTAAAGCTGCGGATTTCAATGATTATACATATACTCCCACCGGAAGTCCTGTATATCAGTCAGATGCTACTGCACCTGACCTCGATCAGAATTTTGAGCTTCGTTTCCAATTTTCTACATCAAGCACAACAGGAGATCTTAATGTAGCAAACATCTATTTTGATGATATTGATGTGGTTTACGGTACAGGTACTGATTTGCCGTATAACTTTGACGATTTCTCAAAAACAACTCCTACCGTATACGGTCAAGTTACTAAAACATGGGGCTATCCTCCAATAAACAATATTAGCTATCTGACAAGTGAAAATGCTCTTAACGGTCAAGCTTCTATTAAGGTTGATATTCAAAATCTTTATAAATCTGAAAATTCATCCTACTATTACTATAATGCCGTTAAATTTGCAAATGTACCTGCTGTTACAGATGATGGTATAGCAGGCGTTATGTATAGATTGAAGCTTGAAAATGATACTAATACCGAAACACACCGCATGTATTTAGTTTTGACACAATCAGAAATGGCTGAAACCTGTGTTGGCGGTAATGCTATAAAGCTTTATGATGCAGAGGGCAACGCCCTTGTTAAAGGCACTGATTATACAACCGATGTCCTTGGTGTTGATATTCCTATCGGCTTTGACGGTTTTGTATTTGTTCCTTATAAGAATTTCTATAACAGAACACAAAACGGAAAGCCTGTAGTTGATATTTCTGCCGAACACAATTTAGAGCTTTGGTTCTGGGGTACTAACACTGCAACAGATGGTGTTTATAAATGGCAGAATGTTGATGCGTTGATTGATGATGTCAGCTATTATTCTGTTGCTGATGCAGATGCCGGTCTTACCGATGTTGACGTCTGGAACGCAATGAAAAGCTTAGGCTATGATATTATGAAGGCTCAACAGCCTGCTTCCTATTCCATTCCTCTCGATTTCGAGGGCTTTGAAGCTCCGTTTAATAAGGTTACCTCTTGGTATAGCAAGGGAACAGACGGTAATTACGGTCAGTATTATACAAAATATGATTTTGTTGGCGGAGAATCTGCGCTTTCCGGTAAGGCTTCCTTGAAGGTAACTGCCGGCGCAAGTGATGCTTATAATGCAGAAGGCAGAAACTTTATAAGAGCTGAAACCACACAGGCTGTATTTAACGGTATTCCTTCGCTTGACAAAGAAACGCTTTCACTTGCCAACACGAATTTTGCTTATATTACTATGCGTGTTAAGGTGCCCTTTGGCGGAGACGGCTATAGCTTCCAGCTTTTCTTAAATCAGACAGGTGTTACTCAAAACGGTATGTGTGCTACACACGGCTATACTGCCGAGGGTGTTTATACTCAGTTCGTTACCGATGACGGTGTGACAACATTGCCCTCAGGCTTTGACGGTACTATCTATATTCCGGTAGCAAACGCAACCGCAAGAACTGAGCTTACCGATGAAAGCGGTAATAAATATCGTCCTACCTATAGAAAGAGCGCTGAGTATATGGTTGACCTTACACAGCAATTTAAGCTTTCTATAAATCTTCAGGATACCGATTGGGAAGGAAAGTCACTTATCATAGATGATATAACTCTTGAAATTGACGGTGTAATGGGCGATATCAACGGTGACGGTTCAGCAAACGGTGCTGATTTGGTAATTGTTTCAAATCATATTTTAGGTATTGACAGAAGCTACGGTGTTGCTTGTGATATTACAGGCGAGGGTGCTGTTAATATTATTGATCTTATCCGTTTGAAGAAAATTATTGCGAACATTGCCTCATAATTTTAATTGACTGATAGTGTAGGGATCGGTGGAAACACCGTTCCCTACACGCGCTGAATTATGGGGGATTACGATTTCAGTATTTAATTAAAAAAATAAAATTATACAAGAGTGTTATCTTGTGTTACTTTATTTTTTTAATCAATGTATTTTGATTTTTTCGGAGGCTGTTATGAAAAAATATATTAAAGCTTTTTTGTGCTTGGTTTTATCTGCCGGTATTGTTGTTGGGCAGACATTTAATGCATCTGCTCAGATAATAAGTGTTGAAATCAGCCAAAAAGAGGAGTATACGGCATACACTGTATATTCTGAAAAGGCAGTAGAAAACAATTCGGGTAAGGGTATTTCTCTCACGGCCGAACAGCTTGCCGAAAAATCGGACGGGGTTGAAATTCTTGAAAATTATAAGGATTTGAACGGCAAATCAATAAATACACCGGAGGGCAGCACTGTCAGCTGGAAGGCTGATGTGACAGAGGGTTGGTACACAATGAGAATTACCTACTATCTGTCGGAAAGCCGTTCTAATTATGCCCAAAGAAAAATTTTAATAAATGGTGAAGTTCCTTTTGAGGAAGCCGCAAATATCAACCTTTACTGCGCTTTTATCGATGAAAAAGGAATAATTACCGACTATTACGGTAACGATATTCGCTCAACTCAGGTTATTAGCCCAATGTGGCTGACAACCGATATTTACGACAAGGTACAATACAGAACTACACCGTTGAAATTTTATTTAAAGAATGGCGATCTTGTAACTCTTGATGCCGTTACTGAGGATTTGATTATTAGTACCGTTGAGCTTTTACCATACTGTGAGCTTAAAACCTACAGTGAGGTATCTGCTGAGTATGAGCAATCGGGTTATTTGGAAGCTAAAAATGTTTGTGATATTTATCAGGCAGAAGCTCCTAATTATAAAACCGATCCCACCGTTTTACCCGCAACCGATAACAATGCCTCCACAGTACCTCAGGACAGCTATCTTATAAAGCTTAACAAAATAAGTGGCGGTAATTGGAAAAGCTCGGGACAAAAGCTTTGCTGGAAAATTTATGTTCCAAAAGCCGGTCTTTACAATATCACGCTTAAGACAAAGCAAAGCTCTGACAGAGGTACATATTCTACAAGACGCTTGTATATCAACGGCGAAGTGCCTTTCAGTGAGGCTAACTGTATAAAATTCCTTTATTCGAGGAATTGGGAAAATATCACCTTGGGCGCTGACGGAAATCCTTGGCTTTTCTACCTGAAGGAAGGGGAAAACACCATTGAGCTTGAGGCAACCTTGGGTGATATGGGTGTTGTTTTGCAGGAAGCAAGCGATATTCTTGAGGAGCTTAATAAAATATACCGTGAGCTTCTTGTGGTTACAGGCTCCACACCTGACAAATACCGCAATTATAACCTTGATAAGCTTTTACCCGATACCTTGAGCAATATCGCAGTTCAAAAAGACCGTCTTAACAATGTTTTAAATGCCATTTATGAAATAACAGGCAAAAAAGGCAGCAATCTTTCGATTTTCAGTACCATTATCAATCAGCTTGATGAATTTTGTAAAGACGATGAAAAAATTCCTACCGGTTTTGAGTATTATAAGACCAACATCGGTTCCTTCGGAACATGGATTACAAGTGCTCTGTCACAGCCCTTGGACTTGGATTATATTGTTGTAAGCAGTCCTGAAAAAGAGCTTCCGAAGGCACAGGTAAATGTCTTTAAAAAATTCACAAGCTGGCTCACATCTTTTATTGCCTCCTTTGTTGTTGATTATGACAGTATAGGTAATATGACCGAAAACACAAAAAAGCCTATCACTGTCTGGATGACCTCCGGCAGAGATCAAATGCAAATATTAAAGGTGCTTATTCAAAATTCATTTATACAGCAAACCGGTATTAATGTTAAGCTTGAAAATGTTGAAGCCGGTGCTATTTTAAAGGCTATTGCTGCGAATAACGGTCCTGATGTGCTTATTGGCGCAAGTGTTTCTGACCCTGTAAACTATGCGCTTAGAAATGCGGCATATAATCTTAATAAGTTTGAGGATATTGATGAGGTTACTGCACGCTTCTACGATGAAAATTTAGTTCCTTTAAGCTTTGGCGGTGGCTTGTTTGCTTTACCCGAAACGCTCACCTTTGACATTATGTTTTACAGAACTGATATAATGAACGAGCTTGGAATTTCTATTCCTGAAACATGGGATGATGTGACCGAGGTAATATCAATTCTGCAAAAGAATAATATGACCTTTGGTTTACCGGTGGCAGATATTGTCGGTACATACGCAACCTTTCTTTATCAGCACGGTGGAGAGCTTTATAACGAGGACGGAAGCCTTTGCCTGCTTACAGAGCTTGTGAATACAGAAGCCTTCAATATGCTTACAAACTATTTTGATAATTATTCCTTGGAGCTTTCATATAATCTTGTAAACCGCTTCAGAACGGGTGAAATCCCGATAGCCATAGCTGATATCGCAACCTATAACAATCTTATGGTTTCAGCGCCTGAAATTGAGGGCTTGTGGGGAATAGCTCTGTTGCCCGGAATAAAACAGGATGACGGAAGTATCAACCGCACAGGATATGTAACCACAACAAGCAGTATGGTGCTTAACGGTACGGATATGCCCAACGAAGCCTATGAGTTCATAAAATGGTGGACAACTGACGAGATTCAGTCAGAATTCGGTACAGAGCTTGAAAGCATATTAGGTCCGTCATCAAGATACCTTACCGCGAACAAAAAGGCTTTTGAAGCACTTCCTTGGAATGAGGCAGAGCTTCAGGTTATCGACACACAGCTTTCTGCTGCTAAGGCTGTTCCACAGGTGCCCGGAAGCTATTACATTGCCCGTCATCTCAACAACGCTTTCCGTGCTATTGTAATTTCGGGCGAGGATTTAAGAGACACTCTTTCAAAATATAATGAAACAATCAATGCAGAGCTAAAAACCAAACGCCAAGAGTTTGATTTGGATTAAAGGAGGAGGCACAATATTATGAACGGTAATTTAAAGGCCTTGTCCTTTAAGGAAAAAATGAAATATCAGTTAGACCTTGCCAAAAAGAATTATGATTGCTATTTGTTTTTGGCGCCATTTGGATTGTTATTTATTGCATTTGTGGTAATGCCGGTTTTTATTTCGATATTCTTTGGGTTTACGGATTATAACCTTCTTGAAGCGCCGGGATTTGTCGGTCTGCAAAACTATCAGAAGCTTTTGGTAAACGATGAAATATTTACACAGGCTTTTCGTAACACGATGATTATTGCTGTTGTTGTGGGACCGTTGGGATATTTTGCTTCTCTTATGATTGCGTGGCAGATAAACGAGCTCAATAATGTTCTGCGTGCAATAATGGTAACTATTATGTATGCTCCGTCTATTTCCGGCGGTGCGATTGTAATCTGGCAATATATTTTCAGCAACGATTCCTACGGCTATATAAACAGCTTTTTAATGAGCTGGGGCTTTATTCAGGAGCCGATACAATTTTTATCCGATACCAAGTATATGCTTACGATTGTTATTATTGTAATGGTATGGATGAGCTTGGGCGCCGGATTTCTTTCCTTTGTTGCCGGTCTTAAAACTGTGGATAAAAGCCAATATGAAGCAGGTTATATTGACGGTATAAACAGTCGCTGGCAAGAGCTTTGGTTTATAACCCTTCCGTCAATGAAACCGCAATTGATGTTCGGTGCGGTTATGAGCATTACAAATGCTTTTTCTGCCGGTGCTGTTTCTACCCAGATGTTCGGTTCACCAAGCACCGATTATGCGGCACATACAATTATTAATCACTTGGAAGACTACGGCGGTGTTCGTTTCGAGCTTGGCTATGCATGCACAATAGCTACCGTGTTATTTGTTATGATGATTGCTATTAACGAAATCATACAAAGGCTCTTAAATAAGGTGGGCAGTTAATAATGGCTAAAAATAAAGAAAAAAAGTTAAAGCGGATATCCCGTGCCGGTCTTGCAAGGTCGGTAGGAGGCAGTGTATTTAATTTTTTGGTACTCTGCGTTATCGCGGCTTTTATGGTACTGCCGCTATTATATGTAGTCAGTAATGCTTTCAAGCCGTTGGATGAAATCTTTGTATATCCGCCGAGACTTTATGTAATTAATCCTACAATTGATAATTTCACCAATCTGGCATCACTTATGTCATCATCTTGGATACCTTTTTCAAGATATATCTTTAACTCGGTATTCATTACCGCTGTTGCAACCTTTTTGCAGATAATATTTGCTTCTATGGCGGCTTATGTGCTCGAAAAGCGTGAGTTTCCGGGCAGAAAAATATTCTTTAAGCTTGTAGTCACCTCGCTTATGTTCAGCACTGCGGTTACTGCTATACCAAACTACATAATTATGAACAGCTTAGGTATAGTTAATACATATTTCGCACTAATTTTACCGGCCGCGGCGTCCTCAATGGGGCTTTATCTCATGAAGCAGTTTATGACAACAAGTATTCCTAATGCCGTATTGGAGGCTGCCCGTGTTGACGGCGCAAATGAATTTCTGATATTTTGGCGGATAGTTATGCCACTTGTAAAGCCTGCTTGGCTTACACTTATAATTTTTGCCTTTCAATCTATTTGGGCAACAACAGGTAACGGTCTTATTTACAGTGAAACCATGAAGCCTTTGAATTATGCGTTAAATCAGGTTGTAACCGGAGGTATTTCGCGCACAGGCTCAGCAGCTGCTGTAGCATTTATAATGCTTTTACCGCCTTTGACCGTATTTATAATTTCACAAAGTAATATTCTCAATACCATGGCATCGTCCGGTATTAAGGAATAATCGTAGGGAGGATTAAGGCTTGAAAAAAACAGTTCGTATTTTGGGTGTGTTGCTTGCCGTTATTTGCTTGATTTCTGCTTTTACATACACAGCAACGGCTAAAACCCCGAATAACAGCTTTACCTACGATTTGGAAAACAATGCGATTTCTGCACCCCAAGCGGCAGAATTTTGCCTTAATATAACCGGCGAGGAGTTAGGGATTGGCAGCTTTTCCGAGCCGACAGATGTTTTCAGCGACACGCAGGGCAGACTTTATATTGTTGATAAAGGTAATTCCCGTATTGTTATAACCGATGTTCACGGCAGACTTCTTAAGATTCTCGATTCCTTCAATAATAACGGCACAACCGATAAGCTTAATTTACCCGAGGGTATTACAGTTACCGAAGCAGGGGATATCTATATTTGTGATACAGGGAATTTCCGTTTAGTTCACTTAAATCCCGATTATAGCCTTAAAAGGATAATTAAAGCTCCTACTGCTGCGGTTTTAGGTGAGGAATTTGAATTTACCCCTGTTAAAATTGCGGTCGATAAGCTTAACCGTATTTATGTTGTTTCCAGAAATTTCAATTCCGGTATTATAGAGCTTAATAAGGAAGGCGTTTTTAATGAAATATACGGCTCTATTAAGGTTACCTACAGTGTAACGGATATATTGTGGAATATGGTTTCAACCAAAGCACAGAAGGAACGCTCGATTGCTTTGGTGCCTAACGAATATAGCAGTGTTTGTGTTGATGAAAATAATTTTGTTTATGCCTGCTCTGCATATTACGATTCTACTTCGAGTTCTTCTGGCTCTGTCAAAAAGCTTAACGCACTTGGCAATAATGTTCTTGACGGTGTTCCCGATGAATCAATAAACCGTAATGTAAAAGGTACATATATCGGTCCTGAAACCTATGTTGATATATGCTCGATGGGTAACGAAATTTACGGTTTGCTTGATAACACCCGCGGCAGAATATTTGTTTACAATAACGATGGCGATATGCTCTTTGAATTTGGCGGTAAGGGTATTTATAATACAACCTTCGGTACGGTGGCTGCCATCAGCTACTCGAACGGATATTTTTACATTGCCGACTCCCGAAACGATTTTATTTCTGTGTTTGCTCTTACCGATTATGCAAAGCTGTTTTTAAGTGCTGCAGAATACCATAGCATTGGAGATTATGAAGCTGAAAATTCAGTTTGGGAAGAAATTTATAAGCTAAACAATAACAGTATTTGTGCTATCAGGAATTTCGGCAGGGTAAATTACCGCGAAGGTGATTATATCGAAGCAATGAAATATTTTAAGCTTGCGAATGACCGCAAAGCTTATTCGGAAGCCTTTGAAAAACAGAGAAAAATCGTTATAAACGATAATTTTACCCTCATATTCATATCATCAATCGTTATTGTGATTTTGATTATATGCTTTATGGTTTATAAGTCAAAGCATAAAAAAGAATTTGAAAATAAACAATCCTACAGGGCAACTCTCAGTTATTCAACAAAGGTCATTTTCAGACCGATAAGCGGATTTTGGGATATGAAACGGGAGCGTTACGGTAGCACCGCCGCCGCTGTAACAATACTTTCGGTCGTAACCCTGATGTATGCACTTTACAGTAGTCTGGAAGGCTTCATATTTACAAGCGGTACAAAATCCGCAAGCTTTGTTATGGGTTTAATTACTGTTCTGTTGCCGTTTTTCCTTTTTATAATGTGCAATTGGTGTGTATCTAACCTTATGGACGGAGAGGGAAGCTTTAAATATATTTTTATGGGCACTTCTTACGCCCTGACACCTATGATTTTTATATTGCCGGTGTTACTTGTAATGTCAAGGGTTATGACTATGGCTGAGGACAGTGTATATACCCTGGTTATCGGTATAATGCTTTTATGGGTTGCATATTTAATAATTTGCTCTAATATGCAAATCCATTCTTATTCAATGAGCAAAACCGTTTTGGTTTTGGTGATAACCTTACTTGTTATGGTTATAGTGATTTTCCTTGCAATGCTTATTTTTGCACTCGCACAAAAGGTAGTGGGAGTTGCAGTTGATATGTATAACGAGCTGTATCTGCGGTTTTAGTTTGCAGACTGATTTTACGGGAGGTTTTTAAAAGGATGAAAAAAAGAATATTAAGTCTTATATTCATTTTTGCCCTGTGCTTATCAGGCTGCGGCGGCAATGCTTCGGTTGCTTCACGAGACGAAAACTGTGTCTATGTTGAAAACGGTACTGCAAAAAACGATATAACCGCAACCGAAATGACGGTTGTGGCTGAAAATAACAGATTGAGGCTTAGCATAAATTATAATACTACCGATATTGAAGTTTTGGATAAAACTTCGGGACATTCCTGGAGAAGTAATGCTGTGAACCATAAAAGTGCAGCCATCGGTAATGTTTTGGAAATTACCTATTTGAATTCATCGGGTAAGGTGGCTACCATGAATTCTATGGACGATAGCATTAAGAAAGGTCAGTTTACCGTATCTGAAATTGAAAACGGTGTATATGTAAAGTATTCGTTCGGTGATATTATTTCCAATATAATCTATCCAACATATATTTCTGCCGAACGGTTTAATGAATTTCTTGAAAAAATGTCTAAACGACAGCAAGCGATAGTTGGTCCCCTATATATTCATTTAGCAGATGGAATTTACAGTGACGAAATGTATGCCGATTTTCTTGAGCAGTATCCTTATGCGAAGGGAAAGGATGCTTATGTTTTAAGAGAAGGTGAGCTTTTATCCAATGTTAAGAAGCAGATAACCACCGCATTTTCGGACGCAGGATACACAGAGGAGGATTTAAAAAAGGATTCCGCAGAATTCGGTGTTGACTCAACAGTCGGCACTACCACAAACATACAGTTTAATGTCGGTGTTGAATACACCTTGAATAACGAAGGACTCTTAGTGCGGTGTCCGAAAGAGGATATTTTCTGGACCGACTCTGTCAACGGCATTGAAAAGCTTTCTTTGTTGCCGTATTTCGGGGTACCATCGCTCGGTGACGAAGGTTATTTCCTGATTCCTGACGGCTCAGGCTCAATTATGAGCTTTTATAACGGAACAGAAGCTGCCGGTCAAACTCTTACAATGTCGGTATATGGCGAAAATCTTTCTGTAAATGCGAATGAGAAAATTTATAACAGCGAGCAGGTTATTTTGCCGATTTACGGTATAAAAACCAATAACAGCGCAGTATTGGCAATAATTGAAAACGGTGATGCCATTTCGGATATTAATGCAGTTTCCGGTACAGACTCATTAGCCGCGCGTATATGGTCAAGCTTTAATTTACTTGATACTCAGTTAGTTTATGCAAAATCCCTTTCTACCAAGAATACAAATATTGCAAATGCATCATATACGATGGAACAGGCAACTGCTTACGAGGGTGATATTGCTGTAAGATATAATTTCTTATCCGGCGATAACGCAAATTATACCGGTATGGCAAAGGTATATTCTAATTACCTTTTCGGTGATAAAAAGACTAAGTCTAATCAAATTCCGCTTTATCTTGATGTAATCCATGCTGTGGATTATACCGAGGTCGCTGTTGGATTTTCCCGTGATGTTGTAAGTACAATCACAACCTTTGAACAGACAGAAAAAATTTCTGATGCGTTGAAAAATGCCGGCATTGAAAGACAGAATATTATTTTGTCCGGTTGGCAAAAAAACGGTTTGAGAACAGGTTATGCCGATAATATTAAAATACTTTCCGATGCCGGCGGAAAAAAAGGATTACTTTCTTTAATCGAAAATTTGAATAACGGTAATATAAATGTGTTTCCTGACCTTGATGTTCAGCTAACATATAAATCTGCACTCGGCAGTAATATAAAGAAATCTTTAGTTTCCAGAAGTCTTGTGCAACAGATTGCAAAGCTCAATTCGTTTAATTTATCAACATTCCAAAAGAAGGATTATATTGCTTATGTGATGACTCCTGAATATACTGCCGATAATATAAAGAAAATTCCGGAATTACTTTCAGATTATGGCTTATCATCTGTTTCGTTAAGATATTTGGGTAAATACAACATCCCTGATTATGATGACGGTGATGTTGTGGACCGTCAAGAAGCCTCTGTGATTATTGCCAAGGCTTTGAATGAAAGCAAAGAAAAATATTCAAGTATTCTAACCCAAACGGGCAACGCCTATACGGCACCTTTTATGAGCGATATAATTAAGTTGCCGCTTTATAGCAAACGGTATAACAACACCGTGGAAATCCCCTTTACCGCAATGGTTTACAACGGTCATGTCAATTTTTCCGGAAAGGCGCTTAATCTTAACGGCGGAACTCAAAAAGACCTTTTAAAACTTATTGAATCGAATGCAGGATTGCTTTACTCTGTATCTTGGGAAAGAGACAGCAATCTTACAGACAGTGAATTTCATGAATATTATTCCATTTGCTTTGAGGATTTAAAGGATGTAATAATACAAAATTATGAATATGTTTCCAATGCATTGTCTGATGTTTACGGTCGGTCTGTGGCTAACCACGAGATTTTACAAACCAATGTTGTCAA
The DNA here is from genome assembly GCA_017507805.1 of Clostridia bacterium. Classification (GTDB taxonomy): domain Bacteria; phylum Bacillota; class Clostridia; order Oscillospirales; family Acutalibacteraceae; genus UBA737. Next base: position 60,407 of record JAFWAC010000032.1, read on the forward strand.
GGTAACTTATGAAAACGGAGTATATTTTATAATTAATTATAATGAATATGCCGTTAATGTACTTGGTACTGAGGTTGCGGCAAACAGCTATGTAAAGGGAGGTAATTAAGGGTGAAAAACAAAAAAACGCTTTCCTTTGAAAGAAGACAGGCGAGAAGCGGTTACATATTTTGCCTCCCGTTTATTATAGGTTTTATTCTGTTTGTGGGCTTCCCACTTATTAAGGTGATTGGATTTAGCTTTCATAATCTATTTGTGGGTACTGTTACTTATGATACAGAATTTGTTGGATTAGAGCATTATAACAGAATTTTGTTTGTTGATCCTGATTTCAGAAAAACGGTTGTAAGCTCGATAGGCGAGATGTTATTTAATGTTCCTGTTGTAGTAATGTTCTCGTTTTTTATAGCGAGCTTGCTTAATCAAAGATTTATTGGCAGAACGGTATTCAGAGCAATACTTTTCTTGCCGGTGGTTTTTGCTTCAGGATTAGTTACCTCGATTACAAGCGGTGACTTTATCAGCAATAATATGCAGAATATCGGCAGCCTTTCGGGTGAGTCGAATGCGATGTTTGCCGGCACCTTTACAGACATATTACTTGAGATGGATATCGGTAACGGAGTTGTTGAGTTTATAGAGGATTTGGTTTCCAGAATTGAGGACATTACTACTATGGCGGCGGTGCCCTCGGTTATATTTCTTTCGGGTATGCAATCAATTTCTCCAAGCGTTTTTGAAGCGTCTTATATTGAAGGTGCTTCCGGTTGGGACGTGTTTTGGAAAATAACCTTTCCCATGGTAAGCCCTTTGGTGCTTGTAAATATTGTTTATTGTATCGTAGACTCGTTCACAAGCGCTACAAATACCGCAATTACATCTATACATAATGTATTGTTTGTTAATGCAAAGTATGGATTAGGCTCAGCAATGGCTATTTTTTATCTTGCAATTGTCGGTGTCTTTATTGCGGTAGTGTTTGTTTTGATAAGGAGGTTGGTGTACTATTATGACTAACACGCAATCTGCCTATAAAGCTTATAATCCTAAGATAGTAAAAACAAAGAAAATTGCAGGTAAAAGTGTTATTTCGATACTGAGATTTTTCTTTCTTTTTGGTATCAGCTTCGTAATAATTTATCCTATTTTGTCAATGATTTGCGGCTCTTTTATGTCGGTAGACGATTTGGTTGATATTACGGTTAAATATTTCCCCAAAAATTTCACATTTGATAATTATGTAAAAGCGGCAAAAGCGCTGAATTTTCCTGACACATTAATTACATCGGTTATAATTTTTGGGATAACCTCATTGCTTCAGGCTTTTTCATGTACCCTTGTGGGTTATGGGCTGGCAAGATTTAAATTCAAGCTTAACGGATTGATTTTTATCTGTGTAATAATTCAGTTGCTTATTCCGCCTGATACTATAATGCTTACAAGATACATAGAGTTTCGTTATTTTGATTTATTCGGTTTGGGCAATCTATTCGGTTTAGATTCTATAAATCTGACCTCAACGGCATTACCGTTATATGTTTTGGGTATAACCGGAACGGGACTTAAAAACGGTCTTTTTATATTTATGCTGAGACAGTATTTTAAGGGCTTGCCTAAATCGCTTGAAGAAGCTGCGTATGTTGACGGTTGTAATCCGTTCAGAGCATTTGTTTCGATTATGTTACCGTGTGCAAAAACTATGATGGTGACCATATTCCTGTTTTCCTTTGTTTGGCTTTGGACTGATATGACCGTTGCTCCGACACTTACAACAAGTGATATTTTGGTCAATATGACATATATGATAAAATCAACGATGGAGGATAATTCGGGCGGTTTGGTGACCTCTCTGCTTAAAAATTCCGGTGTTGTACTTATAATACTTCCTGTTGTGATTGTCTATTTAGTGTGTCAAAAGGCTTTCATTCAAGGTATCGAAAGCTCCGGTATAACCGGAACTTAAAATTAATAAGAAAGGTTTGTGAGAAAAGTGAAAATGAATGTGACGCTAAAAAAGCTTATGAGCTGTCCAAAAACGTTACTTGCTGTTTTGTGCGCTTTTTGCGTTTTTTTGAGCTCCGCAATTTATTCTGTAATAGCTATATCAGCACAGAATGTTGTTCAGCCTGAAAACTATTCACTACCGCTTACATTTGATGAACAGTATAATCCGTTTGTTCAGATTGATAATGTATACAGCAATACCGAGCATTGGACTAATAACGGAATAGAGCTTGTCGGCGGTGAAGAAGCACTGAACGGTGAATATTCTTTAAAAATTGAAAATATCCGTTCAGGTAATACAAGAACTGAGATAAGCTGGGCTAAAATTGAGGGTAACCCCGATTTCAGTACAAATGATTTCACTGCCGTCACAGGTATTATGCTTCGTGTAAAAATAGAAAACGATGGAAACACAAGCCATAAATTCAGATTGACATTGTCACAATCCGGACTTTCCGGATACACTTGTATGGCAAGGTTGGGTACGCTCTATAATGCAGACGGTAGCTTCCGTGGCACAATATCAAGTGCAGATGCCGGTCTTGCCGGTGTATTGCCTGCCGGTTTTGACGGCTTTATATTCCTGCCCTTTGCAGAAGCACGCGGTCAGCATACATGCATTCAAAATGCTTACGATAATTACTCAACAGCTCCGCAACATATGGTTGATCTTTCAGAAAATTATAGAATGACTTTTATTATGCTTGAGAACAACTGGGCGGGCTGTGATGTTTATATTGATGATATTTCATATTATTCGGGAACCGAACAAACAGAGCATCTTGATTTACTGAAAGCAAAGGGTTATAATATTACTGCTGTTATTCAGCCTGAAAAATACACCTTACCCCTTTCTTTTGAAGATTTATACAATCCTTTTGTTTCGGTTGACAATGTATATGACAGCGCCGACCATTGGGTGAATTCGGGTGTCGGTCTTATAAATAACGACAGTGTTTTAAACGGTGAATATTCTCTCAAAATCGATGCTATCAGAAACGGAAACTCGAGAACTGAGGTTACTTGGGCGAAAATGAAGGGAAATCCCGATTTCAGCAAGACCGATTTTTCAAAGGTCAGCGGTATAATGCTGCGTCTTAAGATTACAGGCAGCAAAAGTACAGCAGCTTTACCTTTCGCAATCAGGTTAAGGCAGGGAAGTCTGCAAGCCACTTGCCTCGGCAGAGCTGCAAAGCTTTATGACCTTGACGGTAATGTTGTTGCACATTCCAACAGGGCGCTTTTGGTTAATCTACCGGCTGATTTTGACGGATATGTATTTTTCCCGTTTAGCGAAGCTCAGAGTATGAATGTTACAGTTCAGGGCTACTATGATAAATATGAAACATATCCGCAGAGCATGGTTGACCTTTCGCAGGATTTCCAGATGTATTTTTATATGGAAACTAACAGTTGGAGTGGCTGTGAGGTTTATATTGATGATATGGATTACTATAGCGGTAACACTCATATTGACCATATCAATAAGCTTTTAGAGTTGGGATATGCGCCGACAGCTGTTCCACAGCCCGAAAAATATACATTGCCTCTTACTTTTGAGGAAAAATATAATCCTTTCGTTCAGGTCGATAATGTATATGACAATTCTGACCATTGGGTAAATGAGGGCGTTGGACTTATAAGTGATGATAATGTTTTAAACGGCAATTATTCACTTAAAATTGATGCCATAAGGGACGGCAACTCAAGAACCGAGGTTAGCTGGGCAAAGATGAAGGGAAATCCCGATTTCAGCAAGTCGGATTTTTCGAAGGTTAGTGGTATAATGCTGCGCCTTAAGGTTACGGGAAGCAGCAGTAACGATGCATTACCCTTTGCAATCCGTATATATCAAAGTGGGTTAAATCACACCTGCCTTGGTAACAACGCAATGCTTTATGACCTTGAGGGTAATGTGATTGCCCATAACAACAGAACACTTGCAGTAAACCTGCCGGCTGATTTTGACGGATATGTATTTTTACCTTTCAAAACGGCTCAAAGTCTTACCGTAACTGTTGCAGGATTTTACGATAGCTATCAGACATATCCCGATAATTTAGCCGACCTTTCCAAGGATTTCCAAATGTTCCTTTACATGAATGGTGAAAAATGGAGTGGCTGTGAGGTTTATATTGATGATATAAGCTATTACAGCGGCAATAACCATGCAGACCACTTAAGCCATATTAAAGGATTGGGTTATTCGGGAATTACAGCCGTAGCTCAGCCCGAAAGATATTCATTCCCGCTTAATTTTGACGACTTGTTTATGCCTTTTACAGGTGTAAATAATATCTATGATGCCACAGAGCATCAAAGTGATTCCGGCATAAAGCTCACAGGCAAGAGCGAGGCCCTTAACGGCACCGAATCCGTTAAATTTGAAGCTATAAAGAAAGGAAATTCCCGCACTGAAACTAATTGGGTTAAAATGTCGGGAATAAACGGCTTCAGTGCTGACGGCTTTGGCGGTATGACCGGTATTATGATGAGGGTTAAGATAAAGGGTGACACAGGCAACGATTCTCACCCGTTTGCCCTGCGCTTTAAACAGTCGGGTGTAAAAGAAGCTACAACACTCGGCAGGGGAGCTGCGCTTTATGACCTTAAGGGAAACAAAATTGCCGTAACCACAACAACCTTAAAAATAGATTTACCTGCAGGTTTTGACGGTTTTGTCTTTATGCCTTTTTCTGAAGCACAAAGCCTTTCGGTAACTGTACCGGGCTCTTATGATAAATATGAGACTTATCCTGAAAATATGGTAGATTTATCAAAAGATTATACTATGATTGTATATCTGGGTAACAGTAGCTGGAATGGCTTAGAGGTATATATAGATGATATGACAATATATACCGGAAATGAACATTCCGATCATATTGAATTGATTAAGTCGTTAGGCTACAAGGGCATTACTGCAGTGCCCCAGCCCAGCCGTTACAGCTTTCCCTTTACTTTTGATGACGGAATTATGCCTTTTACCGGTGTGAATAATATTTATGATGCTGCTGAGCATCAATCAAGCACCGGCATAGTTCTTACCGACAAATCCGAGGCATTAATCGGTACTGCTTCTGCTAAATTTGAAGCTATAAAGGCAGAAAATTCCCGTACTGAATCTAACCGTGTTAAAATGGCGGCTGTAAAGGGATTTAGCACGAAGGATTTCAGCAAAATAACCGGCGTTATGATGAGGGTTAAAATTGCAAATGACACTTCAGAAAAATCACATCCTTTTGCGTTGCGTATGTGGCAGTCCGGCGTTGCAAACCCCACAAGTCTTGGTAGAGGGGCAAAGCTTTATGATCTTGAAGGCTACGGTATATCTGCAAAAACCAATAACCTTAACATTAATCTTCCTGCCGGTTTTGACGGATATGTGTTTATGTCTTTCGAACAGGCGCAAAGCCTTACTGTAACCGTACCGGGCTCTTATGATAAATATGCCACTTATCCCGAAAGTTTGGTTGACCTTTCAAAAGAATTCACCATGGCGGTTTACCTTGGTGACAGCAGTTGGAACGGTACTACGGTTTATATCGATGATGTGCAATTCTATTCAGGTGACGAGCATATCAACATTCTTAAAGAAAAATATGATGGTATAAAGGCTGTGCAGCAGCCGCAATGCTATGAATTGCCGCTTACCTTTGATACCGGTATGAGACCATGGCTTCCTGCGGTTGATGATGGTTTGCGTGCCTGGAAAGAAAATATTTACGGTACTGCCGCCTCATTAACATACGGAAAAACCACTATAAGTGACCGTGACGGTATGGTTATTCAGTTTAACAAGGATATTACTGACAGTAACTACTATACCTCCGGCGCTGAGGTTAAGGTTGCAGACGGCTCAAAAGGAATTATGCTGAGACTTAAAACCAATGCAGGAGAAGGTGCAACCATAGGCTTGCGTACTGACTACGGCGAGTCCGGTGTTGACAGCGTACTATTTGGTAAACCCGGCTTCCTTTACGATCTTAACGGTAATTCTGTTGACCTGGCAATGGGCGGTTACCATTGGAGAGGCATTTATCTGCCCGAAAATTTTGACGGCTTCGTATTTGTTCCCTTCAGCGGTGGTTTTGTCGAAGCTAAAAACAAATATACCAAAGATATAGACGGCTGGAAATTTGAAAATGTTATAAGAACCTTACAGCTTATTTTCTTTGGCGATGTTTGGGCAGGTGCTAAGGTCGAAATAGATTATATAGGCGTTTATAAGGATACCCAATATCTACAGTATATTGCAAATTGTGGCTATGAGCTCGATTATGACACAGGTATAATCCCTTATGCTATATTGGGCGAAGGCAAGGATTTATTCTATTTCACTACGATATTAAGTGAAAACTTTGACCAGAAATCCTTAGAAAAATTAAAGGAATGGACAATAGTGGACAGTAAGAGTGAAGCTTCCTTAAGCGGTCATTATAAAAACAATGTTTCGCTCGAAAACGGCAGCCTGAGGCTTCAGTATAAGAAGGAAAGCGTTGGCGGTCAGAGCTATACTGCCGGAGCAATCCTTTCTAAAACTCCTTATGGCTACGGTTATTACGAAGCTTCCATTAAGCTTCCCAAAATAGCGGGGACAAATTCCTCTTTTGCGATTGTCACCGAAAACGATTTCCGACAGGGCGGTACAACCTTTAGTATTGATATTGCATATCTTAATAAGCAGTATGAGCTTATGAACGGTTACCGTTATATGAAGGACGGAAAATCGTTGGCGCGTGGCGGAGAAATCGTTGACGGCGGTGTGCATCCGGAAAAAGCCTCCTCCTCTTACGGCGGAAACTTCCACACCTACGGACTAATGTATACATACAGTTATCTCCGTTTTTATGTTGACGGTGTGCTTGTTCGCGAAATCGCAAATGATTTTGCCAGAGGAAATGTTTATATAAGCATTTCAGGTGATGTAACAGATGAATTATCCGAGCCACTTAGCAGTGATAATGATTCTATTTATGTGGATTATATAAGGTATTGGGAAGTTGATACCGATGAAATGGGGCTTTACGATACCGCCGTTTTGAATACATCGGCTTCCGACAATACAAAAACCGATGTTGAAATCAGCAAAGAGAACACAACCTCCGTTGCTTTGATTATTCTTGTTTCTGCTCTTGGCGCTGTTACAATAACAGGTTATGTATTAATAGCAATATTATTCGGCAAAGGAAAGGTGGGTAAGTGATTATGAAAAATATATTTAAAAAAGCATTTTTGTTTTTAGTATGTACGGCTTTGCTTACCGCCTTATCAGTAGGTACTTCGCTTACCGCAAAGGCAGAAAAATACAATTCCAATACCGATTGGATGGCCGGCAAGTACGGTATTTCAATGCATTACCTGCACGAAAATGCAGGAGGTCAAGGCTCAACTGTTGAAACCTTTAGTGCGGCAGTTGCACAGTTTGATGTAGAAAAATTCGCAAAAATTGCTAATGAGGTTGGTGCTTCGTGGGTTCTCCTTACTGTTTCTCAGTCTACGGGTGTTACATGCGCACCTAATCCTGTAATGGAGGAGCTTTCGGGCTTGAAGCTCGGAACTGACCGCGATTTGATTGCCGATGTCTACGATGCTTTGGAGCCCTACGGTATAAGGCTTATGCTTTATTTTCACGGCGGCGTACCCACGGGTAACACGGCCCTCGCCAAGGCTATGGGTGCTAATGAGCGTGTAGGTCAAGCGGATGCCAGCATAGGTCAGTCTACGGGCAACTATGTATATAAATATTCCACCTCCGAGCACATAGCTGCTATGTATAAGGATTTTTCTGACCGTTACGGTGAAAAAATTTCAGGTTATTGGATTGACGGTTGCTATGATAACTGCGGGTTTAACGAGCGCATTGCAAAGCTTTATGTCACCGCATTGAAGTCGGGCAATCCCAATGCATTGGTTGCCCTTAACCGCGGTACTAAAACCACCGATGTTCATTACGAGGGTGAGGATTACCATTGCGGTGAGCGCTGGTCACCCGCTGCCGGCGAAAATATGAACACTATCTATAAGGATAACATTACAAGCCGTTGGACCGAATCCGGCCGTCAACAGCAAATATGGAGCTATCTCGGCAGTAATTGGGGACAGGGCGGTACTTCTCACAATACACAGGAAATGATTGAAAAAACCTATGAAATAATTTCGGCCGGCGCCGCAGTCACATGGGATATTTGCTCAACATCAATTGATAAAAAGGGTACCATTGATGCTGGTCAATTGGAACAGCTAAGGGCATTAAAGAAATATATTGACAGTAAACCCGAAATCAAGGTTGAGGCAACTCCCACAGATAAAGGGGAGGACCCTCTGACGATTAAGGAAGAAATCAAGGTTGAAAACACACCTGTTTCTGATACTTCGGTTGACGAGGTTAAGGTTGAAAAGGTCAATTATGATTTGTGGCTATATGTAGCTCTCGGAGCAGAGGCTTTACTCATCGCCGGTGCTGTTGTGCTGTTTGTATTAAAGAAAAAAGCTTAGTTTAAAAAGCTTGACGGTAGCTAACACTGCCGTCAAGCTGAATGACAAAATCATTAATACTATGATTTGTCAATTATGGGGGATTTACTATGATTAAAATCGGAGTTGCCGATTATGGCATGAATGTCTGGGAAGGCGCTTTATATGATTATAAATACCGTCTCGAAGTGCTTAAAGGTATCGGTTATGACGGACTTGAAAGATTAGAGGCAAAAAATCAGACAGAGGCAATTGAATTCTCTGCCGATGCCAAGGCTTTGGGTATGGATTTTGCAACCTGCCGTGCAACCTGTCCCATGGAGACACTGCGTTTCTCGGCGGCACTTGGAAAAAAATATGTCTGGACGGAATCGTCATCTAATGATTTTGAAACCTTTTGCCGTCAAACAAATCATCAGGCAAGGGTTGCCGCAAGGTTTGGTGTTAAGGTAGGACTTCACAACCATTTGGGATTGATTGTGGAAACCCATGAACAGCTCGATGAATTTATGAAAAAATGTCCCGAATGCGGCTTGATATTGGATGTTGGTCATCTTGCGGCGGCAGGAGGCGACCCGTTAAAAGCAATTAGTGATTATGCAGACCGTATTGTTATGGTTCATGTAAAAGATTTTGTCTATAAGGATAAGGATGCCAAAAATTGGTGGGACAGACTCGGGTTTTGTGAGCTGGGCGCCGGTGAAATGGGTGACTTAAATAAAGAAATATTATTTGCTATTAAAAAAGTCGGATATAACGGTTGGATTTGTGTTGAGCATGACGCACATTTGAGAGAGCCGATTGAGGATCTCAAAATCAGCCGTGAATATATTAAAAGCTGTGGACTATAAGGGGATTTAGTTATGCAAAAACCAATTAAATTAGGTATAGTAGGACTTGGCCGTGCAGGTTGGGGAATGCATTTAGAGGAAATTAAAAACAAAACAGACAAATTTGAGGTTGTGGCAGTTTGTGATATTTTGCCTGACCGAAATCAAAAAACTGCAGAGAGACTCGGTTGCCGTACTTATAACAGCATAGACGAGCTTATCGCTGACAGCGAGGTTGAAATAGTAGATATCGCTACAAGAACCTGCGATCATTTTGAACATGCAATGAAAGCGCTTAAGGCAGGTAAGGATGTGATACTTGAAAAGCCAATCTGTATGTCCTATGAAGAAGCCTGTATACTTTACAATAATGCAAATAAACCGGGCTTGCCCCGTCTGTATGCCAGACAGAACCGTAGATTTGAAAAGGTTTATAGTATTGTAAAGGAAACCGTTGATTCAGGCATTTTGGGCAAGGTTTTTGAAATCACTGTATCACAGCTTGGTTACCAACGCCGTGATGATTGGCAGACCTTAAGTGAATTTGGCGGCGGTCAACTGCTTAATTGGGGTCCACACATAATCGACCATTCGCTTATGTTGCTTGATTCTCCTGTGAAAAAACAGTACGGTGATATGAAGCTTGCGGCCGCCGGCGGTGATTGCGAGGATCATTTTTCTATCCATTTCATAGGTGAAAACAACCGTAAGGTGAATATGTGCATCAGCGGCTCTGCCGCCTTAAATAACGGCCGTTGCTTTGTGGCTTATGGTACACGGGGCGCTATAGAATGTGTAAACAACGATATACATCTTAAGTACATAAATCCCGAACAAAAATTGCCTCCCGTCAAATCAAGCGCCGCCACTCCCGGTTCGTCTTTCGGTGCTTCGGGCACATTTGAATCGGCAGTAAATCCCGATTGGATTGAAGAAAGCTATAAGATAACAAGCGAGGACTTGACCGTTATTTGGGATTATATTTACGAAAATTACCGCAACGGTGCAGATTATCCCATTAAGGATATAGAAGTGCTTAATTTGATGAAGGTAATCAGCCGGCTTAAGTCAGAAAACGATATTACTGTTTTAACGGAGGAGTAACCGTAATGCAAAAAGAGTATATATTGCGTTATAACGCACCCGCCGCGGATTATGAAGCAGATGTTTGTTTGGATAGTTTCAATTCCCGGGAGTCATATAAAGATATAGATAATCCCTGGGAAAGTCATTCTTTACCTTTAGGTAACGGTTATTTAGGTGCTTGTGTTTTTGGCGGTACGGTTACGGAACGAATACAAATCACAGAAAACAGCTTTGCTAACCCAATGGGTAAGAGGTGCGGTGCAGGGCTTAATAGCTTGGCAGAAATTTATATCAATTTCGGTCATACAGAAGCTTTGGATTACGAAAGAAAGCTTTCACTTAACAACGCAGTGGCATCAACCGAATACAGCTTTAACGGTGTTAGCTACAAGAGGGAATACTTTGCTTCTGCCGCAGATAAGGCTTTGGTTTTAAAGCTTACTGCCGATAAAAACGGCTCTCTTTCCTTTACTTTCAGAGTACATTCTCCTTTTGATAAGGATTATTGTCAGATTCCCGGCGATGATATGGGTAAGAAAAGTGAAGTTTCGGTTGAAAATAACCGTATCATTCTCACAAGCCTTTTGAATTATTATCAGGTAATCGGTGAGCTTGCTGCTCAAATAGAATCCGATGGTACAGTTAGTAGCGAGGGTGATATACTTAAAGTAGAAAATGCTTCGTTAGCAGTGATTTACATTTCCGTTGGAACAAACTATGAGCTGTGCGAGCAGGTTTTCTCTGAAAACGAACCTCAACAAAAGTTAAAGGGTATGCCGCATCCTCACGATAAGGTTATGTCAGCTTTGGAAAAAGCGGTTGCAAAGGGTTATGACGCCTTGCTTAATGCCCATTTGAAGGAGCATTCAAAATATTTTGACCGCGTTGAGTTTGATATCGGCGGTACTGACGATGATTATACAGACCGGCTATTGGAAGCTTACAAAACAGAAGGAGGGAATTATTTAGAAGAACTGTTTTTCCAATATGGCAGATATCTTTTAATAACCTCCTGCAAACCCGATACACTTCCTCCAAACCTGCAGGGTATTTGGAATCAGTATTCCGATGCTCCTTGGACCTCCGGCTATTGGCATAATGTTAATATACAAATGAATTATTGGATGGCATTTGGTTGCAATCTTACTGACAGATTCCAAGCCTATATCAATTATTTCAAAGCATACCTTCCGCGTGCCAGAAGATGGGCGGATAGTTATATGTGCAAGTATTTTCCTGAAGCTGACAGTGGGGACGGAAAAAACGGCTGGTGTATAGGAACAGGCGCATGGCCTTATTATTTCTACGGAGTAGGCACCAATGACCATTCAGGACCGGGAACCACCGCTTTTACAGCTATGCTCTTTTGGGATTATTATGATTATACAAGGGATTTAAAAATACTTGAAAATATAACCTATCCTGCATTATATGAGGCTTCGCTGTATCTTTCAAAAATTCTTATATTTAAAGACGGTAAATGGATTATTAAACATTCCGCTTCGCCTGAACAGTATAACGGAAGTACGCATTATCGTACCGAAGGCGCCGCCTTTGACCAGCAGATGTGCTATGAGGCTTTTGTTACCACTGTGCGCGCCGCAAAGCTTTTGAACCGTAACGATGATAAGCTTATAAAGGAATTAGAGGAAAAAATTCCTTTGCTTGCGCCTTATGAGTATGGAAAATCAGGTCAAATCAAGGAATACACAGAAGAGGAGTATTACGGTGATATTGGCGAGAAAGAACACCGTCATATTTCACACCTTTTAGGTATTTACCCCGGTGTTTGCGCCGATTTTGATGATGTTGAACTTATAAAGGCTGTGAAAACAACCTTGGAGTATAGAGGTCATGTTGATATAGGCTGGGCTTCCATGCATCGTATGTGCCTTTGGGCAAGAGTGCAGGAGTCGCAAAAGGCTTATGATGAGCTTGCTTTAATGATGCGCAGATGTATTAAACCTAATTTGTGGAATGCCGCCAGAGATCCTTTCCAGATTGACGGTAATTTCGGTGCGTGTGCCGGCGTTCTTGAAATGCTGTTGCAAAGTCATAAGGGGTATATCGAGTTAATACCTAACCTGACCGAAAAATGGAGCAAGGGCAATTTCAAAGGACTTATTGCGCGCGGCGGTTTTGAGGTAGATCTCGTTTGGGATAACTGTCTGCCGAAGGTAGCAACAATTAAAGCGTTAAGCGGTGTTCCTCTAACTTTGAAAATACCTCAAGGCGCAGATGTGACTGTTGAGTGTAACTCAGTATTATGCAATCATACTGTCAATGACGGTATTATGAATTTAGATGTAAAGACCGGAGAAAAATATACAGTTGTTTTCAACTATTAATAGGGGCGATAATTATGTCAAATGCTACCGATAGATTTTTATCAAGAAAATGGGGTGTAATGAATCATTATCTCAACGGAATGCAAAACGGTAATCTTAAAGACCGAAATCCCACAGCAAAAATTACCGATTGGAATACCTGTGTTAATGAATTTGACACCGAAAAATTAGCGTATAATCTACATAAAATGGGCGCCGGATATTATCTTTTCACACTTATGCAGGGAACAAAATATATTTGTGCCCCTAACGCTACCTTTGATAAATATGCGGGAACAAATCCGGGTGAGGCTTGCTCACTGAGGGACCTGCCTGCCGACCTCATCAAGGCATTTAAAAAATACGATATAGACCTGTTTCTTTATTATACAGGTGACGGTCCGCACCTTTCTACCGACCTTAAGCCTGATTTGCAGCTTGGTAATCCAAGAGGTACAGTTACACAGGAGTATGTAGAAAAATGGACCGAGGTATTGCATGAATTTTCCGAGCGCTACGGCACAGATGTTAAGGGCTGGTGGATTGACGGTGCTTACAGATGGTTGGGGCTTACGGATGAATATCTTGCATATTTCCACCGTGCAATCAAAGCAGGAAATCCTGATGCTGTAACGGCTTTCAATGTTTTAGGAACAGGTCGATACGGTAAAGGCTTTGCCGGTGAAGAATATGTTGCAGGCGAACGCAATGATTTTGATATGTATCCTATTGAGCGCTTGACCGATGGAAAGCAAAGTCATATTTTAGCTCCGTTAGGTATATTGCCTGAGAATATGGGTGGAGGCGCTTGGGCATACGGCGGTTGCAAAAGAAACCGTGAATATATGTTGAATTATATAAAGGGTGCAAATGCCGCCGGCGCTCCTGTTACCGTTGATATTGTTGTTTACCGTGACGGCTCCTTTGATAAAGAACAACAAGAGCTGCTCGAATGGGTAGGTCAAAGGCTTTAACGGTCTTGTTACTTAAAAAGGAGCTTTTATATGGAAAATATTTTAAAAGAAGCCATTAACAGTAAAGGCAAAGCAAAAATTCTTATAGTTGGTGACAGCATCGGTGACGGTAGCTGTGCCACAAAAAATAATAAATGGTCGTATTTGGTTGCTAATAAGCTAAAAAAGAAATACGCTTGTAACAACATATCCCTGACTAATATTTGCGTTGGCGGAACAGACTCGCTTTTCGGATATCATACCTTGCGAAAACTGAGCGACAGAATGGTTTTTGATCTTGTATTTGTTTGTCACGGCGAAAATGACAAGCAGGAAACTTTTCCTTTTTATTATGAGGTGTTGCTTAGAAATATTCGCTTGAAACAGCCTGGAGCCGCTATTGTTTGCATATTAGAAAGCAGTCAGCGTGATTATACTCCTAAAATCAAAGCAATACAGACACTTGCCGAAAAATACGGTTGTGCCGTTGCAGACACAATAAAAGCTTTTTCCGAAAGCGGCAAGCCTTACGATATGCTCAGCTGTGACGGAGTTCATGTTAATGATCTTGGAGCTAAGGTCTATGCTGATGAGATATACCGTGTTGTAAACGATAGCTTAATTTCGCCCAAAGAACTACCTGAGCCTGGTGATGAAAGGGTAAAGGATTACGATTATTACCGTTTTATTCCCAGACAGGAAATGCAGTATAATTTAGCCGATTACCGCCTTAGAACAGTTGCCGCAAATATTATGGTTTCATACCTTCAGGCACCAAATGCCGAAGGCTTTACAGCTTGGCTTGACGGTGCACCTGTATTTGAGCAAAGCTTTAAGCATAATTTTAATTTTGTATGGGAACGCATTTGCTGTGTTAATTGTGAAAACGGTGAAAAAACGGTAACTGTAACACTTGCGGATGAAACCGATGTTAATTTGCTTCTCGGTGTAATAATCACAGCGCCAACACCGGACGGAATATTGTTGGAGGGTTAATAAATGGATACTTATCAAATTATTCCAAAAGAATATGAAGTTTTAGGCGAATTACCTGATCCTTTTATATTTGATAACGGTAAAATAATAGAAAGCAAAAGCGAATGGCAGCTCAGGCGGAAAGAAATTTATAAAACCGCTGTAGAAATGCAGTACGGCACAATCCCTCCGAAGCCTGAATTTTTGGAATTTGAACCTTTGAGAGATACTTATTATGATTACTGTCCATATCTCGTTAAAACAGGCACAAGAGAAAATCCCTTAACCTTTACAATGATGCTCATAAGACCGTTGGGAGAAGGTCCGTTTCCTGTTGTGGTTGACGGTGATTTATGCTTCAAATACCCCTACGATAAGGAATTCATAAGTCAGTTTGTTAATAACGGAATTGCTTTAGCCCTTTTCAATCGCACAGATTTTGCTCCCGATAGAAAAGCTTCGGGCAGAAACGGTCAGCTATATAATGCTTATCCGGAGTATACCTTCGGTGCTTTAGGCGCATGGGCTTGGGGTTATTCAAGGTGTGTCGATGTGTTGGAACAGCTCAAGTTTATCGATAAGGATTGTATTGCTTTTACCGGACACTCCCGCGGCGGAAAGGCGGCTATGCTTGCAGGCGTTTTGGATGAGCGCGCGGCTATTGTTAATCCAAATAATTCGGGCGCCGGCTCCTGTGGCTGTTATCGTGTGCATATGCTTGCCGACAGGACAGACGGTAAAGAGGAACGAAATGAGACTCTTAAGGATTTAAGCGGAAATATCAGCTTTTGGATGGGACCGGAAATTCTTAAATATGCCGAGTGTGAACAAAACCTTCCGTTTGACGAGCATTTTTTAAAAGCACTTGTCGCACCGCGTGTACTGCTTATGACAGAAGCTGACGATGACATTTGGGCTAATCCAATTGGAAATTTCCAAACATCTCTTGCCGCTAAGGAGGTTTACCGCTTCTTGGACGCTGAGGACAATATATTTTTGCATTTCAGAAAAGGAATACATTTCCATGCATTAGATGATTTGAAAACCTTAATTGCTGTTATAAAACATACCAAGTCGGGCGAAGCTTTGCCTGATGGCTTTGGGCGTGTGCCTATTTCTGATATTAAGCCTATATACAGTTGGAAATGTCCCGAAAAAAAGGAGGGCGAATAAAAAATGTCACAGGAGCTGTTAGATAATTTTCTGGCAAAAAAATGGGGTGTTTTTAACCATTACCTCAAACCTATGCAAAACGGCGAGCTCAAGGACCGCAATCCAAGCGGACGAATAACCGATTGGAATACCTGTGTTAATGAATTTGATACTGAAAAATTAGCATATAACCTTCATAAAATGGGTGCAGGCTATTATATGATAACCTTAAATCAGGCAACAAGGTATATGTGTGCGCCCAATACTGCATTTGACAAGCTTATAGGCACAAAACCGGGTGAAGCATGCTCCTTGAGAGACCTTCCGGCCGATATTCATAAATCACTTTCGAAATATGGAATTGACCTTTTCCTTTATATGTGTTCAAACGGACCGTGGTTGGAAAAAGAATTAGACGGCAATGTTATTTTTCTTGATAATCCTCGCCGCCGTGTCAATGACGCTTATGTTGAAGCATGGGCTACGGTTATGCAGGAATATTCCGAACGCTATGGTGACAGGGTAAAAGGATGGTGGATTGACAGCTGCTATAAATCTGTCGGTTTTACAGATGACCATCTTAAAACATTCCATAAAGCTCTGAAAGCCGGTAATCCCGATGCCTTGATTGCTTTTAATGTAAGAGGTACCACGCGTTATGGCAGAGGATGCTCTTTGGAGGAGTATGTATGCGGAGAGCTTAATGATTTTGACAAGCTTCCTATTGACCGTTATGCTGACGGTGCACAAGGACACATTTTAGTACCCTTAGGCATATTACCCAAGTGGGCAGGCGGCGGAGCATGGGCTTTTCCGGGATGTTGCCGCAGTAAGGAGCATATCCTCAATTATATTCGCCGTGCAAATGAGATAGGCGTGCCTGTTAGTGTTGATATCGTGGTTTACCGTGATGGCTCCTTCCAGGCAGAACAACAGGAATTACTGACCTATATAGGTCATAATTTATAAAAAATTAAAGGAGAAAAATTATGAAAACTTTATTAAAGCGTTTAGCTATCATTGTGCTGTGCTTAGCTTTGGCTTGTGTTGGTGCAGGCTGCGGAGCAAAAGACACCGGTTCGGACGGTAAGCCTGTAAGCGGTTCTGACGGCGAAACGGAAACAAAGGTAAGTCAGGAATTTCTTGACAGTCTTAAAGGAATGAGCATTAAAATCGCTTATCCTGACAAATGGCGTGTAGTAGGCGCAGACCCGATTGCCGATGAATGGGCAATGAATGTTAACGAGGTTGCTAAGGAATTGGGTATTACCATAACCGAGGAATATCTTACTAACAAAGCAAACGGTGCAACCTTTGTAACCGAATGTCTTGCCGGTAATTATGCAGGTAATATTCTTGGTGTTCTTGGCGGTGCAGTTTTCACAGGTGTTCAGAGTAAGGCATGGGCTCCTCTTGATGATGCAATTAAAGAGGCGGGTATTAATTTGAATTCCAAATATTATGCTAAATATATGAACAAGTATAACAATGTTGATAACGGACAGTACGGTATAACCTTTAACGGTGCCAATATGCAGGAATTCTTGGCATTATACTATAATGTTAATATGATTACTGTTGATAACAAGCTTGAAGATCCTCTTGACCTTTATAACAAAGGTGAATGGAACTTTGATAAGTTCGAGGAGTACTGCAAAAAGCTTACTAAAACCGATGCTTCCGGTCAGATAAGTATATATGGCTGTCAGCTGATGGCTAACGCAAGTATGCCTCACTTTATTATGGCAAACGGCGGAAGCATAGGTAAGCTTGACGAAAGCGGTAAGTGGTATCAAAGCCTTGCGGAAAGCAAGACCATTAATGCGCTTAATTATCTTTACAAATGGTTATATCAGGATAGATGTATTTATGTTCCTACAGGTGCTTGGGGAACATCCTTTATTAACCTCTACGAGGGAACTGCCGCTATGACACTCGGTACATATTACTGTGCTACCAATGCTTATATGAAGCTTACAGACGAGGGTGGCTTGGGTATTGTTCCGTTGCCGTTAGGTCCTGACGGTGATAAGTCTGACCTTTTCAAAAACAATGGCGGGTCTGCTTATGTAATTCCTGCAGCTTACAAGGATGATGCGGCAAAATATGTTTATGTTCTTGACAGAATAGCTGCTAAGTGGTATGATCGCTATGAGGCAGTTAATGCAAGACAGCTTGCCGCTGTGTTCTATGAGGATAAGTATTATGACCTTTACAGCAAGCTTGCAAGCGGAGAAATGATTACAGGCTTCAATGAGGACTATTGCTGTCTCGTAAAGGATGGCTCCGGCTACAGTGCTACAATGCTTGGTATTAATATGCAAAACGGTGTTTCACCTGCAACTGCTGTTGCAACCTTCTCAACTGCGATGCAAAACGAGCAAAACGATCTTCAGGGCGACAATCGTTGGACCGGATTTAACTAACTTTAATATTAAGCATAGTGCGGTAAATTTACCGCACTATGCTTAATATAAACTGTTTGTTTGAGGATTTACAATGGGGAATAAAATTAAAACAGCTGTTATAGGTGTAGGGAATATGGGTACAGCGCATGCAAAAGCGCTGTTTTCAAATCAGGTTGCCGGCTTGGAGCTTTGCGCACTTTGTGACTGCGACATTTCAAGACACGATTTTTGTAAAACGGTTTTACCGCAAATTCCTTTGTTTAAAGATTGGAAAACTTTAATCGACAGCGGTATTGCAGAAGCAGTTATTATTGCAGTACCTCATAATTTGCATTGTGACATAGCTGAATATGCATTAAAAAGCAACTTGAATGTTGTTTTAGAAAAACCTGTGGATGTTTCTGTTTCTAAGGCTATAGCTTTGAACCGTGTTGCTCAAAAAAGCGACAAGGTTTTTGCAATGATGTTTAATCAACGAACCAATGAGCTTTATAGTAAGGCACGCAATATCGTTAGAAGCGGCGCTTTGGGTGAGCTTAAACGAAGTGTCTGGATTATAACTAATTGGTACAGAACTCAGCAATACTATAATTCGGGCAATTGGCGCGCCTCGTGGGCAGGTGAAGGCGGTGGGGTTTTACTCAACCAAGCACCGCACAATCTTGATTTGTGGCAGTGGATATGCGGTATGCCGATTTCGGTTACCGGTTATTGTGATGTTGCAAAATATCATAACATTGAGGTTGAGGATGATGCTACGATATTTGTGCGCTATAAAAATGGCGCTACCGGTACATTTATAACATCAACGGGTGAATATCCCGGTACAAACAGATTGGAAATTTCCGGCGATTTGGGCAAGATTGTTATTGAAAACGGTAAACTGAAATGGTGGAAGCTTAATATGTCTGAACGGGAGTACTGTTTCAACGCCGATAATCCTAACTATAGTCTTAAATATGAATATAGTGAAATCAGTGCCGAAAAACCCGAAACTGCACATATAGGTATCCTGCAAAATTTTGCAAATGCTATTTTATATAACGAGGAATTAATTTCCCCCGGAACAGACGGCATTTTTGAATTATCCCTATCAAATGCGGCTTATCTTTCCTCTTGGCAGGGTAATTTATCTGTAAATCTGCCGTTAGATTGTGCGGAATTTGACCGCATTTTAGCCGAAAAAATTAAAAATTCAAATTTAAAGAAATCAAGTCCTGACCACGAGGACGGTGAATACCTGCCTCGTTGGCATGTGCAGTGGTGATTGTTATGAAAATTTTATTTGCAGCCGATATGTGCTTTAACCGATTCGAAAATTTGCCATCAAAATCTTTATTACATAGCTATTTTAATTCTGTTAAGCCTGTTTTTGAAACAACAGATTTCAGTATGCTTAATTTGGAATGTGTCCTGTATGACGGTGACAATACCCCAATAATTAAAAGCGGTCCTGCGCTAAAAGCAGAAAGTGGATTTGTGGAAGCCTTAAGCTTTCTAAATGTGGATGTTGCAGGTCTTGCTAATAATCACACGGGCGATTATCGGGATGAAGCCATTTTTGATACCATAAACCTGCTTGCAAAAAATAATATTGCTTCAATCGGTGCAGGAGAGAATATAACACAGGCATATCTACCTTATGTTTTCGAAAAGGACGGTATTAAGGTTGCTGTGCTTGCAATTTGTGAAAACGAGTTTGGTGTTGCTGATAATGATAGGGCAGGGGTTGCAGGATTTAACCTTGTTCGCACTGCGAAAGCTATAAGAGAAGCTAAAGAAAGCGCAGATAGGGTAGTGGTATTCTTTCATGGCGGAAATGAAAATAACCCCTTTCCATCACCGGGAAAAACCGAATTATATCGCTATATAATCGATTTGGGCGCTGACGCATTTATTGGTATGCACACTCACTGTCCACAAGGCTATGAAATTTATAACGGCAAGCCTATAGTTTATAGTATGGGTAACTTTTATTTTCCTGTAAAGGCTGAAGGTGCACGTGCCGATTTAAACAATAATTGGTATTTCGGTTATATGACAGAGCTTGATATAACTAAGGAGCAAATTAAAATAAATGTTCATCCATACCATTTTGGCAGTCTTGAAAATCCGACTATGGAGTTGTTGTCGGGCGACCGAAAAGAAAGCTTTATGAAATATCTTAACGATATTTCTGTTCCTATCTCCGATGCTGAGCAAATTAAGCATTTGTTTAATATTTGGTGTACTACCAGGGGCATCACCTATTCTGCTATGCTCAAATATTCTCATGATATGGAAAAGAACGGCGCTTCACTTTGCTGTCACATGAAAAACGATTTCAGTTGTGAAGCTCACAACGAGCTTGTAAGAAATACGCTTGATATGTGTTACTTTGATACGATTGAAAGATATTCTGCTTTGCAGGATGAAATCAATCAATATTGCGTTATAAAGCTTTAGCTATTACTCTACAATCATTATAACAAACCCCGATGTCTTTTTAAATGACATCGGGGTTGACTAATATATGGTAGTGTTTTAAATCACAAATCCGCCGTTAATTCCTAATACTTGACCGGTTATGTAATCTGCTTTATCAGAAGCTAAAAATTCAATTGCGGCGGCGATTTCGTCTGCACTGCCCATACGACCTAAAGGAATTGTGCTGACAAAATCACTAAGCTCCTCAACCGTAAGATTAGAATTCATACTCGTTTCAATAAGTCCGGGAGCAATGGCATTAACGGTTATACCGCTTGGAGCTAATTCCTTTGCTAACGCCTTTGTCAAACCAATAACACCTGCTTTGGCGGCGGAGTAAGCCACCTCACAGGAGGCACCAACCTGACCCCACATAGATGAAATATTGATTATTTTACCTGCCTGACGGCTAACCATTGAGGGAATAACAGATTTACAACAGTTGAAAACTCCCTTTAGATTTACATCCATTATTCTGTCGAAATCTATTTCATCAGTATCGGTAATAAGCTCCTGATGTGCAATTCCCGCATTATTTACAAGAATATCCAAGGAACCGAATTTGTAAAGGGTTTCTTTAACCATAAGCTCAACCTCAAGGCGATTGGCAACATTTGCCTTTTGAGTAATTACAGAGTAGCCGTTATCGGTTAAGGATTTGCAGAGTAGGGAAGCGGACTCGTATGAGTTGTTATAATTTATAACTACATTGTATCCCTTTTGCGCAAACAGAATTGCCGTTGCCGCACCGATTCCTTTCGAGGAACCTGTAATAAGAACAGTTTTTTTCATATTAAGTCTCTCCGTGTAAAAAATCTTTTTTATTAGTATAACATATATAGACAAAAAATTAAAGTATTATTTTACAATAAATTGGGTTGACATAAAAACAACATCGGCACATATAGTATGGTTTACATAATAGGTTTACATAATATTTAGGGTGAACAAAAATAATAGTTGACATAACTTTTGAAATGTTGTATAACTATATTACAGCTTAGTTCTATCTTGCTTTTGATAAGCCTTGCTTCAGTATTTTGGGGCGGCTGATTTTTTTCGCTATAAGAGTTAGTTTACATAACATCGTGTAAAATTCCATATTTTGTGTGATAGAAATATAATATCACTAAATATAGAAATAGTTTTCAGGAATATCTTGTCCTTTTTTTGCATAGTATTACTTGAACGGAGTGATGTTAAATGCAAAAGGGAAAAGTAGTTAATTTAAGAAGCTGTAATAAAATATTTGAATTTGCTGTTAAAAACAATTTCTTGATTTTGTTGACAACGGTTTTTATTATCGGTCTTTGTATCGGTGTGTTTACCTTCGGAAAGTATGAGACTGTCTCGCTGTTTTCTGATTGGTATATTGAGGATATGATAAGTGAAAGGTCAAATGACGGATTTTTAAATATTGTTTTAAATTCTTTTATTGGTTCTGCAATGCTTCTTTTGCTTGTTTTCATATGCGGCTCGTCTTTTATGGGGGTTTTGTTAATTCCTTTGTTTGTGGGTCTTAAAAGCTTTTTACACGGCAGTATTGCCGCAATGCTTTATTCGGTTTATTCTTTAAAGGGAATTGCCTTTCATGCGGTTATAATTTTACCTGCTTCAATCATCGTTACAGTGGTATTGCTTATCTCAGCTAAAGAGGCTATGCGTTTTTCGGTTTTGCTGGCGCGTGTCACATTGCCGCAATCGGCACCGATAAATATTTCGTTAGAGTTTAAGGGATATTGTGTAAAATTTTTAATTATTTCTGTCTTCGTTTTACTTTCGGCAGTTGTTGATGCCATAATATCTTGTAATTTTTTAAACAGCTTTACGCTGTGATTTTTTGTAGGGGGTGCAGTATGAAGAATTATATAGATATTTTTAAAACCTATCTTGTTGAAACAAAAAAAGCTTCTCGTAATACTGTGGAATCCTACATTCGCGATATAGAGCAATTTTCAGCTTATTGTGTTGGAATTAAAATAACAGATTTAAGTGTTATCGACACAAATGCCTTAAACGGCTATTTAGAGTATCTTTCTGTTATAGGTAAGTCGGATGCCACTAAAACACGAATTGTCGCTTCCTTGCGCTCTTATTACCGTTTCTTGATAAGTCAGGGTATAGTCCGTAAAAATCCGGTTGACGGTATTAAAATTAAAAAAGCACAGAAAAAGCTTCCCGGAATTTTGACCTCAAATGAAATCGTACTCTTGCTTGCACAACCCTCGGCAGGTGACTATAAAAGTATCAGAGATAAAGCTATGTTGGAGCTTTTATATGCCACCGGAATTAAGGTTTCGGAGCTTATAGATTTAAAGGTAACTGATGTTAATCTGCAAATAGGTATAATTCATTTACATACCGATAAATCGGAGCGTATAATTCCACTTTATCCTGCGGCTATTAAGAGTGTTGCAGAATATCTTGTTAATGTTAGACCTGCAATCGTTCTTGACAGTAATGAGGATAAGCTTTTCACAAATATGACCGGTCAGCATATGTCCCGTCAGGGCTTTTGGAAAATAATTAAGCATTATGCAGATACTGCCGGTATAAAAAAGGAAATCACACCTCACACCTTAAGACATTCCTTTGCGGCGCATCTTTTGGAAAACGGCGCAAAGCTAACAGATATCAAGGAGCTTTTGGGTCATTCTGACATTTCCTCAACTCAGGTCTATGCTCAGCTTATGAAAAGCAAATACACCTCTGCCTATGCAAGATTTCATCCCTTGGCAAAATAAAAATACGACTAACTCTACTCATACGAGTAGGGCGGCAAAAAAACGGACACATCATGCGAGTATTATCCAATATGATGTGTCCGTTTTTGTAATTAAATTAAAATTCTTTTTAAAGCAATATATGGTAAAACGCCCGAAGTGCCGTATTTAAGACCGCTAAAATTAGTTGTGTTTTCATTTATCCATTCAAACGGAGCACCGATTTTTTCATAATTTTTAGTGTGATTTTCAAAATCTCTTAAAAGGCTAAATGCCAAATTTTTATCTTGAAGTGAAATGGCATAAGCATACCAACCCGTTGGGGTTGCCCAATAACCTCCGTTTTGATAGGTATTATATTCCAAAATAGTAGATTCCCAAGCGGTGTTTTCTGCAAAATCATCGGTTGTCAGAATGTGGCGAACATAACCGTCCACAACGGCAGTTTTGTCCTCATAAGCTTTTTTTAGTGCTTTAATTATTTTTGGAGCTGCACTTATTCCCGAATATACCGCGTAAGCGGTTGCCCATATATCGTGCTGCTTACATAAACCGGTCGCAGAATAGAACCATCCGCTGTTTTCATCATAAAAAACTTCTAATATACTGTTTTTGATTTTTTCTGCCTCAGTCTTATAGAAGTTCTGTTTTTGGGGAATATTTTCGAATAGCATTTCTAAAGTTTTTGAAGCGTTGTATCTTAGAATTGATGCCATTAATAATTCACCGCTTTTTTTAATTGCATCAACAAAACCCCAATCAACTGTAAATTTTTCTTTTTCACTTAAACAGAGAGCGCTTTCAGCATCAATATTATAACCCACAAAGGTATGTTCAAGAATTTCAGCTAATGTTAAACCGCGGTAAATATTTTGAAGAATTGATTTGTCACCGCTTTGTTCAATATAAAATCCTACCATCATAATGAAATAATAGTTATCGCAGAAAGGCGGATAAATTCCATAGGTACCGTCACCTTGATTTTTCCCTGATTCATAAGTACCCGGATAAAAAACGGGATTACCATCGTAGTTAATGTGATCAGCAACAGCATAGGGTGGAACTATAAGGTTATTTTCAAGATACAAGGTCTCTTTTCCGTTTTGCCCACATAAAGCTATAATTTCAATGTAGGATTTTAAAATACTATCGGGTATTAATCCACTTTCAGCCATCATAGCACAATCTCTAACCCAAAAGCTTATATATTTTTCATCACCCGAAGGCAATAATAACGGCATAACCTTTTCCTTACCAAAATAGCTGACACGTTTTTCAAAAGTGCAATCGGCAATAGTTTTTATCGCCAGATCCCTCAAAAATTTTAAATCCATTTCAGTCACCACAGCTTTAATTAAAATAACATATGTGTGTATTGTATTATTTTATAAAAAGAATGTCAAGAAAAAAGTAGACACCTCACCCGAGAATATAATAGCAAAGATAAACAAAGCAAATTTACTTATATTTAATTGCATAATATTATTTTATAGGAATTATATCATAGGACAGTCGAGGACGCCCGTCCCTACAAAAAAGGACTTAGAAAAAATCCTAAGTCCTTTAAAATTACGCATTACACATTGCGCATTTCGAATTATTTATTAAGTGCTTCATTCACTGCAACTGCGCAAGCAACAGTCATACCAACCATGGGGTTGTTACCTGCACCAATCAAGCCCATCATTTCCACATGGGCAGGCACAGAGGATGAACCTGCAAACTGAGCATCAGAGTGCATACGGCCCATTGTATCGGTCATACCGTAAGAAGCGGGACCTGCAGCCATATTATCGGGGTGGAGTGTACGACCTGTGCCGCCGCCGGAAGCAACAGAGAAATATTTTTTACCCTGTTCGATGCATTCCTTTTTATAGGTGCCTGCAACCGGATGCTGGAAGCGGGTGGGGTTGGTAGAGTTACCGGTGATGGAAACATCAACGCCCTCTTTATGCATGATAGCAACGCCTTCGCGAACATCGTCTGCACCGTAGCAGCGAACCTTTGCGCGCTCGCCGTTAGAATAAGCAGTTTCCTCAACAATCTTAAGCTCGCCTGTAAAATAATCGAACTGTGTCTGAACATAGGTGAAGCCGTTGATTCTGGAAATAATCTTTGCAGCATCCTTACCGAGACCGTTAAGAACTACGCGTAAAGGCTCTTTACGAGCTTTATTTGCACTACGAGCCAAGCCAATAGCGCCTTCTGCCGCAGCAAAGGATTCGTGACCTGCCAAGAAAGCAAAGCACTTTGTTTCCTCGCGGAGAAGCATTGCACCGAGGTTACCGTGACCGAGACCAACCTTGCGGTCATCAGCAACAGATCCGGGGATACAGAACGACTGCAAACCAACACCGATTTTCTCAGCAGCTTCAGCAGCTGTTTTAACCTCATCCTTAATAGCGATAGCACAACCAACAACATAAGCCCAAGCAGCATTTTCAAAGCAGATTGGCTGAATACCTTTAACGATGTTATAAGCATCAACGCCGGCTTTATCGCAAATTTCTTTAGCTTCCTCGATAGAGGAGATGCCGTGTTTAGCAAGCTCTGCGTTGATTTGATTTATTCTTCTGTCATAACTTTCAAATAATGCCATTTCACTAAACCTCCCTTATTCTTCTCTGGGGTCGATAAGCTTCGCAGCATCATCAACGCGTCCGTACTGACCGCTTGCCTTTTCCAAAGCCTCATTAGCGTCCATACCTTTTTTAATCATATCCATCATTTTGCCAAGGTGAACAAACTTATAACCGATAATAGTATCGTTGTCGTCAACAGCAATCTTAGTGATATAACCCTCTGCAAGCTCCAAATAACGGGGACCCTTAGCTAAAGTAGCATAGGTAGTACCGCACTGTGAGCGAAGTCCCTTGCCCAAGTCCTCAAGACCGGCACCGATGGGGAGACCGTCCTCTGAGAAAGCAGTTTGTGTACGGCCGTAAACAATCTGCAAAAACAGCTCGCGCATAGCGGTGTTAATTGCATCGCAAACAAGGTCGGTATTAAGTGCTTCAAGAATGGTTTTACCAACAAGAATTTCAGAAGCCATAGCAGCAGAGTGTGTCATACCGGAGCAACCGATAGTCTCAACCAAAGCCTCCTGAATAATACCCTCCTTAACATTAAGGGTGAGCTTGCAGGTGCCCTGTTGAGGCGCACACCAACCGATACCGTGAGTTAAGCCGGAAACATCTTTAACTTCCTTAACCTGAACCCATTTGCCTTCCTCCGGAATGGGGGCAGGACCGTGATATGTGCCCTTGGCAAGGGGACACATATTTTCAACTTCATGTGAATAGTTCATATATGTACTCCTTTCAAAATAATTGGACAATTTTGTCACATTGTTCTTAATTATAGCACAATCTAACAAAAAAGACAAGGTTTTGTAATGAAAAAATATAGTTGCCAAATCAATGAAAAATTGTTACAATTAATAAAATATCTTTTGGAGGAAATAAAATATGTCTTGTTATCAATTAAACGCGCCTGCAAGCGGTGATACCGTTGCGGTAATGAAAACATCGATGGGGGAGATAAAAATAAAGCTTTTCCCTAAAGAAGCACCAAAGGCAGTAGAAAACTTTACTACCCATGCTAAAGATGGTTATTACAACGGTCTTATTTTCCACAGGGTAATAAAAGACTTTATGATTCAGGGCGGCGACCCGATGGGAACAGGTATAGGCGGAGAATCTATATGGGGTCATAGCTTTGAGGATGAATTTGATCCTGCACTTCACAATCTGCGCGGTGCACTTTCTATGGCAAATGCCGGACCTAATACAAATGGCAGTCAGTTCTTTATTGTTCAGGCAAAAACAGTTCCCGGAAATATGATTGAACAAATGAAGCAAATGCCGGATTCGTTCCCCGGGAGCATTGTCGATGCTTATGCAAAATCAGGAGGCACACCATGGCTTGATTTCCGTCACACGGTTTTCGGTCAGGTTATTGAGGGAATGGATGTTGTAGATGCCATTGCAGAAACTAAGGTTTCCGGCTCAGATAAGCCTGTTGACGATGTTGTAATAAATGAAATTGAAATTATAACCCTTTAATTGTATAAAACCACTCCTTTTGAAAAAAATAACTCAAAAGGAGTGGTTTTATTATGCGCCCAACCAATAAAGAATACGGAAAAACCGTAAAAAAGCTTTCGCCGCCATCGCCAAAAATCAAGGATTTTGTTCTGGCATACCTTGTAGGCGGTCTTATATGCGTTATCGGTCAGCTTTTTATGGAGCTATATCAATATATGGGTTTAACACCCAAGCAGGTTAAGATGGCAATTCCTATAACATTAATATTTATTGCCGCACTACTAACAGGTATTAAACTGTTTGATAAAATAGCAAAGCATGCAGGTGCTGGGACTTTAGTGCCGATTACCGGCTTTGCAAATGCCGTTGTTTCACCTGCAATCGAATTCAAAAGCGAAGGTTGGGTGTTAGGTCTTGGTGCTAAGATGTTCACAATAGCAGGACCTGTTATCGTATATGGCACAATCGCAAGTGTGATTTATGGAGTTATTTATTGGATAACATCACTATTTTAACTAAAAGACCGAGATTCTATAAATGAATCCCGGTCTTTTAAATTAAATATCAAAAAAATTCTCATTTTCAACATCAAAAGTATTATCTTTGACGATTAATTCTTTTACGCCGCTGGCACTAATAGCATATCGCTTAATCTTTGAAAAGTGATTTCCTATAATCTCTACCTTTTTGTGGATTTTTGGTGCAATATCGTCAGGAACTCCATCAATTCCGATTCTTAAAAATGATTTTCCTCCTCGTCCGTTGCAATTATCCAAAAAATTGTTTCGATAAACGAGGTGATTTACCCTCCCTGATTCGTACCAGTATTTAGCCAAATCCAAGCATAGTAGTGCGGCATTGCAATTACAGAATCGGTTTTCTTCTATTAAAATTTCCCCACCACCTGAAATGCGAATATGTGGAAAATTGAAAAAATAATTATCATGTAAATGTACATCTGGCATTCTGTCAGGATTTTCAATCAAAAAGCCTTTTTGAATTTTGTCAAAACCGTAAGAAAAATGCCCCTTGATGATAATGTTTTTACCGTCGGTATCCTTAAAATATGCATCCTCCACGTGAAATTCAGCTACCACATCAAATGTGGTATTGTCAATAATCTCCAAACGGTCGCCCGGGCGATAAGGATTGAAATAATACTGTTCGTAATGTTTAATGGAGGAATAAATTGTATCAGTATCTGCAGTAACGACTTCAGTATACATTCCATGAATATTCAAAACGTCATCCATAGTATCTGAAATTGTGCAATTTTTAATTTCCAAAGTGCCGTCGCAATTGATAAAATGCATAGCATCGGCTGTTAGCGTCATACAATCGTCAGAATGGAATTTTGCATCTGTAGAAAAACCGTTTATTAAAATATTGCGGGACAATTGAGCTACAATACCCATTCCGATTCCCCGTCTTACTGTAATATTGCAAAGTTCAATTTTTTCAGAGCGATCCAGACAAATGACATCGACTTTTCGTTTGCCACCGTCAATAATTGAACCAACAACCGTCTCATCAAAACAACAATATGATGGTGTATCACTACGATAACGGGCGTAAATACCGGTTGGTGTTTCGCAAACATCGCACTTTATCAGAGATGCA
The DNA here is from genome assembly GCA_017507805.1 of Clostridia bacterium. Taxonomy (GTDB): domain Bacteria; phylum Bacillota; class Clostridia; order Oscillospirales; family Acutalibacteraceae; genus UBA737. Next base: position 89,474 of record JAFWAC010000032.1, read on the forward strand.
GGTAGATTGCTCATATCCACATTGCAATCACCTATAGCAAAATACTGCACTTTATGATGATCAAGAGCATGCAGAGAAAACAGTTCATTTTTACTCGAAATAATTTCGCACTCTCTTTGGAAATAGAGATTGTTATTTTCAATAAAAAAAGGTGAAATATCTCTGTCTATATCCATATAAACGCCGTCATCTGTTTTGTCGTGGATATTGAATTTTACTAGTGGTGTATGTGAGGTATCTAAGTTAATATTACGAATGATAATTTTTTTGCTTTGAGAAACCATAAATGGGAAAACAATATCGTGAAAAACAAAAATCGAATTATGCCCGTCAATGATTAAATTTTCCATATCTAAAATAGGAAATACTATGTGTTTATCGCAGGCAGAATTATTGCTTACAGCAAAGAATTCTTTTCTTGTAGCTTCTCTATAAAAATGATATTCGCCATTTTTAAAGTGCAATTCTCCGCCACCGTTTGCTTTAAGATTTTCCAATGCCTCTATTACTGTAGGGGTGGCATTTTTTTCTGTATGAGTAATCTGAATAATCATTATTTATTCCTCCTCAAATGAAATAATACAAAAATTTATATATTAAGCCAAGTTTTATCTTGCCTTCTAACATAAAAGCAATGTTTAAGTTGCATAATATAATCTCTCTATTTTATTTTATTATAACACACCACTTAATAGTGTAAATATCTTTTCAACCACTGTGTAATCGGTCAAGCCGTTTTGAAGTGGTTTTTAAAATTTGGGGATATTTTTTAAAATCAATTTTCAAGCTCATATACCTTAAAATTAGAAATTCGAGCTTTTCCCGAGTAAGAGAAAAGTCCTGGAACAATATGAGATTTAGTTTCCATACCACATTCTATAAATAATATGTCATTTATGTATACCTCAAGTTGTCCTTCCATTGCTATTACTCTAACATTGAGCTTGTTATTGTTTGCAAAAGGAAATTGTCGCGTATTTATCGGTTCAACCATCCCTTTATTGAATGAGATTAAATTATTGATTTTATCAAATGAGATATAATTTGCTGACCACACATAATCAGCCCACGCAAGACAGCCCAAATTTTCTGTTTTATATATTTCTTCTATTTTGTTATCCGAACAATAAAGAACTAAACCGGCTTCTTCAAAATCTCCTGAAATATTAAACTCGACCTCTAATGATTTTACGGAATCAATACTTGCTTTGAAAGCCTGCAAGCTGTTTTTATAACCCGTTACTTCAATATATTTATCATTCTTATTAATCTCACCTGCTGTAACATTCCTCCAAGCAAAGGTTGCCGGAATGCGTACAAAATCGGGATTATCCCATTGGTTTTTGGTACGCAAACCATTTAAAATATCGGTATAATACGGTTTTATTACTCCGTCAATTGCTTTAACTTCTTTGGGTAATGAAAGGGCATAACCATATTCGCTTCTTTCTATATACATAGCATATAACTTGTTTTTATATTCAACACAGCGCAACGCATAACCGTTATTTATGCGTGTGCTACCTAAGAAAACATTGTCATCGCAACATTGAAAGATACCGTTAGGTGAGCTTGAAAAGGTTGCGATAATATATGAATTTAAATTCGGGTCTGAAACGGCACCTTTTGCACCGTATTGAGTATTTGTCATAAAGGTCATATACCATTTACCATCTATTTTAAATACATTTGGCACTTCAATAACACCGTTAAATTCCGGAATATATATAATTTTTTGCTTATGCCAATTAATTAAGTCGGTACTCTCTGCAACACCGATAACTCCTAATTCTCCGCGGTCTTTTATATTTGCCATAGCTGCAAAATATCCAAAATATTTTTTGCGTTCATCATCATATATGACAAACATATCGCGGCAATCGGTTTTCTGTCCCTTTTCGCGCACAACAAACAATTCTTTATCCAAATCTAAAATCGGATTATTTTCATATTCGGAAAAATGCTCCAGATCCTTTGATATTGCAAGTCCGATTTTTTCCGAACCAAAATGGTCACGCATAGTGTAATAAAGATAATATATGCCGTCTTTTTCTACTGCACACCCTGTATATTTTCCGAGACAATCATCAGGATATTGTTCCTCAGGAAGCGTCTCCAAGATATCGCGCATTTTTGTGAAATGCAATAAATCCTTTGTATAGATATGTCCTACATTCCAATTTTCACCCGGATGCGACTTCAAATGAAATGCATGAATATTATCATTAACATTCAAATACCATGCATCCCACATATTAAAATATGTGCCTTTATATTTCATAACGAGAGTTTTCCTTTCTATATCAATTCATTGCAGAAAGCCCTTGGCGCTTTACAGCAATTCCATTTCATTGCGTAATATATCTTGTTTTATGTTTTTCTTTCCAACAGTGTCTGTTCGCCTATTCAGCTTTTCAAACTCCTCAAAATACCTAATTCCAAAATCATAAAGAGATTGGGCGTTAAAATGAAGATTATCAGGATTGCTTGTCAAACCTTTAGCCGAAGCAAAGCCAACCATTTCGTTGTCTGTTGCAATAGCTTGGAGGGCATGATTAATATGGACATAGCTCTCTAAAGGGTAAAATTCAAGATATTCACCTAAGCCACCCAAAACAAACGGAACATCGTTTAGCTTAAGTTCTTTTCGTAAAGCCTTCATCATAGTTTCAAACCGTACCTGATAGGTGGGGTAGAGGGTATCGTTACAGTCACTCTCGCCCTGATGCCAAAGGACACCAACGATTTCGGATGTACGAGCCGCAAGCCTTGCGTTATTCACTGCGTTGTCAAACAGTAATTCTCCGGGCATCCATTGGTCAAGCTTTGTTCCGCCATCTGCGCAACAAATCAGTCCCACATCCACATTATATTTTTTTGAATAAGCTTCAGCAAAGCTTTCGGCAAGGCAAACGCCGGAAAAACTTCTATCAGGATTGATTGGACGGAACATTTTCTGCCAGCGCCCGTTGCGTAATGTATAAATGCGGCTTGTGTCAATTTCGTGCGCCTCGTTCAAATTACCACGACCCGCCATATTGGATTGTCCGATTAATAAAAATGAGTGCATAACTATTCCTTACTTTCAAATGGTTTTAAATATTATATCATATTGTAATTTTAATGTAAATATTTTTACAAATCACTATGTTCTATATTGACAGCAGCTGAGAGTTTGGTTTTGGGACCTGGTACTAAAACGTTCACCATAGCGGGTTCTATTATCGTTTATTACACACTTGAGAGTGTAGTGTATAGGGTCTTTTATTAAATAACAACATTGTTTTAAAAAAGGCTTGACCAACTCGGGCAAGCCTTTAATGTTTATTTTTTCGAAAAAACTGTTACTATACCCATTGGTATACCAAATAATGCCCAAGTTGCAAAATAAATTATTAGCCAAGGTATATCACTTATAACTATAGGCATACCATCCAACCATAACATTAAAGCAGAAAATATCATCATTGCGGGATTAAAAAGAGAAGCAAATAAAAAACCCGAGAACATAAAGGTAATTAAAAAAAGTGTAAATTTATCATATAAAGAACCGAATACATTAAAAACCTTCGATTTTTCTTCTTTATTTAATTTTTTAAATTCTGCTTTTTTAGTAACAATTTTTATTTTGTCTTCAAGCGGTGTTTTTATATTGCCTTCAAAATAGTCGTTAAACCTTAAATATGATGCGTGTTTTTTTACCCTTACAGTTAAAGCGGCAAGTATTGATATCGGTCATTTCTTGGTTTGATTTAAGAAACTCTGTTCCATATATAAACCATACGTCAATATGGTTTTCGTTTATAAATTCTTCACAATGTATATGATGCACGGCATTTTTTTCAAACGCTATGGTGTATGATAGATTATAAGCTTCGAATAGATGAATACCTTTTAGATTTGATTTTTTGTAATAATCGGGATATACTCCATCATAACCATACTCTTGCATTATATTAGTTACTTTATTTTTAAACGTAGTTATAGTGCCTTTTGTTTTTTGGGTTACAATTTCAAAAGGATAATCTTTTTGTGAATCATTAATTAAATCATGAATTTCTTGCCATAAAGGTTTATATTTTATTAAATTAAGTTTATTAGTTAATTGATGGGATAAGAATGTTCTGCGTTTTTCTGATGTATTTTTTGATTCTATTTTTTTTATTAAAGGTGATAATTCTAAAAAATTGTGTTTTTCAATTAATGTTTTAAAAATAGAAACTGACTGTGTTGTGTTGTCGTAAGAAAATGATAAATATTTAATTTCGTTTAGTAGGGGTAATAATTCTATTTCTAACTTATTGAGCGAATTTTCAAACTCTTGTTTATCTAAGATACAAAGTGAAATATTCAGTAATTGTTCCCAAGGTGTACTGTAAAGATATGAATTTGTTGGGTTGAAACTTATGATTTCAGTTTTAGCCGAAGTGAAAGTAACGCTCATTTCAAATTCTGTATCATCAAACAAAGAAGCTTCTCCCGTTAATTTATAAATGCCTTTTTCGTTTGTTAAAGAACAATTTTCTAAAAACAGAAGGTATCAAATTTTTTGTCCTCAGAATATTTTGCATCAAATAAAATAAGTTTTTCTTCATATGCAGCAGTAGAATTAACTATAATTTCTAAAACATCGTCTGACAATTTGAAATCATTATTAACATAATATTCACGTTCAAAGATATGAATAAAAGCCTTTTTGACATTTTCGGGAAATTCTTCACAGGTTTTGTTAATTTGTTGTTCCAAAGCACCACCGTTCGAAACGATAAATTCACTGCAAGATTCCAAAAATAATATAAATTCTTTGTCACATAAAGTATTTAATTGTTTCATAATACTTTCGGGGTATTCTTGTTTAGAAACGTAGTTTTTATATATCCAATTTCTAATTTTATTTTGCTTTTTTATATTGTTTGTTTTCATTTTTTTATCAAATTTCAATTTTGCAAAATTGAAAAATAAAGAAAAATCCTCGATAAGTTCAATATTAAAATCTTTAATATCCATTTTATTACTCCATTGAGCATGTATAGTTATGTATTGTTTAAAAAATTTACTAATTTGCGAAAATATAGGAAACTTTTTGTTTGTACAGATTTAGGAAATAGCTAAATACCGATTGGTTTATCGGTATAAAGTGCTTCCTTATAAGTGGTTTTTTCTGTAATCCCAAGAGCAGGAACAAGATAAGATAAAACTTGATTTGCAAAGGTCTCTGTGCCGATAGAGGTATAGTAATGAACGGGATCGGAATGTGCTTCTGCAGGAAGTGTCAGGGAAGTGGTGTAAAGATCATTTACAATGAATCCGTACTTTTTTACAATAGAAACCGCACATTTGTTGTATTTATTAATTTCATCGTTATATCGCTTAAAGTCTTTTTCCATCTTTTCGGACAGTACAGAAGTTGATGTTGCGAATATTACCGCAGCTTCAGGAAACACCTTTTTGATACGAATACAAATGCGATCAATATAATAAGCATATATATATCTAAAGGTGTATGAGGTTCTTCCTCAAACAATCGAAGGCAATCCCAGAGACCGGCATTCCAATGAACAACATCAAACTTCCTGTCCGGCGCAAGTGTTTTATATTCATGAATATAACGCAACACATAAGATGCAAAACGACAATTTTCCGTGGGGAAATAAACAGAAGCAAACGGTTCTAAAGATTTTTGAACAGCCTTATCGTATCCCATTCGAATAGAATCGCCAATTAACAACACATTACTCATACACATACCTCATTTTAATAATCCTTTCTGCTTTAAGCATTTTTTATTATTTATAAACCTTTAGCTTTAAGATTGCTCACTAAGCTTACATAAAATTCTCTGACATCAAATCCGTTAATATTTTCTCTGTTTAAATCGATTATATCGCCGTGTGAAATACCGCGTTTTTTAATTGGTCTTAATAAAGTATATTTTTCTCCCCATTTAAAAGATTTTTCGTTCACAAGACCGTCATTTTCACCGCTAAAATGCTTAACTAAGTGATATGAAAAGTTTAAGGGAAATTTTCCGCCTTTTGCCTTAGCCATTACTGACCCCACACTTTGACAGTAAACTTCTTGCGGTGTTATTAATTCGGAATTCAGCCGATTACAATAAGCTACGGTCAAATCATTGACCGCCGCAAGAAAATCCGGGTTTGCTTCACCAAATTTTTTCACTGTTGAATTATATGTTTTTGCCACTTTGTTTTTAACCTCAGAAGGTATTTTAGTTAGTAGGTAATCAGCAAATAAACAACCCCTATGCGGTGTGTTTATTGTTGTAAGTGATGCAACACGCTTGGCGACACCGAGCTTTGAAATTGCACAACGACAATCTAATCCACCCTTTGAGTGAGCGATAATATTCACCTTATCCACTCCGTTTTTCTCTGTTATTTCTTCAATGCGCATTTTAAGATATGCGGCACTATCAGCAATCGAAGCAGCAGACGGGTGATTGCCATAGAAAATGGTAGCACCGTTTGTTTCTAATTCTTTCGGAATTCTACCCCAATAGTTGAAAAAACGCGTATCACGAAAAAACACACCGTGTACCATAAGAATAGGGTACTTTGTGGCACAAAGTTTTTTATTTTTTCTTTGAATGTTTATTTGTTCCTTTTTGGCTTCGAAGCGACATTCACTCACAGTTGTTTTTATTATGAAAAATAAGGCAACTAAATTCGCAATTGGTATCATACCGCAAATTATGCCCATAAGCCTTATTTTAATTCCCAACTGTGTAGATGTTAGATATACGCAAATTATTCCGTTCCAAAATACAATAAAACTAACACAAAGACATAGAATTAGGCTCCAAATAAAAGTTATGTAATTATTAGATGGAGTTTTAAATGCAAGTGCTACTTGATAGATAGTAGAAAATATTATTGATATACCAAAAGAACATAATAGGGTAGAGCCGTGATAGCAAATCTTTAGCTTTTTATTATGTGTTTTTATTGTGAAAATTCCTGCGAACAGATTTAAAAAAAGAAAAATCGGCACTATAACAAAAAGGTATTGTGGAAAATCTTTGATAAAAACAAAGCAATTAGCAATAAAACTCACTATAAATGCTTCTGCAAATATTGTAAAAATAAACATTATTTTCACCTTTTATAATATGGAATAATCGATTTTCTGATATTAACTCCCTTATATGTATATATATAATTGCTCGCTTGAGTTTTTGAAATAGGGAAGTTGAATGTTGACATAAAGTAAATAAGGCTGCCGAAATAATTTTGCGAACATTTCGACAGCCTGTTAAACACCACCTGGCAGTAAATATATAGCAAAATTATTATATCGCACAAACCAAATTACTGCAAGCAAAATTTACAAAGAACAGTAATTTGTTTATGATGAGAATAAAAATTATAATGTAGCAAGAAAGCGAAACTATATTTGTGGGGAAAAGTACAAAATCCTTAAACATTTTAAAAATCCGATTAATGATAATAATTCCACTTTATCAGAACAATAATTAGTTGATACTAATCATAAAAGGGAATTCAGACCCTTAAAAATTTTATTACGAATTGTACTAAATGTTCCGAGGTTTAGTGTCTATTCGCCACTTGTTTGCACAGACTTACAGACAAGAAAAAACCGCCCCAAATGGGACGGTTTTCTTTTTGACACCGACAGCGCGTTATCAAGTAGTCAGCTTATAGAAACGCGTGGTCTAATGGCTGTCGGCTGAAAGACCAAGTCTCTCGCCACTGTTGACTATTCTAACAGAGGTGAGACCAAATGTCAAGTATGAAATTTTTTTGCACCGATTGCCCGCATTACATTCCCAACAACGGCTACGGTCAAGAGCTTTGCGGTGTGGGTGAAAACTTTGTTATTCTGAATGACGAGCCGAAGCCTTTTGTGACAATTCCTCCGCTGAATTGTCCGCACCGTGCGCAACTTTACGAGTGAGCGCAACAGCCCAAGTCTTGAGCCACTGCTCCCGCCTTGAGGCGGGCGGGGGGTGGTGATGGAAACCAAAGCAATGCAATCCCCGCGCGGAACGCGCGAGCTTGAAAAATGGACGGTTGAACAGCTTAAAAAATTCGGCTATGATGTGACCGAGCCTCACAAGCCCGAAAAGGAAAAAATCGGGCGGTTTTCAAGCTCCCTTAGCAGAAGCCGGCAGCGCGTTTTTGAAATCGCAATGTGCAACGAGTTTCACTTTTTCTGCACATTCACGCAGGATGAAAAACTGCGCGACCGCTTTGACCTTGGGGAGTTCCGAAAGGACTTTGCAATGCTCGTCCGTAATCTCAATCGGAATAGGGCAGAGGGCGAGAAAATTAAATACTTGCTCATTCCCGAAAAGCATAAAAATGGGGCTTGGCACATGCACGGACTTTTAATGGGCTTGACCGTGGCAGATTTGCGCCCTTTTACCCTTGATGAAAAACTGCCCGAGCGCATACGCGAGAAGCTTCGGAAAGGTGAAAAAATCTTTGATTGGAGCGCATATCGGACACGCTTCGGGTATTTCACTTGCACCGAAATTCAAAGCTCGGTCGGGTGCGCGAAATATATCACAAAATACATCACGAAGGATATGGAAAAGGATGTGCGCGAAGCGGGGCAACACCTCTTTTTTGCAAGCCAAGGATTGAAGCACCGTGAGCCGATTGTGACAAAGTGCTTCGACAAATGCCCGATTACGGATTGGGATTTTTCAAACAAGTATGTGATGACAAAAGATATTGAAATGCCCCGTCCTGAAAATGGGACGGAAAAATCGAGTTGACAATTTTAGGAAAGGTAACAAGGTGAATAAATATGCGTAGTGAATGGATACCAAAGGGCGAGATTGAACATATACTCGCGTCATTAAATCCCGCAAATAGGTTAGTTTGTGAGGTCAGTTTGGCAACGGGTTTGCGCGTTTCCGATGTGCTTGCACTCAAGACAGAGCAAATCCGAAAAGAACGCTTTACGGTGAGGGAGCAAAAAACGGGAAAATGCCGTACTGTGAGGTTGCCAGAAGCTTTGCGTGAGAGGTGCTTGTTGTGCTGTGGGACAGTGTATGTTTTTCAAGGCAGATTAAACGGCAGAAAACCGCGAACACGGCAAGCTGTTTTCAAGGATTTAAGGCGCGCCCGCGAACGCTTCAATATCAAAGCTAATCTAAGCTTGCACAGCCTGAGAAAAGCATACGCTGTTGAGGAATACCGCAGAAGTGGGCGCGACCTGAAACGGGTGCAAAAATTGCTCAATCACGATAGCGAAGCTGTGACTTTGCTTTATGCAATGGCAGACGAATTAACCCGCCGAAAAAAGTTCAAGGCTTGACAATGGAAAAAAGGTGTGCTAAAATGAACTCGTTTAGACCGCAAAAATGTGATTTGGGGGTTCGTACCGAATAGCACTAAACGCGCATTTAGTACCCCGCGAGGGGCTTGTAATTCACAGACGGCAAGTAGGGGCTTGCCGTTAATTTCGGGACTGTGAATTGTACTAAATGAATACCGGTGTCAATTTGAGAACGCAGGAAGCAGAGGAACGCCGCCCACTCAACAGCCTCTTGAGCCTTATGAATATTAGATATATCGTAAGGCGAAACTACAAATTCACCAAAACCGGTGCAAGCTTCTAAAAATGCCGCATAAACATTCTTACTCTGAACGAGAGTGTCAAAAACATTTTGAGCATAGGATTTACAACGATATTCCAATCGCCACCAATAATCAGGGTCACCCATAGCATTAAGAATAGCTTCAGCAACAGATGACTCGTGACGCTCGTTAATTTCTACACGCTTATTGTAAAGCTGTAAAGTGCCTTTAGTAGAATTTCTACCTCCTACAGTAACATTGTAAGTAATATCATCAATAACATCATCATATACATTGTCGACCTTAACCCATTGCCGATACTTGCCATCTGGACGCTTACGGATTAAACCACAGTTTAAATCAATCAAAGCATTTTCACGGTCATAAGCAGTAGCAGCGAAAGTGTGTATCATTGGAACTATCTGATTTTCCTTATCTAAAATATCACAGGCTAAGTCAATACGGCTACACTGAGGATTAAATATAGAAATAGCATCAAGAAAATCACAAAAAGCATTATCGTGAAGCGAATTAATAAAACGGCAACCGTCACCGGAAATAGAAACAAGGATACCGTAAAGCTCACCACGCTTACCGCTGGGAGTATTTATTATCTTACCTTTTTCATCGGTATTATAAGCTAAAACAATAGAGGAAAAACCAACCTTTGGTATATGGTATCCGCATTTATAGAAACAGACACCACCACCAGGGCGCGGCTCAAAATCAGAAAGCTCCAATTCAGGAAGCTTATTAATAATAGCAAGAATTAACATGCCAATATCATCACAATCAAGACGGACATTAAGCCAATCGACAGTAAAAGAGTAATCAGAGGGCGAAAAGCCCTGGCGAACATCATAATCCGCGCGAGTTAAACTAACATTCATAATTGCACCCCTACAATATAAATTAGTTGAAATAAAATAAACGCTTGAATAAACCAAAAAAAGAAAGCCAAATACAATAAAAAGGAAGAACTATAGCAGCACCAATAGAAAAACGTTCAAAAAAATTATAAAAAAACTTATGATATTTTTCCATAATATTGCACTCCAAAAATATAAATTTACAAGATTATAATAAACCCAAAAAAGCCAAAAGTCAAGTAAAAAAACGGAAGCCTGTAGGTGATACCTCTCTACAGGCGCGTAAAACCGAAACTTTTCAGCTGTCAATTTACAAAAAAGCGAGCAATCAGAGCGAGCTCTGATTACACGCAAAAGGCAAATAAGAGGAGGGGGTAGGAAGGATGCGAAGCTTACCGGAACTATTTAAGTATATACTTACGTATATTCGATAATGTCAGACCCTCGGGGAACGGCTGATACAGAACCTCTGAGCCTGCGACACGCTCTGAGCAAGTGCGCACTGTACTTGGGAAGCTTGTACCACGCGCCGAGACTTTGAAATTTAAGCAGCACAAACGGAATTTTTCATCAGGAGCTGTTTCCAGGAGATTAAAAAGGCAGTGATATATAAAATCCTCTGGATAAGGCTGTTCAAAGATACTGCTACCATCAGCGCGTATTATGTAATATTTTTTCATTATAAATACCTCTAAATCATTAAAAGCCGGAACTAATCCGGCTTTTTTTTACAATTTTTAATAAGTTCTACCACATCAGACCAAGCTGGCAGATATTTAGTTAAATACCACCTAATAGCAAAAGGTAAAACAAGGAAAATAATCGAAAAAGAAAATAAGTAAGCTTGCATAAAAAAACACCTATTCTAAATCAAAAATAACTCTCTCGGACATAGTGACCGACACATTTTTGA